>NZ_CP166961.1:613182-919773 GCF_041410465.1 Thalassotalea sp. 273M-4
ACTCCGTACTTAATCACCTTGAAGCGGATGCTTGGCTTGTGATCTTGCCGGTCGACTTACCTTGTATTGACGCGCAAACACTGGCGACATTATTGAATTATTCAACAGCACATAGCAAGGCCAGTTACTATGCAGATCATCCTCTGCCTTGTGTTGTGCCTTACTCTATCGAGTTAAAACAACAGCTAAAAGATCGCCTTACGCAAACTCATAAGCGCTCGGTAAAGTCTATGTTGCATTGGCTTGGCGCACACGAATTGACAGTGCAAAGCCAAACAAGATTAATCAACACCAATACGCCTGAGGAGTGGCAGAATGTTACTCATCAGTTAAAACATCATTCAAGGAGCCATTATGGGATGTGATTGTCATAGCGTGAACGATACCTTGATGCCATTTGAACAGGCATTGTCTTTTTTGCTCAATACTGCCCGCAATGCCAATATTGAGCTTAGTGCTGAGCAAATACCGTTAATCGATGCGTTAGATAGAATTTTGACAAAGCCAATACACTCAGGCATTAACGTCCCTGTGCACAGTAACTCGGCGATGGATGGGTACGGCTTAGCCACAGCATATTGCGATGAAAACAGCGAGTTTGAGGTTGTCGCTAATGTCTTAGCTGGCGATGACTTTAACGGCGAGCTGGCGCCACATCAGTGCGTTCGGATCATGACAGGTGCCAAAATCCCCAAACATGTACATAGCGTGGTTATGCAGGAAAATGTGTGTCGAAATGGCGATAAAATCACTTTAAAAAAAGCCTGTAAAGCTGGAGATAATATCCGCCTAGCCGGCGAAGATATCCAACAAGGCGCATTGTTATTTGAGGCGGGCAGACAATTATCACCAGCGGATATGGGGTTACTTGCTTCGGTAGGAATCGCTGATGTTTGGGTGCAACGACGTCTAAACGTAGCCGTGATTGCCACCGGCGATGAATTGATCTCATCTGGCGAGGCGCTAACGCCTGGGAAAATTTATGAGTCTAATCGCTTTACTTGCATTGGCATGCTCAAACGATTAGGGATCAACGTCATTGATATGGGCATTGTCCCTGATGATGTGAATTTGCTTGAAAAAAACTTGCTTAGCGCCTCCGAGCAAGCCGATGTGATAATCTCATCCGGCGGTGTTTCGGTCGGTGATGCCGATTACGTAAAAGACGTCATTGAGCAGAAAGGAAATATTGGCTTTTGGAAAATAGCGTTAAAGCCTGGTAAACCCTTTGCCTTTGGCCAGTTTAACCAGCGCTTTTTTTTGGGGCTACCTGGTAACCCCGTGTCAGCGACCATTACCCTAGATCAATTGGGCATGCCTTTTTTAAAAGCCTTGCAAAGTAAATCATTACAATCGCCTATTTTGTTAACCGGCAAACTAAGCGTTGCACTTAAAAAACGCCCTGGGCGCAAAGAACTGCAGCGCGCTTGGGCCGAGCCTGACGGGCAAGGGCAATGGCGGGTAACGCCTTTTAATCAGCAAGGCTCTGGCATATTGTCATCCATCTCAAATGCCAATTGCTTTATCGTGCTAGAACGAGAACAAGGCGCACAGCAAGAAGGCACAGAGGTGCACTTTCAATGGTTAAGTGAAGAGCTTGCTAATCGTTAACGCTAAATTAATTATTAGTCTCGAACGCCAAATGATACAGGACACTTTTGAATGCGGTTATCGTTACTTATTGGCTCTAATGAGGTGATGTTAACCTTTCCTATTAAGTCATTCGATTGAGCATGACCTACCTCGTAGTAATAACTTAAATACGGCGTTTGCTTTTCTAACAAAATATAGGGGTAACCGGTTGTCCGCCAAACCCCTTTTAGTTTTGTCTGTCCATGCTCTATGTAATGAAAGATACCATTGCTTTTGAGCTCAAGTGCAATCTCAATCGCACAGTTTGTCGATATATAACGTTTGGCTAGATCGCGTACATGGTAGCCTTGATGGGGTTGAGTATGTTCAGGGACGACAAATAGGCCAATAGAGTTTTTTGTGTACCAGTGGTTAGAAGAGACTAGGGCGTTAATTGACTGTAAAGGATAGCCAAACGTATTGAGAGTATGCTCAACTTTTTCAATTATTTCGCTATCGCGTACAAAGGGCGAATAGATGATGCTTGTTGAGGTGATTTCTTCTGGGTAGGGCAATTGGTTTTCTTCAACATTAAATCCCAGTTGTTTAAGTTCACTTTTGATTGCTTTCGCCGCTTTGTTGTCTAAATAGCGTTTATTTAAATGAATGGTTGGCGAGCTAGAACAGCCCAATACGATAAAAATGAAAAAGAGGGAGAGCAAATATTTAAACGCCATTTGTAACCAGCTTATTGTTTATTGTTTTTTTAACACTAACGTTAACAATGACTTAGAGTCAAACTTTTAAATTTTAATAATGACTAACTTCTCGCGAAATAGACCAAGATTTTGTTCAGGATGCTTGTTTGTTATTTTTAAGTCTTTGAATATATTGCTTTAAATTATTTTGGAACAAAGATTGCTCCTTAAAAAGTTGTTTGCTTTAGGAGGCGCCTATGGAAAATAATCTTAGTCAATCAAACGTTAATACGCCTTGGCACTTTATAACCCCGTTGCTGTTTTTAGCCAGTACTATGTTGCTTATGCTGATGGCTTTGTATTTTATTGAGTCTGGACAGCTTGGCAAACCGGCGGTGCTTATTGGCTTATTTGGCCCCGCGATAATGGCAGTACTGTTTAGTTATATTGGAGGAGGTTGGCATCAAGCTCGACAACTTTTAAAGCAATATATTGTTTATCGAGTGTCTCTTGGCTATTACGCCATCGCCTTACTGTTAATGCCAACGCTTATTTATATCACCATGCTTTTTACTGATTTTACCGGCTTGGCCTATTATGAGAACTGGTTTCGAAGCGTAAGTATGGGGCAGCTAATATTTATCCCGTTAATTAGTATTGGTGAAGAGCTTGGTTGGCGAGGGTATTTACAACCCTTATTTCGGCAAAAATATAGCCTGGCTGTTGCATCTACATTCGTTGGTTGCCTTTGGGCTTTATGGCATATAACAGGGTATTACTTTAATACCGGAGTCGTTGAAGGCTTGCCATTTTATCTGTTCTTTATTTGGGTGGTTGGCGCTTCGTTAATTATGGGGTATTTGTATGAGAAAACACAGAGTGTGTTATTGGCGGTTATTTTTCACAGTTCGGTGAATTTTTCATTAAATATTTTCTTGATCAACCCGGAGTTTTCAGGCTCGGTGTTACCCTTTAGCATTCTTACGTTGTTAGTGTGTTGTATTGGTCTCGCTTTCGTGCGTTATCATGCGAAAACACGCTGAGGTATTAAATAAAATAAAACGCATCAAGTCACTATCGCTTGATGCGTTTTTTGTGTCGTTTGATTTTAAGCTTACTGCCAAGGTGGTAAGTTTTGCTCAAATTGTTTAATTTCATCTTTTAGTTTTAAGGTCCAGCCTACCGCATCGATGCCATTTTCAAGACAGTACTGTTGAAATTCGGTCAAAGAAAAATCAATGCGTTCGCGACCATTGATAACCTGCAAGTTGGTTAGGTCGATTGTGAGTTCAAGCGAACCTTGTTGGCACTGATTAAACAGCGCATCGATGGCGTGCTCGGGCAGAACAACAGGAACAACACCAATGTTAATGCAATTGCCAAAGAAGATATCGGCAAAACTTGGTGCAATAACTACTTTAAAACCAAACTCTTGAATAGCCCATGGGGCATGTTCTCTTGATGAGCCACAACCAAAGTTTTCCCGCGCGAGCAAAATACTCACCCCTTTATATTCGCTCTTATTTAAAATGAACTCTGGGTTTTCTTTGGTGCCTTCATAATCTAAATAACGCCAATCATGAAATAAATGCTCGGCAAAACCTGTGCGAGTGGTTTTTTGCAAAAACTGCTTTGGAATTATTTGGTCGGTATCAATATTGGCTCTGTCTAATGGTGCAACGGTACCGGTGTGAGTGCTGAATTTTTCCATGTTGATTTTCCTTATATCTCTACCGACGTAAAGTGACCAGCAATAGCCGCCGCCGCGGCCATTGCCGGACTGACCAAATGCGTGCGGGCTCCACGCCCCTGGCGACCTTCAAAATTACGGTTACTGGTGGATGCACAGCGATCGCCCTCGCCAAGTTTGTCATCGTTCATGCCTAAACACATAGAACATCCGGGGAGGCGCCATTCAAAGCCTGCCGCTTTAAAAATGTCGGCTAGGCCTTCGCTTTCTGCTTGTTGTTTGACTCGATAGGAACCAGGTACCACAATGGCGGTCACACCTGATGCCACTTGTTTGCCATCGACCACTTTGGCGGCTATGCGTAAGTCTTCAATACGAGAATTGGTGCATGAACCAATAAAGACATTATTAACGGAAATGTCGCTAATTTTGGTGCCTGGTTGTAAATCCATATATTTTAGGGCATTGACACACGACTCTCGCTCAACCGGATCGTTAAACTGCTCAGGCCCAGGTACACATTCATCAATGGCGGCTACTTGCCCAGGGTTAGTGCCCCACGTTACTTGTGGCTTAATTTTACTTGCATCAATGCTCACGGTGACATCAAATTTGGCATCGGGGTCGGTTTTAAGGGTTTGCCAGTCATTGACGGCTTCCAGCCATAAGCCTGCTTTAGGGGCAAATTCTTTGTGGCATAGGTAATCGAAGGTGGTCTGATCGGGCGCAATAAGACCTGCTTTTGCACCAAATTCAATGCTCATATTACACACCGTCATGCGCTCTTCCATGCTTAGATTGGTTATGGCGTTACCTGTGTATTCCACCACGAAACCAGTAGCGCCAGCATGACCAACCGCACCAATAATGGCTAAAATGATATCTTTAGCGGTAATGCCGTGAGCGACATCGCCACTTAAGTGAATGTTCATGGTTTTAGCTTTATTTTGACGTAAGGTTTGGGTGGCTAAAACGTGCTCCACTTCAGAGGTGCCAATTCCAAAAGCCAAGGCTCCAAAAGCACCATGGGTTGCGGTATGAGAATCACCGCAAACTATCACCTGACCCGGTAAGGTCAAGCCCAGCTCTGGCCCCATAACGTGGACAATCCCTTGATTTTTATGGCCCATACCGTATAACTCAATGCCAAACTCTTGACAATTTTGCTCAAGCGTTTTTAACTGATTGGCTGCGTTCTCCCCCGCCGCATCAATGTCACAGCTCTTGGTTGAGATATTATGATCCATGGTGGCAATGGTTCGCTTGGGGCTATGCACGGGGCGGTGATGAAACTTTAAATTGGCAAACGCTTGTGGCGATGTCACTTCGTGGATCAAATGTCGGTCAACAAAAATTAACGGCGTTTCACCCGGCTTGTCTTGTACTAAATGTCGTTGCCATAATTTTTCGTATAATGTGGTCGCCATAATTAGTCCTTGTTCATTTTTGTGATCATTTGGCAAATATAATCGCCCATTTCAGCCGTGGTTTTGGCCTGTGATTGACGCTCCTGAGGCAATAAATCGCCGGTTAGCATGCCTTCGTCTAAGGTCTTCGAAACGGCTTGTTCAATGGCGCTTGCGGCTTTGCCTTGATTCAAGCTAAAGCGCAACATTAAGGCCGCTGACAAGATTTGCGCAATGGGGTTGGCAATGCCTTGACCGGCAATATCGGGAGCAGAGCCCCCAGCTGGTTCATACATACCAAAGCCATCTTGATTTAAACTCGCTGAAGGCAATAGGCCCATAGAGCCTGTTACCATCGCACAAATATCCGATAAAATATCACCAAAAAGGTTAGGGCACAGGATCACGTCAAATTGGCCAGGATCTTTAACTAACTGCATCGCTGCGTTATCGACATAAAGGTGTTCCAGTTCAACATCAGGGTACTCGCTAGCGATTTCTTCTACGACCTGACGCCAAAGTTGACTGGTGGCTAAGACATTGGCCTTATCCACCGAGGTTACTTTATGCTTACGCTTTTGTGCGGCTTGAAAAGCAAGGTGACTAATACGCTTAACTTCTGCCCTTGAATAAAACATCGAATCAAATCCGGTTTCGTCTTCACCTTCACCGCGTCGGCCTTTGGGCTCACCAAAATAAATATCACCGGTTAACTCGCGCATCACCAAGACATCAAAGCCTTGTTCGCTAATGTCTTTACGTAAGGTGGATAAATGCGACAGTGATGGCATTAATGATGCTGGGCGCATATTGCAAAACAGGCCAAAATGGCTTCTAAGACCAAGCAGTGCAGCCCGCTCTGGTTGCTGTGTTGGCGCTAAGTTAGCCCATTTAGGGCCACCAACAGAGCCAAATAAAATGGCGTCGGCTTGCTCACATCCTGTTAACGTTGTCGGTGGTAGGGCATTACCATGGCGATCAATCGCCACGCCACCGACATCATAGTCTTGCATCTCAAGGTCAAAGTGAAATATTTTCGCACAGGTAGTTAAGACTTTTTTGGCTTCTACCATCACTTCTGGACCAATACCGTCACCGGCTAATACCGCTATTTTTGCCATCGCTTAAATTCCTTGGATTTTATGTTTTTGTTGGTATTTTTGTTGGCGTATCCGCGCCAAGTTTTGTGCTCTAACAATGCTGTTAATGGCTTGAATAAGGGCTTGAGCTGACGCCTCGATAATATCGGTTTCTAAACCATAACCATGGAAGTTTCGCTCTTGCCAACGAACAATAATATTGGCTTGTCCAAGACCGTCTTCGCCCGCACCTTTATTCGAGATTTTGTAATCAGCGACTTCAAAATCAATGTCGACGGTTTCTTTTATTGCGCGATATAACGCATCAACAGGGCCGTTACCCGTTGCCGAATGAATGGTTTCGTTGTCGCCACAGCATATTTTGACGCTTGCGGTGGCAAATTCGCCGCTACCAGAAATAACATTCATATAGTCAATTCGGTAGTTATCGCCGTCATCTTCTTGATTGTGTTTAAACAATAAAGCTTCTAAATCGTCATCAAATACCTGACCTTTTTTATCGGCCAGTTTTAAGAAGTCTTGATATAACTCTTCTAAATCATACTCACTTTGTTGATAGCCCAATTCTTGCATTCTATGTTTAATTACATGGCGACCACTGCGAGAGGTAAGGTTTAATTTGGTTTTGCTGATACCGACACTCTCTGGTGTCATAATTTCGTAGGTATTGGCCGCCTTTAACATGCCATCTTGGTGAATACCTGAAGAATGGCTAAAGGCGTTGGCGCCAACAATCGCTTTGTTGGCTTGCACAGGCATATTACAAATTTGACTAACAAGGCGAGAGGTACGAGCAATTTCTTTGTGTTTAATATTGGTGGTTAAGCCTAATATATCGGCGCGAGTTTTCATTATCATCGCCACTTCTTCTAATGAACAATTACCCGCACGCTCACCGATACCATTTACCGTGGCCTCAATTTGACGCGCACCGGCCTGTACTGCTGCTATTGAGTTGGCCACACTCAAGCCGAGGTCGTTATGACAATGTACTGAAATAATGGCTTTGTCGATGTTTGGTACGCGATTAAAAATATTGCTGATGATGCCACCAAATTCATCGGGTAGGGTATAGCCCACAGTATCTGGAATATTAACCGTAGTCGCACCGGCATTAATTGCTGCTTCAACCATCCGACATAGGTTGTCTATTGGGGTGCGACCAGCATCTTCACAAGAAAACTCAACGTCATCAGTAAATCGTCTGGCAAACTGTACGGCTTTAACCGCCATCGCTTGCACTTCAGAAAATGGCCGTTTCAATTTATGCTGTACATGCACATCAGACGTGGAAATAAAGGTGTGTATACGAAATCTTTCTGCCGGTTTTAAGGCATCGGCACAAGCTTGAATGTCGGCTTCAACCGCTCTTGATAAACCACAAACAACCGAGTTTTTTACGGTTTTGGCTATGGTATTAACCGACTCAAAATCTCCTGGTGATGATACCGGAAAACCGACTTCCATAATATCGACCCCCAAGCGCTCAATAGCCAAGGCTATTTGCAGTTTTTCTCGCACCGACAGGCTTGACATTAAAGCTTGTTCACCATCTCGAAGGGTTGTATCAAATATCTTTACCGTATCCATAGCTTTTCCCATTGCAATTCACCGATTTACGGGAATAAAAAAACCCGCATTTTGATGCGGGTTTATGTTTATCTTTCGTTTATTTTAAACAACAGAAAAACGCCCGCAGGAGGTGTGCAGGAGGTTTAGCAGAAGAATGTGTTTAAAATAATGAATCATCGTGTTTGTCTGTTTATGATTTAACTAAGCTTTAACATTAATCAGTTTATAACACGCTGTCAATGGTAAATAAAAGGCTTGTTAGATAAATGTTGCGAGGTGGCGAGGGCGAAAAAATGAGAGGTGTAAGATTTATTTTGCCGAAGGCGGCTACAGAGCTAACAAAGCGCTACTTAAGAGCAGCGCTTTAAACACGCGTTGAGCATTAAATCTTGCTTAAAACATCGCGTAAAATGCTGCTCGATGTATGTGATGTATATGGGAAGTACATGATCTCGACCCCTACTTTAGCAAAGTCTTGTTCAATCTTGTTCCATTTTTCGGTGCCTTTCCAGTCGTCACCTACAAACATCAGATCAAATTTAAGATTATTCCACGCTTCCATTTTGTCGTAGTTCATTTGGGGAACTACTTCATCTACAAACTTAATATTTTCAACAATTTCCATTCGTTCGTTAAATGGGATTATTGGCTTTTTATTTTTCGCAGCCATTGAAAGTTCATCACTGGTAACGCCAACAATCAAATAATCACACTCAAGTTTGGCGCGTTTTAATACGTTCAAATGACCAATATGGAATAGGTCAAAGACCCCTGTGGTATACCCAATCTTTTTCATATAAGACCTTTTTTCAATACTCTGAGGCGCAGTCTATTTCTCTGCCCTAAAATAGTGGCTTATTCTACACCAGCAATGTCATGCTTTACAGTTTTATTGCGGGTATAAATTCGACCGTTAATCTAAATGTGTTCAACCCTAATATTGCCTTATGATTCTACAAAATAAATGATCAAACGTTAGCGATAAGATAATCGACAATGCGCTCACTTGCCTTGCCATCGAGCTTGCCGGCCAACTTTTCACTAAAAGCTAAACGCACATCTTCGAGCATCTTGGGGTGTTGGTATTGCTGATTGACCAACTCAACAAGTTGATTATAGTTTTTGGCATGTACGGCAATTTGCGCGTATTCGCCATAGTCTTGGTCCATTCGTTTTTTAAAACGGTGGGCAAATGGTCCACGATAACTCCAACGTAATTTTAGAAAGTCGCACCAAATAACCGGTTTGTTTAACGCCGCAAACTCAAACAGAGCAGAGGAGGCATCACTGATTAACACATCAGAGCTTGCCATAAAAGGGACGAGAGAATAGTCAAAGTCAGTGGCTAAATACACATTATTAAAGCCGGACCAATGGGTTAATAACGCCTTTTGTTTGGCGTATTTATCTTTACTAATTGAAAAGTAATGTGGCTTTATCAGGATATTAAAATCAGCAAATTGCTCAGGCCAATTTTTGGCAAAACACTCAATGGAGCTTGGATAGAAGGTCGGGGCATAGGTTATGGTTGGTTTATTTGGGTCGAGTCCTAATTTAACCAATTCAAAGCCTTTCTCACGGCCTTTAATGATGTTATCAAGCTTACAAAAACCAACATCAACAAACGTGTCATTTGGGTACATGGCTGTTAATCGATCACAGCGGTATTGACCTTCAACAAATCGTACGGTCATCGCTTTATCTGATTTGGTGTAATAACTGGCCTTAGGACCAATGCCATGACCCAATTGCGCGGTTTTACTGACTTGATGTATAGCGTCAAGGTAGTCAAAACTGTTGGCAAAGAAAATCCAATCAGCAGCTTGTTCTAGGTAGTAAGCACTGGCTTCTTTATCATCTTTAACCCAGTGGCTAGCAAGCTGCTCATTAGCAATGATCTGTTTTATAACCGCATCGTCTTTACTGGGATAAAAAACAAAGCTGGTGTCAATGCCGCGTTGTTTTAATTGATGATGTACAGGAAGATATTGCGGTAAATAATATAAATGCAATACATCAAAAATGACTTTCATAATGGCGTTCGCTGTGGGTGTAAACCTGAGGTTTATATCAGGTTTTTGGCTAAATTAATTGACCGCAAGTATAAGGGATTGAGAACAATAATTCATTATACTTGCTTGAGTTATTGCTTAAAACTTTAGTCATGGTAAACAATATTGTGGTCCAGCAAAAACTCAATGGGATTGGTATAACGATAAAAAAAGGCAGGTATTTAACCTGCCCATACATTGATTACCTGACAGTAGAGAGCTTAAAGGATGAGCCTAGCTCCAAGATGAATAGCCTCGACGTTTAGGCATTAGCCTAGGTAAAATTAACCCTAACAATAGACCAATCACTAAAACCGAAGCCCCATAACTAAACCACTTGAGTTTTATATCCCAATCTTCGGTATCTAATTTGGCATTCAATTCATTGTTCTGTTGATTTAATCTTTGGTTTTCTTGACGCAAGCTGGTCATTTGAGCCTCTAAGTGGGCTAATTCACTGTCACTAGATTGCAAACGATCGTTAAGGCTGTTGAGTTTCACGGTTTTATTGGCAAGCTCTTCATTTAGCTCGGCAAGAACCATTCGCAGACCTGGTTGGTCACTTAAAAAGCGAGCATCAATCCAACCTTGGCGTTGTTTCTCGTCTTCAACTTTGATGAAATCATTTTCAACCTCAGATAATACTTTGACTTCCTCACCTGCATTCATGCTACCTAAAATGCGAAACTGAGTACCTGGCCCTGAATGAAAATATATAAATAAGTCGTCACTGATAAAACCTAATTTAATATCATCAGTATGAGAATTTTCTGGTGAGATTTGTTGTGAGGCCTGTTCTACTACCTCGTTATTGTTTTCTTGGATAAATGCGTTGGCAACAAAAGAGCAACACAGCATGGCAGTAGCCAATGTTTTTGTTAAGTTCATCATCATCAGTTTTATTAAAATTAATAATTAATTTAGGATATTAGGGGTTTGTCAGAGCAAGCGCAAGGCATCGAGGTTAAATTTAATATAAATAAAAAGCTTGGGATAAACTTTGTTACGGTTATTTTATACAGCCTATAACCGCGCTTTAGGGCTAACATTTTTAACGGCTATAGCCATGATATTCACCACATTTACCTGCAACCTTGAAGCAAATGCCGACGTTTTCGTACAAAAAGATCAATTTGATGACTATTTTTTGATTGAAAGCCTAATAAAGCTTTTGTAAGCTAACGAATCGAGTACCTTAAGAAGGCAAAAAATACACATAAATGGACACTGAGATAGAACTGAAGTATTTAGTTTTAGGTGACAACATACCCACTCAAATCACCAAACTGTTAACGGATAATGCCGTCCGCTTTGAATATCATACGGACACGCTAAGTAATCGATATTTCGATACCTGTGATTCCACATTACGCCAACATGATATAGGCCTTCGCGTGCGTAAAGGGAGCTCTGGCTTATGGGAGCAAACAGTAAAGACTTCTGGTACTGTGCTTGCGGGTATGCATACCCGACCAGAATATAATGTCGATATTTGTCGAGATCATCCCGATTTAACCTTATTCGATCGCCAGATCTGGCCTCAAGATTTTGTCTTAGAGCAAGTTAATTCACAATTAAGTTGTCTATTTGAAACCAACTTTACTCGTCATAGTTGGCTCATTAATAACGCCGATAATAGTCAGTTTGAACTGGTATATGATACCGGCGCTATCGTTGCCAATGAGCAAAACGAGCAGATTGCCGAAATTGAACTTGAGCTGAAACAAGGGCAAGTCGAGGTGTTGTTTGATTTTGCTGAAATATTAATGGCAAACTTTGCAATAAGGCCTGGCAGTTACAGTAAAGCGGCTCGAGGGTATGCATTAGCCCAAGGTAAGTCTTTACATGCTGGTGTAGAGAGCAAAGCGTTATTAAAAATGGATCCAAGCATGGAATTGCTGGAGTCCTTTAATAGTGGTTTTGCGCAAAGTTTAACCCGTTTGCAAGTCTTGGTAGACAAGTATATTCAAAGTCCAAACTTAGAAACCTTAACAGACGTTTCTGATATGCTCGCCCTAGCCCGCCATGGATTATGGTTATATGCCGATTATTTAACTGATGCAAATGGTCAGATTTTAAGGCAGCAAATTAATGGTATTTTGCAAGAGCTTAGTTGGGTTGAAACAGCAAAACAAATTCGCGAGCTGACCACCAAAAATGGCCATTATCGAAAAAAGATCGAATATAGCCAAAGTTTGCTTGCTGAGCTTAAAGATGAAAAGCACGCAATCGTGGATTATCAAAAAGCGAGGGATTTGTTTCACAGTGAGCGCTTTAATCAGATGCAACTGTCGATGCTAAAAATGATCTTAAAAAAATCACCGTTTGATGGCGATATTCCTCACTTGTCCGACTTTGCTCCAAGTTGGTTATCGCTAAGCTTAAAAAATGTAACCCAAGCATTGCAGGTGAGTGACACATTAACCGCCAATGATTACCTTGAAAACCACCGGTTAGTAACAAGGTGTTTATTAACCGGCAGTTGGTTTGGCTCTTTATTTGAAGAAGAACAACGCATTGATTTTCGCGGGCCTTGGATGGATTTACATCTAGGTATTGACGAGCTTGAAACCTTGCAGTTGCTAAAAGAACATTTGCAACGTTCCTCTGAGCAAACGCCCGTGAAATTGATTAACTGGCTTGATCATAAAGTGGATAACTTGCTGTGCGCATTAGAGCACTGTAAAGACGCCGCCTTGAGCTTAACCCCTTACTGGTTAAAATAACCTATTAAAGTGACATTAAGGTTAATGTCGATGAAAGCGCTCTGTTTGTTGTTTAATTTAAGCAATTAACAGAGCACTTTTTTAGCGGGAATAGTTAACGCTAGAGTGGCCCATTAATCGATAAATAAATGCCCTGTTTTTACCCAAATGATGGTTGGCTCTACCACATAAGGGTGGTGTACACTCATATGCGGGCTTCTAAGCCACGAGCCTTCGGGGTAACTGCCATGTTCATCTTTAAACTCACCTGATAACACCAGTATTTCTTCACCACCAAAATGACGATGCGGTTTAAATCGCTCATTTGCCGGCCATTTTACCAAAGCAACATGCTCACCAAGGTGTTCATGCAATGGCATTACTTCTAACCCACCTTGACCTTGTAGCCACGGCGTTTCATTACAATTTATGCGCACTTGGGCTTGATCAGAGTCTTGAAATTGATGCAATTTAACGAATAAGATGCACCCTTGCTGGGAAAATGGGGCGTGGATAAAACCTTTAGGGTTTCTAATGTAACTACCAGCAGGGTAGTCGCCAGTATGATCT
This sequence comes from Thalassotalea sp. 273M-4, assembly GCF_041410465.1. NCBI lineage: Bacteria > Pseudomonadati > Pseudomonadota > Gammaproteobacteria > Alteromonadales > Colwelliaceae > Thalassotalea > Thalassotalea aquiviva. The sequence continues at coordinate 626,547 of NZ_CP166961.1, forward strand.
GAAAACACCCCTTCGAGCACCAGAATTTCTTCTCCAAGCGGGTGATTATGCTCAGGAAATGATGAGCCAGGATCATATTTAACAATACTTGTCGCATGACCTTGTTCGGCATCTTCTCGCGCTAATGGCTTGCGCCATACACCTTGTTTAGGGCTTGGTAGCCAAGGTTGCTGCTTAGTGTCAATGACAACGCGCTTGCTAAAATCGATATTTAATTGTGAAACCATGTATGTCTTCGCTTTTATATCTCTAGTGTAAGTTTTGGGGAGCAGAGGGGGCGTTTAAGTTCTGGTACCGTAAAACCTAGGCTTAAGCGACGTTTTGATGAGCTTGAATAACCTGCTCTACTTTACAGGTAATGGCCCAAACTTGTTTGTACCCCAATCTGATTAGCTGTTCTGCGGCTAGCACCGCTCTTGCACCACCAGCACAGTAAATAAAAATCGCTTTATCCGGCTCTGGGTATTGTTCAAGGACTTTCATCTCCAACACCCCGCGAGGAATATTGATAGCCCCTGGTGATGCCTTGGCAGCATACTCGCCCGGCTCTCTAACATCAATTAATATACCGTCAACTTGTGGACGCATTGTTGCTGCGTCAACAGCACTGATGCAATTTACATGTTGTTGTACTTGTGCAATTAACGCAGGGATTTTTATTAGCATAATATTTCCTCTTATTTTAATTTCTATTTGTATTACCAAAAGCAAGCGAATAGTAGCGTTATCGCCTCTACTTATGCTTATTATTGAGATTTTCTGATGACTAGCTTAGCACAGTGGCTTTATTGAAATAAATCTATGCTTATACCAATCTAATTAAGTTTTTGCCCAACACTGAGTGAGCAAAAAACTGAGTGAGCAAAAACTGAGTGGGATTGGTATTAGAAGCTAAAGCCGCAAACTAAAAAGGGATCATGATGATCCCTTGTGAGCTTGAGGTGACCCTATGAACAAGCTTGTGTCGTTAATTTGGTAAATGCTTGGCGTATTCGATTAACTCTTCCATTAACTTACGCTTTATTTCCAATTGCTTATCAGGCGATATGTTGTATTTTTCGCCCAGTAATTGATAGTCATCAAGACTCAATGACACTGTAAGGCGAGGGCGTTTAGGTTTTTTATTTACCGGTAAGCCAAGAATATTACGGATTTGATCTGACGGGCTTAAATTGGCTTCTACGGCAGCTTTACGTAGCATTTTTTGTACTTTTTCATCCATATCAAATGCAACCTGCACCGCTTTCACGGCCTTTACATTTGACTGCCACTTATCAGGAACTTTACGATTATTCATCTAAACTCCCTGGGAAATAGTCAACGATATCGGTTAATGGACGAAATAAATTGACAAAAACATCGGTATCACCGTCTTGCCAAACCTCAACATCGATACTAAATTGAGCATGATTTCCTTCCAGAGCATAGAGTTCAAAAGGTTCGCCAGCGTCTTTACCTTCAAACTCTGATAACGTTGTACAGCGGTGATCTTTGCGATGAAAATACCCCACTTGAGCAAATTTATTTTGCCGATATGCCTCACAAGTCCATTGTGCTAATGGTGATGTAATGGTTTGCCTGTCAAGGATAGCCTGACCCGGCTCATCAAATACTTCGCTAAATTGGTCAAGGCAAAATAATTGACCGACGTGATCTTCATCGACCAATAAAGATATTTTAAGGTGGGTGGTGTCATCTTCATCTAAGGATAAATACAGTTGCGTGTCATCGTGTCCATTTAACACCCATTCGCTAACAACTTGGTGTTCAAATTCGTAGCTGTTTACTGCCGTGACTTGAAACTGTTGTCCACGTAATATTTCGGGTAAAGCAAAGCTGTCGTTAAATACAACAATGTCGTTAATCCGCAATTGCTTTGGATGATTGAGTGTGCGCTGTTTGGGCGTGTCTTTGTTAAAAAGATTTTTTAGAAAACTCATTAATACTCCAAAAAATAGCCTTAAAGCAGGGCTTTAAGGCTATTACGGGCTATTTTTGCTTAGCTTTGATACGCTCTAGTACTGAATTAGCACTTTGATCTTGTTGACCAATACCTGCAGCTTTTAATTGTGCTTGCAGTGAATTGTCAGTGTCTTCTGACTCTAGTACTTCCGCGGCTTTGAGTTGATCATCAAACTTTTGTTGTTTGGCTTTAATGCGCTCTAAAGAGTCTTTGGCATTTAATAACTTTGAGTTGCTTGAAGCAAAGTTATCGGTAATTGCCGACGTCGCTTTTTGCACACTTGCCGTCGTTTTCACCATAGACAACTGACGCTTATATTCACCAACTTGACGTTCGCTCTTTTTCACCAATTCTTTTAATCGTTCAGCATTGGTGGCAAAGCTTTCTAATGTTTGTTGCTGAGTCCCTAACTCTGACTCTAGAGCCGCAATTTTTTCAGCAACTTGCAACGCCAAAGCTTCGTTGCCCTGCTCAAGAGCTTGTCCTGCGTAGCCTTCGTGTTCTGAAATTTCACGTTTAAGACGATCAACCTCACGACTGGCCGCCATTTGTTGAGCCATCACTGACGTTAAGTCGCGTTTTGCCTTTGTTAAGTGGTTCTCTGCATCACGAATTTCTTGTTCGAAGATACGAGTTGCATTGGCATCAACAATTCCTTCACCAATTTCAGTTGCACCACCACGAATAGCGGTCATAATTTTTTTAAAAATACTCATAATAACTCCATACCTTTTACTAAAGTAAAAACTCGCTCATATCGTCGATAACTTCGACCGCGTTGTTGTTTAAAACGGCCAGTTCATGCTCGATGTCACTGAACGATGAATTAATTGATAATGCCCCAAAAATGACGTACTTATCACCGATTTTTGAAAAAGACGATAACGGCATCGGGATATTCATTTCAAGCATGGCTTCAAGCATGGCGGCACGCTTTTCTTGCTGTACTTCTTCTTCGCCCCATAAGTAGGTAATGCAAAGAATCTGATCATCTGTTACCGACAAAAAAACCGGCAACTCTTCTCGACCTTCAACGGTTATTTGTAAAACATCCACTTCACCTGAAATGGGTTGGCAATCAAAAACCAAACCGGTATCAGAGTTGTCGGCTAATCCGTTAAGGTGATCAGCAATTTTATGAATATTCATGGTTATCCTCTTATTGTTAATAAAATAAAATCGTTTATCCTAAAGGTGATTTTATTTAGACATAATATGTCATAAATCTTAATTTAGCATACCGACATAATATGTCAAACACTAATTTTGCAAATTTGCGTTTTCCAAACCCTGTTGATTTTGCCAAGCTCGTTGATGATATTGGTACAAGGTGTGGGAGCCTAAATAATTTATTTTCACCGAGTCTTTATCTTGGTAAAAATTACTTGGAAAATCAAAGGCATTTTTAATTAAAGTCAGGTTAAGCCAAGGGTGTTCAACAGCTAAACTTGGTTGCTGTTGTAAGCGTTGTAATGGTGACGCACCTAATTTACTGGCGATACTCCAGCCCCACTCACCAAAGCTTGGTACATTGTCATGCATTTGCTCTACGGTGTTAAACCCTGCTGCTTTTAACGTTTTACCAACCGATATAAACGCTTCTTTGGCATGGTAAGGACTGGTTGATTGCACATTGATTAAGCCATCCCCTGCAAGTAATAAACGCAACCTTGCATAAAAGTTTACGGAATAAAGCTTATTTAAATCTGGATGACTAGGATCGGGTAGATCAACAATAATGGCGTCATAGCTTTGGCCTTGTTTTAATAGGGTGTCAACGGTTAAAAAAGCGTCTTCGTTATATATCGTAACGCGTTCATCGAGCAGGCTACCTTTTGTCAGTTGCTTTATTTGCCTCGCCAGCGTCTTGGGTAAATGTTGTTCAGGGTATTTAAAAATCTCGACCAATTGTTCATCAAGATCGATTAACGTGACGCTTTTGGGATCCCACATCAACACATCTCTTAGCGCTAAGCCATCGCCACCACCAATGATTAAAACGTTATCGGTGCGGGCTGAACCGGCTAAGGTAGGGGCAACTAAATAACCATGGTAAATAAATTCATCAGCGGACGAAAATTGTAATCTTGAGTTGAGATAAAAGTTAATGATTTTATCTGTGTGTCCACCCATTTGGCGTTCGGTAAAGGTCAGCTGTTGATAACGGGTTTGTTCTGTATGCACCACTTTATCAAGAAACAGCAAGTTGCTCATTTGGTTCAACCATTGATTACCGACTAAATAAACCCCAACAATGATCAGCGCTAATAGGAGATGACAACTGACTAAGGTTTTTCGCCAGCGTAATTTGTGCCAAAATCGAACCATAAACACAATGCCTGCTAACAGGTTTAAACTGGCGGTAAAGGCGGCCGCTTCACTGATATCAATAGCCAGTAAAAACACAACCCAAATCGCGGCGCCAACCCCCGCGCCAATATAATCGGCGCCATACATGGTGCCAAAGTTATTGGCTAGATGCTGGCGATGACAAAGCTCTCGAATACGAGCAATAAGCGGAATTTCCATTCCAATAAAAAAACCGAGCATAAAACCGATAACATAAGGGCTGTTAAACGCTAAAAACGTTAAGGTCTTAAATAACCCACCTTTGGGTATGGCATCTGGAGGAAGGGATAAAAGCTCACCAAGCTCTGCTGGTAATATTTGGGTAAAAGCGATGAAGGTTGCAATAAATAAAATACAGCTGCTACCAATTAAGCCTATTAATAACTCAAGGCAGGCAAAACCTTGGAAGCTATTTTTAATGGCGCGAGCCGCAAAAGAGCCTAACCCCATGGCGACAATCATCAGCCCTATCATTGAATAAATGGTGCTTTCCATAACACCAAGGATTCGACCAGCGTAATGCGATAGCAAGTATTCGTAGATTAAACCACAGCCGGCTAAAACGGCCATGGTTAAGATCAATAACGTATCATCCCAGAATAACCGAGATTTAAAAAAAGTTAATTTCACAATGCGTTTGTTCGGGCTTCGACTAAGCCATTAGACCGGTTAAAATCAAAGCAATACTAATGCTTATCGCCATTTCAATAGCCGCAACACCGACATTATGTTGTTGATCAACTTCTTCGGTCATATTGATGCCCCATAAAATGATCCGCTTGGCAAAGCTGGTCAATATACCCACCAATATGGTCATTACCACACCAAAGATTAACCAGCCTAGAAGGTTCTCAACAATGGTTTCAGGGGTATAAATTAAAAAGTAACTGGCGGCCGTAACCGCCAAAGACGTTGAAATGATTTGGCCAGCATAGCGCAGTGCCAGTGCAACTTGACCTTGTTCAAAAGCTTCTTGTAACGAGTCATGTTGATTTTTTCTGGCGTATTGATACTCCCGGATGCGAGTAACAAGGACCAAAATTAATTGCGAAACAAAAAAGCCACTTAAAATGGCAATAAAGGTATAACCGTCAAGGCCATTCACCCAGATAAGCACAGCGCGAATAATAATGGCGGTGGCGATTACCCCAGCGGCATCAACAATGCCAACAGTGATGTTGCGATTGCGTATTTGCGCCATTTTATCCAGTTTGTTTAAGGCCAATTTATCATGTAATAAACGACCGAATTTAATTAACACCAAGCCGAATAAGCCATAGCTAAACATGCCTAACGCTTCGAGGTAGTAACTGTTAGCGCTTTCACCATAAATGGCACCGCTCATGACAATGCCTAAAGCAGCCACACTACCTGCGACACTAATGCCAAAGGCAAAATTGTCTTCACTGGCTAGCTCTTTGGTGGTATTTACCTTAGCGGATAGGCCGGTAACAAAACGCATTGCACTTAATAAGGCGATTGCAATAACGATATCAATCGCCAAGATAATCAGCACTTCTTGATTGATGGCAGTAATATTAAGTAATTGATTCATAACCTTTCCTATTATTTCCCTCGACGAAAGCTTCGTGAGGTTGTTTTTTGGCTATCACGAAAGCTGGCTTTGCTGGCGTACTTAGATTTGCTGGCAAAACTTGATGTTTTTTTATTATTAGCGCGAAATTTATTGCTGCTTGTTTGTGCGCTGGCGCTTTGTCTTGACAAGCCTGAAGAGCCAGTGCGGTTTTTACTGTAAGCACTGGTAAACTTTTGGCCTCGACTTTCAAAGGATTTTCGCGTGCGTGTTTCAATTTGTGTTTGCTTTCGCAGCTGACTTGGCGACGAATAGCGACTGCGGCCGTAATCGTGATAATAACTGTAGCCTCGGTTTGAACCCCAACGGTCATAATAAACGCGATTGCCACCAAGTAAGTCTCTTAAGAGAGCGTATTGTCCATACCAAACCCAAAAAGAGCTCCCCGAACTGTCATTTTGCCATTGACCGTAATTGGGGTTTCCTATGAGTTGGTCACCCGTGCCAAAGTCTTGCGCATTATTTGCCATCAAGGTCTGCTCTTTAGATAAAGAGTTTACTCTGGGTAACGCGCCATCTGACATGTCGGCCAAAACATTGAGCGGATCGCTAAGCGCATCCGAGTATAAAACGGGATCTGCCGCTTGATAAATATTAATCAGTTCGTCATAAAGAGCTTGATGATTGGCAAACATCTGCGGTTGATTGACGGCGGTATTGTATCGGTCTAATAAGCTTTGATACATCGGGCCTTGTCGGCTTGCGTCTTTGCGAAACTCAGCCACTAAAGTGGCCAATTCGGGTTTTACAGCTAAGACTCTATCAGCATAGTCGTTGATCAGTTTGGCATTACGGATCTTTCCCGAGTCCAAAGCTTGTCCAAGCTGTTCGATACGCTGCTCAGTCACTGGCGTTTGTTTGGCGATTTGCTCTACGACGGGGTCTGTACAAGCGACTAAACAAAGGCAAAGCATTAAAATCAATGGTTTTATAGCTTGCATTTCTGCTCTCTTCCCTCAAAAATGCTAAAGTAATTGTACTATTAATAACACCATAGACATAATATGTCTATGTTCTGACCTAACTAAGTGATCAGGGTGAATTCTCAAATGCAATCTTATCAACCCTTGCCCCTACCGAGCAATCTGGATGCTTTAAAACAAAAAAATTGGCAACACTTCTATGAAAAGCATCCTGAAATCTGTCAACAGTTATCGCCAGTTGAATTATCTTTATGCCAAGATGCTTTATGTTTAAGTGACTTTGTCTATGAACAATTAATGCTAAATCCGCAATGGTTTTTAGATTTTCTAGCGCTAAATTTAAACCTTGATATCGACTTTACTCAAGCTATCTCTGCCAAATTAGAAAGTTGTGACTCCGAGGCCAGTTTGCATCGCTTTTTGCGGTTATTTCGGCGCAAATATTTAACTATGATTGCGATCGCGGATTTATGTCAGCTCGCAAGTTTAAGGTGGTGCTTAACTCAATTATCCGAACTGGCTGATTGTTTAATAGTTGCGGCGAAAGATTGGTTAACCAAAGAGTGCGTCAATCTTTGGGGGCAACCTCAAAATAAAGCAGGTGAAAAGCAAGAGCTCTTGGTTTATGCGATGGGGAAGTTAGGTGGTAAGGAGCTGAATTTTTCATCTGATATTGATTTGATTTTTTCTTACCCCGAAAGTGGCCAAACCGTTGGCGCCCGTCGGGTACTCGATAACCAACAGTTTTTTACCCGTCTTGGCCAAAAACTATTAACCGCATTAAACCAAGTCACGGTTGATGGTTTTGTTTATCGCGTGGATATGCGACTGCGCCCATTTGGTGAAAGCGGGCCGTTGGTGATGAATTTCAATGCAATGGAAAACTATTATCAGGATCAGGGCCGAGACTGGGAGCGCTATGCAATGCTCAAGGCAAGGCTGATTGGTGATAGCCGTTTTCATGGGGTGTTAAGCAACATGTTACGACCTTTTGTCTATCGTCGTTATATTGACTTTAGCGTGATAGAAAGTTTTCGTCGAATGAAAATGATGATCGCCCAAGAGGCGCGCCGTAAGAAACGACATAATAATATTAAACTTGGTGCCGGTGGTATTCGTGAAATTGAATTTATTGCTCAAGTGTTTCAACTGATCCGTGGTGGTCGACAAGTACAATTACAAGAACGAAATTTATTAACCGCACTTGCCCTTTTAGCGCAACATGATTGTATTAGTAATGAATCAAAACAAGTATTAGAAAGCGCCTATTGTTTTTTACGAGAAAGCGAGAATGCGATTCAAGCGTTTGCCGATGAGCAAACCCAAGAGCTGCCCAGTGATGATAAAAACCAAGCCCGATTAGCGCTTCGAATGGGGTGTCGTGATTGGGCCGAATACGAAGAAAAATGCCAATGGCATATGCAAAAGGTTAATGCCGAGTTTGCAGCCTTAATTGGTGAAGAAAGTGAACAATCCCATGATGCCAGTGAACATTGGGTAACCTACTGGTTGGCTAATTGGGATGATGAAGATTGTTTATCATGGATAAGAAAACAACAACCAGAGTGGCCTGCGGTTGAGCTTCATCGTCAGTTAACGTTGTTTAAATCGGAATTAAAAAAACGCAGTATCGGCCCACGAGGACGTCATACCATAGATAAGCTCATTCCGGTGCTGATTGAATTACTGGCGGAACAACACGATCCATTATTAACGCTAGAAAGAACCTTATTGGTATTGGCAAAAATCACCACGCGAACAGCCTATTTGGAGCTGTTATATGAAAACGCGATGGCGTTTAAACAACTGCTTAAATTGTGCAGCGCCAGTGAATGGATAGCCCAACATTTGGCCCAATACCCGTTATTACTTGATGAGCTTATTGACCCCAAATTACTCTATGCAATTCCCGCGGTCACCGATTATCGAACGTTATTATCTGAAGCGTTAATTCGAATTCCAGAAGACGACTTAGAAGCCCAAATGGAAGGCTTGAGGCAATTTAAACAAACCCAGCAGCTGAAAATTGCGGCCGCAGATATCAGTGGTATTTTGCCGATCATGAAAGTCAGTGATCATTTAACCGCCGTCGCCGAAGCACTTATTGATGAAGTGGTGAATATGGCATGGCATCAAATGGTTCATCGCTTTGGGCAACCCAATCAAACCTTAGGAACCGATAACAAACAATTTGGCGTTATTGGTTATGGCAAACTTGGCGGTATTGAGCTTGGTTACAGCTCAGACTTGGACTTAGTCTTTGTTCATAACGCTAGGCTCGATGATGTCACCAATGGCGAAAAAAGCGTTTCATCCGTGCAGTTTTATTTAAAATTAAGTCAACGCATCGTGCATTTATTTCATACCAGAACCAGTAATGGCTACCTATACGAAGCGGATATGCGGTTGCGACCTTCGGGTAACTCTGGCGCCATGGTCGTGCATATTGACAGCTTTGAAAATTATCAATCAAATGAGGCATGGACCTGGGAACATCAAGCTTTGGTTCGTGCTCGCATGGTTGTTGCTGATGAGGAATTAGCCCAACGCTTTGAACATATTCGTCTACAGATATTGCAAACCCCAAGAGAACTCGGTGAGTTAGCTAAAGCTGTTGCGGATATGCGCGACAAAATGCGTCAACATCTCGATCAAAGTAAAGATGACTTGTTCGATTTAAAACAAGGGCAAGGGGGATTAGCCGATATTGAGTTTTTGGCCCAGTTTTTGGTGCTAGCAAATGCTCATAAAAGTACAGATTTATGCCAATACTCTGACAATATTCGAATCTTTGAGCAACTTAACAAACATCAATTGTTAACTACTGATGACGCTGAGTTATTAACCAAAGTGTATTGTCAGCTTCGTGATTGGGGCCATGCCAGATCGTTGCAAAATCAAAACATGCTATTGTCAACCGCCCTGTTGCAAGATGAACGAGCGCGAATCAAAACAATATGGCAACGCTTCCTTACCCCTGCCTAGGTGAAGAAGCAAAAGGAGAGAGTACGCTTTTACATAATAAAAGCGTACTCGATTAATGCGTTTTGATACATTCGTTCTATTGGATTAGCTGTAAAATTTAGGGTCGTCAGGATTTGGACGGGTTTTAAATCGACGATGCAACCACATAAATTGCTCAGGGTGCTGACGGATCCGCTGTTCCAATTCTTGGTTTACTCGGATAATGTCTTGTTCATCATCACCCGATGGGAAGTTCTCAAACACCTCTGAAAACTCAATCATGTAACCACTATCATCGGCTAGGCGACGGGGCACGATCATCAGGGTTTTTACATTTTTTCGTTTGGCAAATATCATAGTGCCAATGGTGCTGGCGACTTCTGGTTGATTAAAGAACGGAACGAAAATAGAGCGTTTACGGCCATAATCTTGATCGGGTAAATAGACACAAGACTCACCTTGCCTTAAGGCTGAAATCATTCCTTTTACGTCGGATTTGTCTAACATGAATTTATTCGAGCGGGCACGGCCTTTATGTTGAAAATATTCCATCAGCTCATTGTGGTTTGGGCGATAAAACACCACGGTTTGATGAAAGTGGCCAATGGCGCGGGCACATACTTCTAAACACATATTGTGATAAGCTAAAATCAATAACCCAGAGCCATCGGCTTTGGCTTTTTCGACATGTTCTAAGCCTTGCACATGAATTTTTCTTTTCATTCGCCAGTCAGGCCACCACCAACCCATGCCTGTTTCAAAAAGAGCGATACCCGTATTTTCAAAGTTTTTCTTTAACATATCGAACCTTTCTTGTTCGCTTAACTCTGGAAAACAGGTATCGATATTTTTTTTCGCGACTTTTAAACGGGTGCCGCCAATTTTCATTAATAATCGACCAACTACCCGACCTAATGCCAGTTGAAACTTATAAGGAAGCCAAGAGATAAGCCATAATAGACAGACGGCGATCCAGGTTGGCCAGTACTTAGGTAATAGAAAATTAGCCTTAAATTTGGTTTGCAGAACTTTGTTTTTACTCAAGGTTACATCAACTCTTTGAAAAGATTATACTATAGCGCACTGCCCAAGCTATGCTTAGGCCTAGTTACAGTTATTTACAAGTAAAAAAGATTATATCCTTTATAGGAACAGGTATGAAAGTAGATATTCCGAATTTTAATGATGCACGCGTTTTAGTGGTTGGCGACGTGATGCTAGACCGCTATTGGTATGGCCCAACCGGCCGAATTTCACCGGAAGCCCCCGTTCCTGTGGTAAAAATCAACAACAATGAAGACCGACCTGGTGGTGCGGCTAACGTGGCGCTAAATATTGCCAGCCTCGGTGGAACCGTTTCTCTGGTTGGCTTAACCGGTGATGATGAAGCAGCGGATGCCTTAGATACAGCGCTTTCGGCGATGGATGTTATTTGTCAGTTTTCCCGAAGTATCGACATTCCAACCATAACCAAATTAAGGGTGTTAAGTCGAAATCAACAATTATTGCGCTTGGATTTTGAAGAGTCGTTAGCCGATATCGATAAAACCGAACTGTTGGCTAAAGTAGAACAAAACCTACAGCAACATCATTTATTGTTGTTATCAGACTATAACAAAGGGACTTTGTCGCATGTACCAGAGCTTATTGCGATGGCACAAGCGCATAATATTCCGGTGTTAGTCGATCCTAAAGGGCATGACTTTAGCAAATATAAAGGTGCGACTTTAATTACCCCAAATTTATCTGAGTTTGAGGCCGTGGTAGGTCCTTGCCAAACTGAAGACGAATTGGTTAATAAAGGCAAAGCGTTATTGGCTGAATTAGAGCTAGAGGCTTTGTTAGTAACCCGTTCTGAAAACGGTATGACTTTAATTCGGGCCAATGAAGACGAATTGCATTTACCTACTCAAGCTCGAGAAGTTTATGATGTTACTGGGGCTGGCGATACCGTTATTGCAACCTTAGCGCTTGCTGTTGCCGCCGGAGCGACGTTTGCTGAGTCCAGTGCCTTAGCCAATATTGCCGCTGGTATTGTGGTTGGTAAACTTGGCACTTCGACCGTGAGCGAAGTAGAGATCGCGCAAGAGATCAACAAAGGACAAGAAAGCGGCTCCGGTGTGGTTAGTGAGTCACAATTAAAGATTATTATTGACCAAGCCAAAAAACGTGGTGAGCGTGTGGTGATGACCAATGGCTGTTTTGATATTTTACATGCAGGTCATGTATCGTATTTATCCCATGCCCATAAACTTGGCGATCGCCTAATTGTTGCGGTTAATGACGATGCCTCTGTTAAGCGTTTAAAAGGCAGTGGTCGCCCAGTAAATCCAGTCGATAGACGGATGGCTGTTTTGGCTGGTTTAGGCGCAGTGGATTGGGTCGTCCCATTTAGTGAAGACACACCACAGCGCTTAATTGCCAATTTATTACCGGATATTTTAGTGAAAGGCGGTGATTATAACGTGGAAGATATTGCTGGAGGTAAAGAGGTCATTGCCGCTGGTGGGGAAGTACAAGTGCTTAATTTTGAAGAAGGCATTTCAACAACCGAAATCATCAATACCATTCGCTTAGAAGACTAACGCGTTTTAATTTAGCTTTAGTGTAAAGCCTGTAAAAAAATGCCAGACTGAGTCTGGCATTTTTTATTTACCCTCCTAGAAGGGTTATTTTGCTAAACCGTTATTAATCGCTTCAACGTCTGACTCATCAATGGTGCCAGCCGCTAATTTTAAGCTCAGCATGTTGATGATGTATTGGTAACGTGTGGTCGATAGGTTACGTTTGGCGTTATATAGGTTACGTGTGCTATTAAGTACGTCAACAATGGTACGTGTCCCCACTTCAAAACCCGCTTCAGTAGCTTTTAGGGCACTTTCCGCTGAAAGTACAGATTGCTCAAGTGCCTTTATGCCCGAAATGGTCGCGACCACGGTATTGTAAGAGTTACGCGAATCACGTACTACGCTTCGAAACGTTTGTTGCATTTGTTGATTCGTTGCGGCGTAGTTATGTTGTGCTTGTCTGACGATAGAGCTAGTGTTACCACCTGAGTAAATAGGCACATTCAGTTGTAAGCCAATGCTATTACTATCAACTTGGTAACCATTAACCGATGGGGTGCCATTGCTGTAGTCGATATCAGAATCAGACGCATTTAAGCTACCAAACAAGCTAACCTTTGGCAGGTGACCTGAGCTTGCGATATCAATATTGTCTTTGGCAATATCGACATTTATTTTTTGTCCAATCAATTGCAGGTTGTTCGCTTCCGCGGTTTTTTGCCATTCATCAGGGCTGTTTGGCGTCGGTAACGACGGTGAAAAACGTTCAGTATTTAAGGTGTTTAAATCTGCAGGGTAAACACCTGTAATTTCACGTAAAGCTTCTTCTGCGGTGTACACACGGTTTTGAGCTGCAATTTGCTCTGCCACCGAGTTATCGTATTGGGCTTGCGCTTCATGAACATCGGTAATTGCGGTTAAGCCCACTGAGAAACGTTGTTTGGTTTGCTCTAATTGGCGCTCAATGGCTTTGGTTTCGGCTTCTGCAAATTCAAGCGTATCAAGAGCGGCAAGCACATCAAAATAGGCCGAACTTACGCGTGTGATCAATTGCTGCTTAAGGTATTGGTAGTTTACATCGCTCAAGTGTGCTGATTTTTTACTGGTATTTAAACTTAACCAACTGTTGTGATGGTATAACTGCATGTTTAAATCGATACCATAGTTAAGCGTATCTGTGTCGGTGGTTAAGCGTCCTTCGTCACGCTCATTCATACTGTAAGATGCCGAAGCATTGAGTTGTGGTAATAATACCGAACGTGCCTGTTCAACACCTTCCTCGGATGCACGTACTAGCGCTTCAGCTTGTAAAATGACAGGATCGTTCATTAAAGCAAGTTCATATGTTTGCTTTAGATCTTGTGCCACAACGCTCTGACTTGCCGCAGCAAACGTTAACCCCAAGATAAGTGAAATTCTTTTAATTCCCATAAGTGATTTTTTCCAGTCTAAACAGATAACATTTGTTAATTTATTCAATATTGTTAAAGTGTAACGGTATTTAAGGCATTGAGAAATCAATATTTACGTTAATTGATCGATAAAAGTGTAACATAATTTTTTATAAAGCCTTGTATTTGCTAAAAAGACTAACAACGAGAGAGCGTCAGCCAAAATGAAACAGTTTAAAACTAACGATTACGATATTGTCGCTAAAAAGACCATTTTTGAACGTTTTTTTAAGGTAGATTTATATCAAGTTAGACACAAGTTGTTTGCTGGTGGCTGGAGCCAGGCATTTTATCGTGAGGTCTTAGAACGTGGTGAAGCGGTAATGTTAATCCCCTACGATCCGGTGACGGACCAGCTATTATTAATCGAGCAATTTCGCATTGGGGCGGCAAATTCAGCGACATCACCTTGGCTGCTTGAGTTTATTGCCGGAATGATAGGTGAGGGCGAAACAGCCTCGCAAGTGGCGGTTAAAGAAGCCCAGGAAGAGGCGAATTTGGTCATTAATGAGGGCGATCTTCAATCGATCATGAGCTTTTATACCAGTCCAGGTGGGACCAGTGAAAAAATCCATCTGTTTTATGTCGATGTTGACTCCAGTCATTTTAAGCATGGCCAAATTGCCGGTCTTGATTGTGAAAATGAAGATATTCGCACCCATGTTGTGAGTTTAGAGCAAGCCTTAGGGTATTTAGCCGAGGGAAAAATAAATAATGCATCAACCATTATTGGGTTACAATGGTTAGCACTTAACAAAGGTCAGTTGTAGGCTGATTAAATACCGAAGCCGTCTAGTAGAGGTTATTGATTTAACGGATGTCAAAGTATCACCCAAGCTTAAAAGGTCTGATTAACTTATTTGAAGTTAATTACATGCTACTAACGCGATTGTTGGGAGGGATGGATGCCGTTGGCGATACAAAACAGTTTTATTTAACCCAAGGCTTAGCTTTTCAATTACAAGTAGAGCAAAAGTCTAAATACACCCATGTGGTAAGGTTTGAGCAAATTCAACATCAAGACTCAAGATGGTCAGAAAAACTGCCTTATATCAGTATGGCGATTCGTTTATATCATGACGCAAGACTTGCTGAAGTTATAGAATATCAAAATAATAAAAATGTAAAACCCAGATACGATTATCCTAATAAAGGCATGCATCTGCCGGATGAAAAAAAGCAAATACATCAATTTTTAACCCAGTGGCTGCAGGTGTGTTTGCAACAAGGTAAATCTTTGGGCGAACTCAATCAACAAGGTGACTAAATCTGGTGGCTGTAATGCAAAAAATTGCCCAAATAAGTGACTGCCACCTTTACGGTAATAAAGGGGCTATTCACCATGGCCAAAATGTTTATCAAAACTTGGTTAATGTTTTTATCTACCTAAGTAAGGTAGAAGATTTAAGTGCGATAATTTTTACCGGTGATTTAAGCCAAGACCATTCCGTCGCATCGTATCGATTATTTCAACAAGCGTTTGCCAACGTGTGTCAGCAATATGCCTTGGCTTGCCCGTTGTATTGGCTTAGTGGTAATCATGATGATGCCAACCTCATGCAAACAGAGCTAACACACCCTAATATATACCCAGATAAATCTTTAACTTTAGGCTCTTGGGATATACAGTTGCTCGATTCCACGACTTCAACCCCCGCCGGTGAGGTTGATATTGCAAAGCTAAGTATATTGCCAATCAACTTAAGTCAGCATCAACTGTGGTTTATGCATCATCACCCGATAAATATGGGCTATTTTATCGACAGACATGGCCTGTTGAATCAGCAGCAATTTTGGCAACATACCCGTAGTGTTGCCAATTTAAAAGCCATTGGTTGCGGACATGTGCATCGCGGTCAAAGCATGACAAGCGAAATAAACCCCAGGGTGAGTGTCTTTACGTGTCCGGCAACATCGATTCAATTTGATCCAAAAATTGATGGTGTTGCGGCCCTAGAACAAGGCCCTGGCTTGAGGCTTATGACGTTAACCACCGACGGTCAAATTAACAGCGAACTGGTTTATTTACCTTGGCAACATTATGAATAAAAAATACAAACTATTGGTGATCCATGGGTTTAATAGCTCGCCTTTATCATTTAAGGCTTTGGCAATTAAAAAATATGTGCAAATACACTTTCCTGATATTGAAGTGATCAGCCCTCAATTAAAAACAAACCCAAAAGAAGCAATTGCACAGCTGTGCCAAATAATAGACAATGATTTAGACTGCCAATGGTTTTTAACCGGCTCATCACTTGGTGGGTTTTATGCCACTTACCTGGTGGCAAAGTATCATTGTAAAGCGGTGTTGATTAACCCCGCGGTTAAACCTTACGAGTTATTGCAAGATGTTCTTGGTCAACAGACTAACCCATATACAGGGGAAACCTTTGAGGTAACATCTGAGCATATGCAGTATTTACAGCAGATAGAAAGGCCAGTTTTTGAACCAAAAAACTTTTTTGTCATGGTACAAACTGGTGATGAAGTGTTAGATTATCGACAAGCAGTTGAAAAATATCAGCAATGTGAATTTATTGTGCAACAGGGTGGAGACCATAGTTTTATTGGTTTTGACGCCATGTTAAGTACCATAATGACATTCTTTCTAGCACACGAGTGTTCTCTATAATGGCTCTTGTGTCGACAATAATAACAATATGTTTAACTTGGCATTAGCCTCTTAAATTAAAAGCCTGAAAACTCATGACAGAACAATACAACTCCGAATCCATTGAAGTATTAAGTGGTTTAGATCCGGTAAAGCGTCGACCGGGTATGTATACCGACACCAATCGACCGAACCATCTCGGTCAGGAAGTTATTGATAACTCCGTAGATGAGGCGCTTGCTGGTCATGCCCAGAATATTCAAGTTATTCTGCATGAGGACCACTCACTAGAAGTGATCGATGATGGCCGTGGTATGCCTACCGATATTCACCCTGAAGAAGGTGTGCCAGGGGTGGAGCTTATTTTTACGCGACTGCATGCGGGCGGTAAGTTTTCCAATAAAAACTACCAGTTCTCAGGTGGTCTACACGGCGTTGGTATTTCGGTTGTAAACGCCTTATCTACGCGCGTTGAAGTGACCGTAAAGCGCAATCAAAAAGTCTATGAGATGGCGTTTGAACATGGTGATAAAGTCACCGACTTAACCGAAACCGGTACAGTGGGTAAACGTAATACCGGGTCACGTGTTCGATTTTGGCCCGATGCCAGTTATTTTGACAGTGCCAAATTTTCAGTCTCTAAAATGACTCATATCCTTAAGGCGAAAGCGGTATTATGTCCAGGCCTTAGCATTAAGTTTCATAATAAAACCACCAATACCAAATTACATTGGTGTTACGAGAATGGTTTAAGAGATTACTTAAAAGAGGCGGTTAATAAATTTGAAAACTTACCCGAAGAGCCGTTTGTTGGTGAGTTTATGGCGACGAATGAAGGCGTTAGTTGGGCGTTAACTTGGTTGCCTGAAGGTGGCGAAAATATTGGCGAAAGTTATGTTAACCTGATCCCAACTATTCAAGGTGGTACGCATGTTAATGGCTTGCGCCAAGGCTTATT
Organism: Thalassotalea sp. 273M-4; assembly: GCF_041410465.1. Taxonomy (NCBI): domain Bacteria; kingdom Pseudomonadati; phylum Pseudomonadota; class Gammaproteobacteria; order Alteromonadales; family Colwelliaceae; genus Thalassotalea; species Thalassotalea aquiviva. The sequence continues at coordinate 643,930 of NZ_CP166961.1, forward strand.
AGATTCGATGCGAGAATTCTGTGAGTTTCGTAATATGTTGCCTCGTGGGGTTAAGCTTACTCCAGATGATATCTGGGATAAGTGTTCATATATTCTATCGGTTAAAATTCAAGACCCTCAGTTTGCTGGCCAAACTAAAGAGCGGTTGTCATCAAGACAATGCGCTGCCTTTGTCTCGGGGGTGGTTAAAGATGCTTTCAGTTTATGGCTTAATGAGCACACCGATATTGCCGAAGCGTTAGCAGAATTTTGTATTTCTAATGCTCAGCGTCGGATGCGAGCGAGTAAAAAAGTTGTTCGTAAAAAGGTTACCCAAGGTCCCGCACTGCCGGGTAAATTGACCGATTGTGGTTCGCAAGAGCCGGAACGAACAGAGCTATTTTTGGTCGAGGGTGACTCGGCCGGTGGTAGTGCTAAACAAGCCCGCGATCGTGACTTTCAGGCCATTATGCCCCTGAGAGGTAAAATTTTAAACTCATGGGAAGTCGATTCAGGTCAAATTTTGGCCTCGCAAGAAATTCACGATATATCGGTTGCCTTGGGTATCGATCCTGACAGTGATGATTTATCGTCTTTACGTTACGGCAAAATATGTATCCTTGCCGATGCTGACTCCGACGGATTGCACATTGCCACTTTATTATGTGCCTTGTTCACCCAACACTTTTTACCTCTGGTACAAGCTGGGCATGTGTATGTCGCAATGCCACCGTTATACCGTATTGATGTTGGTAAAGAAGTGTTTTATGCCCTTGATGAACAAGAAAAAGACGGCATTTTAGATCGAATTGAAGCCGAGAAAAAGCGCAGTAAAGTTAATGTACAACGCTTTAAAGGTTTGGGTGAAATGAACCCATTGCAACTTCGTGAAACCACCATGGATCCTAATACTCGACGTTTGGTGCAGTTAACCGTTGACGATTTTGACGTGACCATGGAAATGATGGATATGCTGCTGTCGAAAAAACGCTCGGGCGATCGCAAAGATTGGTTACAACAAAAAGGTAATTTAGCCGACATTTAGCCAATACCTAATTGTAAACAGCGACTGTTAGTCATCATCAAGCCTGTGGTCAGAGCATATCAGTTCAACCACAGGTTTTTTATTGTAATATTTTTAAGATCACGGCTTTGCCATCATCATGTTGCTTTAAGACTAATGGGTATAACGGACCATTATGTCGGTTAAATCAACGCCTTTCCTATATATTGAATTTCATATATAGTTCGAAAATTGTTTAATCGGCTCGACATATTCGTTATTTCAGTCGATTCTTAGGTCATTTTATGATGACTAAAAAAGTAAACTAGAGAAAAGATACAGAGGTATTTATGAAAGTTCGTGTTGGTATTAATGGGTTTGGTCGTATGGGACGACTGGTTTTTCGCGCTGCTTGGCGCTGGCCTGAAATCGAATTTGTTCATATTAACGACCCTGCTGGCGATGCCAAAACCCTTGCCCATTTAATTAATTATGACTCTGTTCATGGTATTTGGTCAGAAACGGCAGAAGCAGAAGCCAACGCGATGGTGATCAATGGTCATAAAATAAGCACCAGCGAAAATGCCGATATCGACAGCACCGATTGGTCAGGATGTGACATTGTCATTGACGCCTCAGGCGTATTTAAAGACAAAGCATTGCTACAAGCCTACCTTGAGCAAGGTGTTAAAAAGGTGGTGGTTACAGCGCCGGTAAAACAAGACGGTGTATTAGATGTTGTTATGGGTGTTAATGACCATCTTTACGATGCCACCGTGTATGACATTGTAACCGCCGCATCTTGCACCACCAACTGCTTAGCCCCTGCGGTAAAAGTACTGCAAGAAAAAATTGGTATTAAACATGGCAGCATGACCACCATTCACGACATTACCAATACCCAAACCATTATTGATGCCCCGCACAAGGATTTACGCAGAGCGCGCGCTTGTGGCATGAGTTTGATCCCAACAACAACGGGCTCAGCAACCGCCATTACCCATATATTTCCTGAATTAAAAGGGCGTTTAAACGGTCACGCCGTTCGTGTTCCCTTAGCCAATGCGTCGTTAACCGATTGTGTGTTTGAAATGAATCGCGCCACCAATATTGACGAAATCAATGCCTTGATGAAAGAGGCTGCCGCCGGTGAGCTTAAAGGTATTTTAGGTTATGAAACCAAACCATTAGTGTCGATTGATTACAAAACCGATCCACGCTCATGTGTTGTCGATGCGCTCTCTACTATGGTGGTGAACGATACCCAAGTAAAAATGTATTTGTGGTATGACAATGAATGGGGCTATGCCAACCGCACGGCGGAATTAATGCGTAAAGTCGCGCATTCGATCGCCTAAAAGGTGGTTTATGTTGTCGGCTCTGGATGCAAAAATAAAACAATACTTGGTGGTGACAGGTAATTATTGGGCCTTTACCTTAACCGATGGTGCGCTAAGAATGCTGGTGGTGTTGTATTTTCATCAGCTCGGCTATTCGGCCCTAAATATTGCGCTACTTTTTTTGTTTTATGAATTTTTTGGTGTCGTTACCAATTTAATTGGCGGTTGGCTTGGGGCGCGAGTAGGGCTTAATCGTACCATGCAAGTGGGGTTAGTCTTACAAGTGGGCGCACTGTTAATGTTAACCGTACCAGAGTCGATGCTCAGTATTGTCTGGGTGATGTCGGCGCAGGCTCTTTCGGGGATTGCCAAAGACTTAAATAAAATGTCTGCGAAAAGCTCGATTAAACATCTTGTGCCCAATGATAGCCAAGGTCGTTTGTATCAATGGGTGGCGATTTTAACCGGATCAAAAAACACCTTAAAAGGGGCGGGATTCTTTTTAGGGGCTATTTTATTGCAATGGTATGGTTTTAGCTTATCCATGTGGATTATGGCATCGGCTTTAGCGGTCACGGCTTTGCTCAGTGCTTTTGTATTGCAAGCTGATATGGGCAAAGCATCAACCAAACCCAAATTTAAAGATATATTCTCAAAAAGTGAGGCAATTAATAGATTATCACTGGCTCGGATGTTTTTGTTTGGGGCACGTGATATCTGGTTTGTGGTGGCCTTGCCGGTTTATTTGTCAACCGCTTTAGGTTGGCAACCATCGTTTGTCGGTGCTTTTATGGCGACGTGGATCATCGCTTATGGTTTCGTGCAAACGTTGGCACCCAAGCTCACTCAACGGCAAAAAACACGACCGTCAACACTTTCACCCGCCGTGCGGTGGGGGGCTTTATTAACCCTAAATACCGCCATTGTTGCAGCCTTGTTTCATTTTTTTGAGTACAACTTAGCCAGCGTTGAAATTATTCTGGTGTTAGGTTTGATAAGTTTCGGTTTTTGTTTTGCGGTTAATTCGTCGTTACATAGTTACCTCATTGTTGCTCTGGCAAAATCCGACGGGGTGTCCTTAGATGTAGGGTTTTATTATATGGCGAATGCCATGGGGCGATTAGTCGGGACCATGTTGTCGGGTTACTTGTATCAAGTCTATGGGCTTTGGGTGTGCTTGATGGGCTCTACCTTGATGTTACTTATAGCCACCATTACCGTGCATTTTGTACCACAACCCAATATCGCACCACAGCATAAACCGATTAAACATTAGGTTTATAAAATATCGACAAGGATCCTTAATGCAACAACAAGACAAGACGTTATGCCATATTTCCATTGGTACTAACAGATTAAAACAAGCCACTGAATTTTATGATAAGTTATTGCCATTATTAGGCATTGAACGAGTGACCGCCCATGAGCAGTCGGTCGCTTATGGCAAAGGTTATCCGACTTTTTGGGTGCAAATTCCTTATGATCAACAGCCTGCTACGGTTGGTAATGGCAGTCATATCGGGTTTATGGCGACAAGTCGAGCGCAAGTGGATGCGTTTTATCATACAGCGCTCAAGCTTGGCGCAAAGTGCAATGGTAAACCGGGTCCTAGGCCCGAGTATGGTGAGCCATATTACGGCTGTTTCGTTATCGACCTAGATGGTCATCGCATTGAAGCCAGCTTTTGGGATGTAAATTATCAGCCGTCTTAGTTATGGTTAACGATGAAGTATCTTTTCACATTGATTGTCAATTTTGCCCCAACTCAAATAATTCTTGCACGTGATTATTAAATAGCGGTTTTGCATTGAGTTAATTTCGGCTAAAGTAGTAGACCAATTCGATTAAATCTTTGCCCACGCAGTAAAAATGTAATCGAGTAGGTCTTAGCCAATAATAAAAATATAAACATCGCTTTAATTTTAGGAACTTTCATTCATTATGTCTGACGCAATCGATTTAAGCCTTGATGGTATCGAACAGATGCCGCTAAGGCGTTTTACCGAGGATGCCTACCTCAATTATTCAATGTATGTGATTATGGATCGTGCCTTGCCACACATTGGGGATGGGTTAAAACCGGTACAACGACGCATTGTTTATGCAATGTCTGAGCTTGGCTTGAATGCAAGCGCTAAATATAAGAAATCGGCTCGTACTGTAGGTGACGTACTGGGTAAATTTCACCCTCATGGCGACTCCGCTTGTTATGAAGCCATGGTATTAATGGCACAACCCTTCTCGTACCGTTACCCATTGGTTGATGGTCAAGGGAACTGGGGGGCGCCCGATGATCCAAAATCGTTTGCTGCCATGCGTTATACCGAGTCGAAGCTGTCAAAATTTAGCGAAGTCTTATTATCCGAACTCGGTCAAGGTACAGTTGATTGGTCACCAAACTTTGATGGTACGATGAAAGAGCCTAAAACTTTACCGGCTCGACTCCCTCACATTTTATTAAATGGTATTACCGGTATTGCAGTCGGTATGGCAACAGATATTCCGCCGCACAATGTGCGAGAAGTGGCCGATGCTTGTGTGCATTTGATCGAAAATCCAAAAGCGGAACTGGCCGAAATTTGCGATATAGTAAAAGGTCCAGACTATCCGACAGATGCTGAAATCATTACCCCACGGGCGGATATTCAAAAGATTTATCAAACCGGTCGGGGTTCGATAAAAATGCGAGCGGTTTATGAAGTGGAGCAAGGTGATATTGTGATCACGGCATTACCACATCAAGCATCGGGAGCCAAAATCTTAGAGCAAATCGCAGCGCAAATGCAGGCTAAGAAACTTCCTATGGTGGTGGATTTGCGTGATGAGTCCGATCATGAAAACCCGACCCGTTTAGTTATCGTACCGCGTTCTAACCGAGTTGATGTCGAGCAAGTGATGCAACATTTATTTGCCACCACCGACTTGGAAAAAAATTATCGCATTAACCTTAATATATTAGGGTTAGACAATCGCCCAGCGGTTAAGAATCTTAGAGAGATTTTAGTTGAATGGCTAGAGTATCGCCGTGAAACCATTCGTCGACGATTGCAGTACCGCTTAGATAAAGTGCTGGCAAGGTTGCATATATTAGATGGTTTGCTGATTGCTTATCTCAATATCGATGAAGTCATTGCGATTATTCGTGAATACGACAACCCCAAAGAAGAGTTAATGACCCGCTTTGGTTTAAGTAAAACCCAAGCAGAAGCCATTCTTGAAATTAAACTTCGTCAGTTAGCCAAACTCGAAGAAATTAAGATCAGAGCTGAGCAGGAAGAACTTGCGAAAGAGCGTGATCAGATTGAAAAAATACTCGCGTCAAAAACCCGGATGAATACTTTAATGAAAAAGGAAATCTTGGCGGTCGCGAAAGAGCATGGTGATGATCGTCGCTCTAAAATGGTTGAGCGAGGCGAAGCCAAGGCCTTAGATGAAAAAGACCTGATGCCGTCAGAACCGGTTACTGTGGTGATCTCTGAAAAAGGTTGGGCAAGGGCCGCAAAAGGCCATGATATTGACCCGAAAGCCTTAAGTTATAAATCAGGCGATACCTATCTTACCTCAGTGAAAGGGCGCAGTAATCGGCCCGTGGTGTTTTTAGATTCATCGGGGCGCGCATTTGCGACCGAAGCCCACAGTCTGCCAAGTGCGCGCAGTCAAGGGGAACCGTTAACTGGGCGTTTTACCCCGGCTCCTGGTAACACCTTTACTCACTGTATTATGGGCAATGATGAGCAGAAATTCTTATTATCGAGCGATTCGGGCTATGGTTTTATTGGTAACTTTGCTGATATGGTCAGTCGTAATAAAAACGGTAAGGCGTTATTAACATTGCCAGAAGGTGCAAAAGTGATGTCACCTCAAGCTGTTAATGACATTGATAATAGCCTGTGTTTATCGATTACCACCGAAGGCCGAATGCTGTTATTCCCATTAAAAGACTTGCCTCAACTGAGTAAAGGTAAAGGGAATAAGATCATTAATATTCCAGCCGCTAGAGCAAAAAGTCGCGAAGAATTTGTTACCATTTTGACCGTGGTAGAGCAAGGTCAAGCCGTTACATTATATGCAGGTAAGCGCAAACTTACCCTAAAGCCGAGTGATTTAGAACATTATCGTGGCGAGCGTGGTCGACGAGGTAATAAGTTACCGCGAGGCTTACAACGGGTTGAGCGAGTCAGTATCGATGGCGAATAAGTCGTCGTCTTTTCACTATTTTTAAGAGTCAAAAAGCGCAGTTAGTCTCTGCGCTTTTTTTATGCTGAAAAACAAATTTACCCAATTATCAGATATCTTTCATAATTGGTAATAGTGTATAATTTGCGCCAACTTAAATCATTTGGAATCTATTGTGTTAGCTGTTGTTCGCCTGATCCTTATTACCATTGCGCTTTTAACCATTAGCCTGTGTTCAATTGTATATTGTATTTTTCGACCTGGGCATCGTAACAATGCTCATTATACTGCCGTCATTGTGGGTAAAATGGCCAAAATTTTTGGAATAGACGTTGAAATTCGTCGCCCAGAAAATCTTGAGGAGTTAGGACCAACCGTTTACGTGGCTAATCATCAAAACTCCTATGATATTTTTACCGTTAGTGCAGGCATGCCAAAAGGTACAGTAAGTATTGGTAAGAAAAGTCTGCGTTGGATCCCATTTTTTGGTCAAATGTATTGGTTTACCGGAAACATTTTGATTGACCGTGGTAATCGCTCAAAAGCCCATGGCACCATAGCGACCGCAGCGCGCAAAATGCGCGAAAAGAACATTTCTGTTTGGTTATTTCCAGAAGGTACCAGAAGTTATGGTCGGGGGTTATTACCGTTTAAAACCGGCGCTTTTCATACCGCTAAACAAGCCAATGCCCCCATCGTGCCAGTATGTGTAAGCAATACCCATAACATGGTTGATCTAAACCGTTGGAACAATGGAAAAATGATCATTGAATTTATGCCTCCATTTCGTTTAGAAGATGGTGACAATCAATCGATTCGCCATGTAGCGAATAATACGCATGAGTTAATGCTAGCGAAAATCAAGGAATTAAGCATTGAAGCAGGCAACCCATTAACCTTAAATTTTGATGACAATGTGACTAAGGCAGAACAATCATGAGCAATGAACAAGAGCTGGGTTTATCCGAAGCGCAAGAGCAAGAATTACAAGAATGGTTTGCCCATACCGAATCTTTGGTTAATGAGCTCATTGATGATGGCTCAAACCAAGAAAAGATGCACACCATAGAACATCATTTTGCCAGTTCAAACTTTGAAGTGTTAGAAGCGGCAGCGATTTCGGCCTTTAAATTAGGCCTAGAAGTTGATGATCCAGAAGAAGCTGTGTTAGAAAATGGGGCGCGGGTTTTCGCCTTTGACATCATTACCGAATCACCATTAGACCTAGATGATTTGTTAGAAGAAACTCAGCAAATGTATCTATTGGCTAAACAGTGCAAAGTTGAGTACGATGGCTGGGGCACCTACTTTGAAGAATAAACAAAGGCTGCATTAACGCAGCCTTTTTTGTCTTTATGGTGGCGCTAAAAAGAGTATTTAGCGGCTAATATAAATAACTTATCTGTTTTTTCGGGTAAGACGCCGTCTTCATCTGGAATTGGGTAATCAACTCGGTCAACGACTAATTTAGCATCCAAACTTAAATTACCGATAAGACTAATATTAAAGCCGGTTTCTAGATGATCGATGCGCTTACCGGCATCCTCTTTTACAAACTTACCCTCATAAAGTAAAAAGTACTTAATATCTTCAGAAATTAGGTATTCCAATTGAGTACCAATTAGCAGAACCGGTGTTGACACGGTGTCATCTTCACCAGCTTCTACCTCATCGTATTTGGTGTACTGCATACTTGGACCTGCAAGCACATCCCAGCGAAAGTCTGGTTGATCATAAATTTTATAACCAACAGCCACACCTAAAGTGGCTTGATGACTGATGTTCTTAAAGGTATCGGTAAAGTACTCAAAGCTGGGCAATCTAAAAAAAACTCTCTCAGAATAGTCCAAATCATAGGCAGCATTGAGTCGGTGATTGCGTTCAGTGACTTCACTCTCATCGGTGGCAGTATCGGTTACTTTGGCAAAAATCCCAAGATACTTAGCACTAAAACGATCGTTTTCGGTTTTTCGTTCGGTACTTGCAGACATGGTGTAATCAGTGCGTTCGGAGTTGCCATCTTTATAATTTAAACCCGCTGAAATATCACTTTGCCATTTTGAGGCGCTGGACTCTTGAGCGAAAAGCAAAGGATTGATTGAAAACAAAAGTAAGAAAGCCAAGGCCATTAACTTTGGTTTGGCATAAATTGTGTTTTGCATAATGATTCCTATTTTTTATTCTTGCTACTTTTAGGATAGGCGAAATTTAATAAAGTACATAAGTTATTGATAAGTATTACTTCATGGGCTATGTGTAGGGATAAAGCAAGAGAGACAACGTGAGATTAGCGGAAATAAAAAAGGTCAATAATCACCGTGATTATTGACCTTATAAAATGAGTTATGTGATTCACTGTTCGATTAAAGTGCTTACGAAGGCGAATTTACCGCCTTGGTTGTCGCCAAGCTAAACTGCCGGTTTAAATCAGAAAAGACTTGCTCACTGTGCTTATCTAAATCTTGACTTAATAAACTCACGACATAACCTGATAACATGGCAATAGTAAAACCCGGAATGATTTCATAAAGATTAAAGAAACCACCATACTGGGCTAGCATCGGCCAAATAAAGACCACCAATGCACCGGATGCGATTGAGGCTAAAGCACCATGGCGAGTAAACCTAGCCCAAAACAATGACAATAAAATGGTTGGTCCAAAGGCACTGCCAAATCCGGCCCAAGCATAGCTGACTAGACCTAAAACGGAGCTTTGTGGATCAAGAGCGATAATTGTCGCTATGATGGCAATGCATAATAGTGAAAGTCTCGATAGCCAGACTAATCGCTGTTCACTGGCTTGACGCTTACTGATGTTCTTGTAAAAGTCTTCAATAATGATACTTGAACAAACTAAAAGTTGAGAGTCTATGGTGCTCATAATCGCAGAAAGAATGGCGGCAATAATGACACCAGCAACCCAAGGATTTAATAACGCCTTCGACATAAAAATAAAAATGGTTTCTGGGTTCTCTAGTGGTTGCTCAGCGTAATATGCGATGCCAACAAGTCCAACGGCTAATGCGCCAATCAGTGAACACAGCATCCAGAGCATGGCAATGTTACGTGATTTAGGAATGTCATCAACGCTGCGAATAGCCATAAATCGTGACAATATATGAGGTTGGCCAAAGTAGCCCAGTCCCCAAGCTATTAAGGAAAGAAAACCAATCCAACTAAAGCCTTGAAATACGTTAAAGTAATCAGGGTTGATCGCTTTTATAGTGTGCAACGTGGTATCGATTCCACCCAATTCGTTGATCGCAACAATAGGCAATAACACCAATGCGATTAACATCAGGCAACCTTGAAAAAAGTCGGTCCAACTGACGGCCAAAAAGCCACCTAAAAAGGTATATGAAACAATGACCAAAGCACCAATAATTAACGCACTTAGGTACTCAAGGCCAAAAACTTTTTCAAATAAAATTGCCCCACCGACAAGACCAGAAGAGACATAAAAAGTGAAAAATATGAGTATGGTGATGGCCGATAAATAACGGAGAAAATGCGATTTATCATTAAATCTATTTTCAAGAAATTCGGGAATAGTAAGCGCATCGCCAGCTTTTTGAGTAAACGCGCGTAACCTTGGTGCCACCAGTAGCCAGTTAAAAAAAGCGCCAATAACTAAGCCCACGCCAATCCATACTTCACTGCTTCCAGATAAATAAATAGCGCCAGGCAATCCTAACAGTAACCAACCGCTCATATCAGAGGCTCCCACACTTAATGCGGTGACCGCCGGTCCTAATTGGCGACCACCGAGAATATAATCGCTCAACGTTGTGGTGGCTCTGTACGCGATGTAGCCGATGAATAAAGTGGTCAGTAAATAACCTATGAAGGTGGTGATTAAGGGAAGTTCTAATTGCATATTGTTATTGTTGTTTAGATTTGATTGACCTTATATTAACAAGCCTGCAACGTCTAAGCTAGAACTGTAAAGCAAGTATCTAACTCAGGCAAAAGAATATACCTTTATTGCTTCGCATCAACGTTTATCCCTTTAGCATAAAGCTAAAAAGACATTAGTGTAACTTAACCATGTTAGGGGAGGTGTAAAACGAGCTCTTAGGTGATTCGTCTTATATTGACCTTTGCAGGTTTTGTTCGATGCTGCTTTGCCATTGTTGTAGTGGTTCTCGTTTATCCCCCATAATGATGACGTGGCCAAAGGCATGTTCAGATGCAAGGCCGTGGACCGCTTCAGTGGTAAAATGGTTGCTAAAACGTAAGTGTTTAGATTTAGGCAAAATAAATACAGTGATGTTGTCATACTTTCCTTCAAACACTAAGTGAATCGAGTCGAGTCCATCAAAATAACAATCGTCAATAGATATTAAATTTCCAACTAAATCAGAAAATTGAAGCTTTAAATCGGCAAGTTCACGGTTTATTGTTGCCAGTGAATAGTTTATTGTCGCAATCTGACTAAAATTATCTTTTTCATGATTGTAATGGGCAAGAGAGTAATCTGCTATGCTCGAATAGACTGGGCTTGAGTTGATAAAATTTACCCCAATGGCTACCGCTAACACTACCGATGCTGCCATGGCTAAGTGCACTTTAGAACGACGTTTTGATTGTTGGTGAGCGGCCATACTTTGTTTTAGAATCAGCCTTTGAGCTAAAGTGTCAGGCACTTCTACCTGTAACGCAGACGCAATGCGTTGATCGATGTGCTTAAGCTCTTGCGCCAATGCTTGTCGTTGACGGTCATCTTTTTTAGCCGCCTCTATCTCCGCATCTTTGCTATTGGGGGCGGCAAATAAACGCCTACGAAATTCTAAATCATCCATTGCCTTGCCTCTTTGACGTTTTATTCGTGTTAATTGCTGCGCGCAGTTTATTGCGGGCGCGGAACAATCGCGTCATCACGGTGTTTTTATTTAATCCCAACATGGTCGCAATTTCATCACCACTAAAACCGCCTAAAACCTGTAACACTAAGGGTTCTTTGTATTCAGGCTCTAATTTGGTTATCTTGTCTCTTAGCCATTGTGTTTCTTGTCTTTGTTCTGTTGATGAACTGATGTGATCAACGATTTCATCTTCTTGGTATTCGCTCATCTTAAATTGTTTGCGTTCAAAGCGACGTGCGTTTTCGCGGCGTAATATAGTGATCAGCCATGATTTTGCCGAATGTTCATCTTTTAAAGAGTCTAACGCCCGCCACGCTCGCAAGAAGGTTTCTTGAACTAAGTCTTCAGCAATATGCTGGTCGTGCACCAACCAGTAGGCGTAGCGGTACAAATCCGCATGCAATGCGTTGACCAATGCCTCGTATCTTACTTGTTTTGTTGTCATATCTTTAAAGACCCTGCACTGCGGTATTTTATTTCCAGATTATTTTATTTTTAGCCTAAGTCACTTATGGCAAGCTGTTTTAGGCCTGAAAATAAAAAAGCCACATCATTATGTGGCTTTTAAGAGTATAGACCCTAACTCACGATCTTTGGTCTTAAGGATTCAAGGCGATTTCAACGTGTTGCTTTTGGGTGGTCTTTGTTTGCAATCGTGACAGTACTTTGTGCATCCTTGTACCATCCCATTGTCCTGATTGGTGGGAGTAATATTGCTTTTGTAGTGCCGTTAATTGTTGATCAAACTCGACGTCGTTGATGGTTTTTTGCACATCTGTTAGGTTGCTTAAATTTTGTTGGTAAAGCTCGGATGCCCATACTGGCAACAGTTGTAATACTTTTTCGCCATCGCCTTGTCGACACGCTGCGATCAATTTTAAGTAGTTTTGCTTTTCTTCTGGGGCAAACAGTGGTTTTGATAAACGCATCTTGCCCTTTAGTTTTGCCGTATATAACCAAGCGAATGCGGTCAATAACCAGCCAGCTAAAAACAGCCATTGCAAGCTGGTATTATAAACCGTTTTTACCTGTACCGGCTCTTGGGGCAAATTATTAACCGCAAAGGTTGGGTTACTGACCCCATTTATGGTGATAGTTTTGGCTGGGATTATGGCGTTTTCGATTTTATTTAATTTGGTATTCCACCATGGGATCACCAGTTCAGGTATGGTGTAGGTGCCAGCTTGAGTAGGCACGATGGCAAACTCTTGAGTTTTACGGCTGATCACTGTGTCTGTTTGCACACCTGAAGTTGCTTGGGCCTGATCAGGGTATATTTTTATTTGCTCAGGTGCTTCAAAGTTTATTTCAGGCAGTTGCTCTTCTGTTAAACCTGCAGCGGTAATCGTAATTTGACGCGTAATAGGCTCACCAAGTTCATAGCTCTTGGCATCGGTTGGCCAGTTATCTTCAACCACGATCAAGTCACTTGGTAGCCAGTCCCCTGTGAAGTTTTCAGGAATAGGCTTGACCTTAATGTCTAATTGTAAAGGACGCACGCTAACGGGTTTTCCGCGTTCTATTGAAGCAAATAATGAGCGTTGAGGAGCCGTTATTATTTCGCCGTTAAACATTGAGCTATGTAACACAAACTGGCCACTGCTTTCGGGCTTAATTAAATATACACGCTCAAAAGTACGGTAGCGGCGGCCATCAATAATCTCCATGCTTTCAGTATCTTGACCAAGCTGTTGAATTTGCGCACCGGTCATTTTGGGCTCGGATAACGTACCGCGTTTTAATTCCGCGGCTAAATGCAGTTTGACTTTTAAAGTAAATGTTTGTTGTACGTAAACATCAGAAGCACTGGCTTGTGCTGTGATAAATACATCGCGCTGTGCTTTGCCTGCACTATTGCCACGTTGTATCACATCTAGGTTAATGGGGTTTGACTGCACCCCATCTATGGTAAATGCAGGAATGATAACGCTACCGGCCGCTTTCGGTGTTAGTAAGGTTGTCCAGCGAGTTGAACGTGTGGTTTCAAAATTGATCATGCTGGTTTGGCTGCTGACCGACGTATTGCCTACGTAAAAGTTTTGTTCAAGAGCCGAAGGGTCAAAGGCATCCGCAGATACAGAACCGTTTGCAACAATGGTTAAGACAATCGATTCATCGGCAAAGGCTGGATTTTTATCAACCGAAGCACTCACTTCGGTGGTGGCTTTTGCTTGTAGGGTGAGGGTAGCCATGAATACAAATAGGATAAGGTTAATTATTTTTACCACTTTTCTTTTACTCCAATACTGCTTCGATTATGACGGCGCTTTTGATATTCCAGACGCATTTTATTACGTAACAATAAATTAGGATCATCGGTTACTTTACGTAAAAGTTGTTGGTGTTTTTGATTCTCTTCTTCGCTTTGTTGGCTATCTTCTTCACTTATCCCAGCCTGTTGCTGTAGTGATGGTTCTTGTTCATCGCTCTGAGCGTGCTCAGGTTGAGCCTTTGCTTCTTGCTCTTGCTCATTCTGTTGTTGCTCACTTTTTTGTTGTTGCTCGTTTGTCTGTTGTTGCTGGTTTGGCTCTGAAGGCTGTGATGACGAGTCTTGTTGCTGCGAATCTTCAGATGGCTCGGACGGTTCAGAATCTTGTTGTTGATTTTGTTGGTTCGGTTTTTGTTCGTTATCTTGCTGTTCCTGTTCCTGTTCCTGTTCCTGTTCCTGTTCCTGTTCCTGTTGATTTGGATCTTGTTGCTGGTTTTCTTGCTGTTCTTTTAACTGTTCAACAAGCTCTTTATTGGCTAACGCATCAGCATGATTTGGCGCTTGAGCAAGCACTTGTTCATATTTTTCGATGGCTTGGTCAAATTTTCCCATCTTCGCTAAGGTATTACCTTGGTTGTAAGATGATGCTATAGACGGGTGCTTTTGATATTCAACAAGAGCCTGTTCAAATTCACCTGCGCGGTACAAGCTACCGGCTTTCCATAATGGGTCGTTAAATAGCTCTGCGGCTTGTTTAAACTCAGAATTGGCGAATTTTTGGCTACCTTGTTGATCACTGGTTTGCCACAGGTCATCCCAAATATTGGCGCTGGCAGGTTTCGGGCTAACGCTGGCAACGATGATTGAGGTTAAAATCAATGGGGTAAATAACGCGCCACGACGAAAGTAACCAAGAAGTAACGGCAGGGTCAATAACACTAGGTAGGGACCAAATTCTTGCCATTGATCACCAAGGTTGTTTTCTTGCTCAGCTTTTTTTTGTGCTTTGGCCATGGGTAATTCACTCAAGTGTTCGATATCGCTGTCATCAGGTGTGATAACGCTGAACTTGCCATTGCCGTTATTTGCTATACCAGCAAGCATGCGAGGGCTTAATTTAGGAATAACGATATTGCCGCCTCTATCTTTCATTAACTCACCATTAGCTAACGTAATTGGTGCTCCTTGCTCAGTGCCTACGGCAAGGATATTAACTCGGTGGTTATGTTCACGGACAAAATCATTTAAGTCTTTTAGCTCATCACTACTGATGCCATCGGTGAGCCAATAAATATCGCCTTCAAGATGGCCTGCGTTAAGTAACATCTCATTGGCTAACATTAAAGCCGGTAATGGGTTAGAACCCAATTCAGGCATAATATCGGGAGCTAAAGACGGTAATAGCAATGTAATGTTGTTGATATCAGGGGTTAATGGGCTAATAGTAAACGCATCACCTGCGTAGGCAATCAACCCCATATCGCCTTCATTGATGGCTTCAACCAAGCTCATCGCCTTATAACGAGCGCGGGTTAAACGGTTTGGCTTTATATCGGTTGCTAACATTGAAAACGACATATCCATCACTAAAACTGAACCTCGTTCGACGTCAAAAACCGGTTGAGGGATCTTTTGCCAGGTCGGCCCGGCAAGGGCAAGAATAAGCAAACTGCCGGCAATGGCTGGCGGTAATATTGACATCGGCTTTTGTGGCTCACTGCTACTAAGGAGCATGGATGTTAGGTGCGATGGGATCACCTTGTGCCAAGCCGAGGCGGAAATACGCAACATTTTGAGTTGGCGTAATAACAAGAATAAGCCGATAAAGGCAAACAACCAAAGTGGTCTTAAAAAATGAAAATCGTCCATTAAGGCACCTCCGATTGTTGCTTATTGGTGGGGATAAAATGGAACTGACTGTACTGCATCAATAACATCTGGATAAAAATTAATGTCAGCGCAAGAGCCAAAGGATAATAGAATAACGCGGTGAGCGGGCGCATTTGTTCAACATCTTGTTCGACGGGTTCGAGTTGATCCAGCATCTGATATATTCGAGCCATCGACTCACTGTTTTTCGCCCTAAAATAAGTGCCGTTGGTTTGCTCTGCAATTTTAGCTAAGGTGTTTTCATCCAAATCACGCGATGGGTTTACTTTGCGGTTACCAAATAATGAACGCTCCATCATGACGTCGGCACCAATACCAATGGTATAAACGGTGACGTCTTTTGCTACGGCAAGCTCTAAGGCTTGCTCAGGGCTGATTTTTCCCGATGTATTTTGACCATCGGTAACCAATAACAACACCCGATTGGATTCTTCTTTATTAATAAAACGCTTTATCGCTAACCCCATGGCATCGCCAATGGCGGTTTTTTTGCCTACCAAACCGATAACCGCTTCATCCAGCATTTGGGCCACTGTTTGCCTGTCATAGGTCATTGGGGTTTGCATATACGCGTCATCACCAAATAAAATTAACCCTATGCGATCGCCTTGTCGGCGCTCAATAAAGTCGCCAAGTAAGGACTTTAACATGGTCAGTCGGTCGACCTGTTGCCCGTTTAATTGCATATCTTCAATACTCATACTGCCTGACAAGTCCACCGCAATCATCATTTCACGACCTTCGGTTGGCACTTCGACAATATCGCCTAGCCATTGTGGTCGAGTGGTGGCAAGGACCAACAAGAACCATATCAAAGCGGCAAACCAGATAGGGACATTTTGTCTACCTGAGACGGTCACTTTTGAACGCACACCGGGCAGTAATACGGGCACTTTAAGGGCCGCTGAGTCCGCATTTTTCTTTGGTGATAAAAAGTAAACGACAAAGGGCAATAACAATAAGGTAAAACACCAAGGCCAAGCGAAACTAATCATTTGCAGCCTCCAATTTGACTTGTTGCTTGGGCAGTAACGCGGCGTTGTTTAACCAATAAATAGCCGCCTGTTGGAACTCGCTGGCATGCAAATCGACCGATGACTTTCGATAGCAACGGGTAATGGCTTTTTCAGCTTGTTGCACAAACGCCTGTTGTTTGTCTTTAGCCAGTTTACTGGTAAAAAAGTCGAGCAACTCATTGCTGTATTTACTGGCAACGTCTTGTCGGTTGTAATAATGCATGCTTGCCCATTTTAATAACGATAATATTTGTACCGTTGTTAATGACTGTTGCGTGCTTAACTGTTTAAGCGCTTGGCGCTTTACTTTACTGAGCTCGCGTTGTTTTAACAATGCACGTAGCAGCAGTACGACTGCGCTAATAGATAACAAAACCAATATCCACCAGCCTGGCGCAAGAGGCCAAAAGCCAACTTGCTCAGGCAAATGAATGTCTTTCAATTGTGCTAACGGATCCAAGATTCAACTCCCGCTTTCAATTGTTGTTCAATGCTTTGACCTGCACTAAATTGGATAAAACGTGCTCCAGCTTTTTGAAACATACGTTGTTTTAATTTGGTCGAAATTAATGCCTGTTGCTGGTAGGTTTGAGCGGTTTTGGCATCACCTAACACCAAGCGTTGCTTGTTTTCACCATCGGTAACCGATACCGATGCTTTTTGCGTACTCTTTGGTAGCGCTAATTCAAGCGGGTCAATAATTTGACATACCACCAGCTCACAATGGCGACTTATTTGAGACAATGGCAATAATGCGGCTTCATCAAAATGACTGCCATCGGTGATTAGATAAACCAAAGAGCCCGGTCGAGAAAGCTGTCTAAGTCGATTACAGTTTTCGACAAAGTAGGAATCTTCTCCCGGTTGCTCTTGCTGCCAATTAGCCAGGCCTTGGTTGTGCAGTTCCTCTAAAGCATGCAAGTAATGTAATACACCGTGTTGACGACTTCTGGGTTTTAATTCTTTGTGGTTACTTTCATTAAAAACCAAGCCGCCGATTCTATCGCCACGCTTTTTGGCATGCCATGCAACTAGGCTCGCTATATGTGATGCTTGCACTGATTTAAATAATAAGCGCGAGCCAAAAAACATGCTTTGACCAAAGTCGGTAGCTATCAATACCGGACGCTCAACCTCTTCTTTATAGAGTTTGGTGTGCGTTTTACCGGTGCGCGCAGTGACGCGCCAATCAATGGCTCTGATGTCATCACCAGTTTGATAATGCCTAACTTCATCAAATTCCATACCTCGGCCTTTTGTTCGGGCAAGGTAGTTACCTGATAAGTGCCCCTCAATCGCCTTTTTAGGCGCTAAGTTTAATAAGGACGATTTGCTTTGATAGCGCATTAACTCATCTATGGTTAGATGAATACCATCGCTTTTTAGTTCTCCAAGGAGCTCTTTAATACCTTGATTTACGTCTGTCTTAAGGTGTTTCTTCCACCACATACAAGATCCCTGATCTAAATGCTATCGTTACTCAGTTTCGAATGAGGGTTAGCTTACTGCGACCAAACTTAAAATGTGATCAAGCACTTGATTAGCAGTGATCCCTTCGGCTTCGGCTTGATAGGTAAGCAATAAGCGATGACGTAAAACGTTATGAAATACGCCTTGGATATCTTCAGGGCTGACAAAGTCGCGACCATTAATCCAAGCTCTTGCTCGGGCACAGCGATCTAAAGCTATGGTTGCGCGCGGACTGGCGCCGTAGGCAAGCCATTTACCCAATTGTTCATCGTACTTTTCACCTTCTCGGGTGGCCATAATTAAATCAACAATGTATTGCTCTAATACTGGGGCGAGATAGATTTCAAGCACTTCCTTGCGGGCAGTGAAAATATCGTCTTGAGATATTTTTGAACTTGGCTTATTAGATTGGCCTAAGGCTTCACCCCGGTTTAAACGTAAGATTTCAAGCTCAGATGTTGCGTTGGGGTAGTCAATGTCCAAATGCATTAAAAAGCGGTCAAGTTGTGCTTCTGGTAACGGATAGGTACCTTCTTGTTCGAGCGGATTTTGAGTGGCCATAACCAAAAACAAATCCGGTAATTTGTACGTTGTTCTGCCTACCGTTACTTGGCCTTCGGCCATTGCTTCTAGTAACGCCGATTGCACCTTAGCCGGTGCACGGTTAATTTCGTCTGCTAAAATTAAGTTCTGAAAAAGCGGACCTTGTTGAAAAACAAAGGAGCCATTTTCAGGTCGGTAAATGTCGGTACCTGTTAAATCTGCCGGCAGTAGGTCAGGGGTAAATTGAATGCGGTGAAAATCACCTTCAATGCAATCCGCTAAAGCATTAACTGCTCGGGTCTTAGCCAACCCAGGAGGGCCTTCTACGATAAGATGCCCATCAGCCAATAAAGCAATTAAAAGATTTTCAACAAGCGCATGTTGACCCACAATTTGTTCACTTAAATACTCTTTAAGTGCAGAAAATTTTTCATTAGCCATAATATTTCTTTTATTCCATTTTATTCGCGCATAAGCCTTTTAAGGCGTTGGCTCTGAGGCCTTTTTATATATATAAGAGCATGTTAATAAAAATCAATGCTTTTAAAAAGCAGATTTAATCGCTAGAATCAATTTGGTAATCAGGTCTGACCACTAACAAAACCTTAACATAATTAATCACAATAATCTCGGTCAGAGCAGTATAAAGGAAAGAACATGGGATCTCAGCAAAACTTAAAGACAAGAGCAGGGGAGCGAATCGCGGTTGTTGCCGGCTTACGCACGCCATTTGTTAAACAAGCCACCGACTTTCATGGTGTACCTGCCGTTGATTTAGGCAAAATGGTGGTGAATGAATTATTGGCTAAAAACGATATCGATCCAGCCCTTATAGAACAATTGGTGTTTGGCCAAGTCGTGCAAATGCCTGAAGCACCTAATATTGCCAGAGAAATCGTACTTGGTACACAAATGAATGTTGCGACCGATGCATACAGTGTTTCTAGAGCATGTGCGACTAGTTTTCAATCCACTGTCAATGTTGCCGAGTCAATACTTTTAGGTAACATTGATGTTGGTATCGCTGGCGGTGCAGACTCAATGTCGGTACCTCCTATTGGGGTAAGCAAAAAATTTGCTCGCACTTTACTTGATTTATCAAAGGCCAAAACGTTCGGCCAAAAAGCCAAGTTAATTACCTCTTTAAAACTCTCCGATTTAGCACCAGTACCACCAGCAGTAGCTGAATATTCTACAGGCTTAAGCATGGGCCAAACTGCCGAACAAATGGCGAAAACTCATGGCATCACACGAGAAGAGCAAGATGCATTAGCGCACCGCTCACATACTCTAGCTGCTTCGACATGGTCTTCAGGGGTGCTGGCTGGTGAAGTTATGGTGGCCCACCCAGAACCTTATAAAAAAGCGGTTGCGATTGATAACTGCTATCGCGCCGATTCGGTTCTTGCCAATTATGCTAAGTTGCGCCCAGTGTTTGATCGCAAGCATGGCAGTGTTACGGCCGCAAACTCTACCGCATTAACGGATGGGGCATCTGCAGTGCTATTAATGCGCGAGGGACGTGCGAAAGAATTAGGTTATGAGGTTTTAGGTTATATTCGCTCATATGCTTTCACCGCCATTGATGTCTGGGAAGATATGTTAATGGGACCATCGTATGCGACGCCACTGGCGTTAGCGCGAGCAGGAATGACGTTGGCAGATATGGACTTAATTGAAATGCACGAAGCCTTCGCAGCGCAAACGTTAGCGAATGTAAAAATGTTTGCCAGTGATAAATTTGCTAAAGAAAAACTTGGCCAAGATAAAGCCATTGGTGAAATAGATATGGATAAATTTAATGTCTTAGGGGGCTCTTTAGCCTATGGACACCCTTTTGCGGCTACCGGCACTCGTTTGATCACTCAAACATTAAATGAATTAAAGCGTCGAGGCGGAGGCATCGGGCTAACAACCGCATGTGCCGCAGGTGGTTTAGGTGCAGCAATGGTATTGGAGGCGGAGTAGAACATGAACGATAAAACCCAACAAAGCAGTTTTGCTCTGACTCGAAATGATAATGGCATCGCGACACTTAAAATTGATGTGGCCAATGAGACGATGAATGTACTAAAAGCTGAGTTTGTCGATGAAGTCAGCAGTGTACTTAAAGAAATCCAAGCCGATCCGTCCATTACGGGTCTGGTGATTTACAGTGGTAAAGACAATTCATTTATCGCAGGGGCAGACATTAGCATGTTAGATGCCTGTGATAGCGCTGAAGAAGCCAGTGCTATTGCCGCTAGCGGACAAATTATATTTGAACAAATTGAACAGATGCCGATTCCGGTGGTGGCTGCGATCAATGGCCCATGCTTAGGTGGAGGCCTAGAATTAGCTATGGCATGTCATCTGCGCGTGTGCAGTGATTCTGTGAAAACCGTTTTAGGTTTGCCTGAGGTGCAACTTGGATTATTACCCGGTAGTGGTGGCACCCAAAGGTTACCAGCATTGGTTGGCTTACAAAAATCATTAGATATGATGTTAACGGGTAAGCAATTAAGACCTAAGCAAGCGTTAAAGGCCGGATTGGTTAACGATGTGGTGCCTAACTCAGTGTTGTTAGATGTTGCGATTAAAATGGCGCAAACAGGCAAAAACACTGCACTTAAAAAGCGTCCTATGGTTGAGCGCGTGCTGGAGTCGAATTCGCTTGGACGAAAGCTTGTATTTCAACAAGCAACGAAAACCGTATTGGCTAAAACGAAGGGGAATTATCCTGCGCCGTTGAAAATCATCGACAGTATACGGACTGGTTTAGAGCAAGGCCGGGCCAGAGGTATGGCTACCGAAGCCGCGCATTTTGGCGCATTAGTGATGACGCCCGAGTCAGAACAGCTGCGTAACTTATTCTTTGCTACGACGGCGATGAAAAAAGAATCTGGGGTTGAAGGTGTTGCGCCATGCAAAGTGAACAAAATCGGTGTTCTAGGTGGTGGTTTAATGGGCGGTGGTATTGCCTATGTTTCGGTGAATAATGCCA
Organism: Thalassotalea sp. 273M-4; assembly: GCF_041410465.1. NCBI lineage: Bacteria > Pseudomonadati > Pseudomonadota > Gammaproteobacteria > Alteromonadales > Colwelliaceae > Thalassotalea > Thalassotalea aquiviva. The sequence goes on from NZ_CP166961.1 coordinate 665,405, forward strand.
AAACACCAGTGCGGATTAAAGACATTAATCATGATGGGATTTCAAATGCTTTAAAGTACAGCTTTGATTTACTAAATAAAAAAGTAAAACGTCGATTTATTAAAAAATCCGCAATGCAAAAGCAAATGAATATGGTCACCGGAGGCATTGATTACAGTGGCTTTAAAGACGTCGATATGGTGATCGAAGCTGTGTTTGAAGATTTAGGTCTAAAACAGCAAATGGTTAATGATGTAGAAACGCACTGTAAGGAAGGGGTTATTTTTGCCAGTAACACTTCTTCTTTGCCAATTAGCCAAATCGCAGAAAAGGCCAACAAGCCAGAAAATGTGATTGGTTTACACTACTTCTCGCCAGTGGATAAAATGCCATTAGCGGAAATTATCGCTCATGAGAAAACCTCCGATCAGACCATTTCTACGACGGTAGCTTTTGCCAAACGTCAGGGCAAAACACCGATTGTGGTGAAAGATAAAGCGGGTTTTTATGTAAACCGAATTTTGGCTCCCTACGTTAATGAAGCGGCAAATATTCTTCTTCAAGGAGAGCCGATTGAACAAATTGACAAAACTCTGGTTAAGTTTGGTTTTCCTGTTGGTCCAATCAAGCTATTAGACGAGGTTGGTATTGATATCGGTGCTAAAATAAGTCCAATTTTAGAGGCCGAATTGGGGCAGCGTTTTAAAGCCCCTGAAGCGTTTAACTCGTTAATTGAAGACAACCGTAAGGGGAAGAAAACAGGCAAAGGCTTTTATCTTTATAAAGGTAAAAAAGGCAATGGGAAAAACGTTGATGAGTCTGTTTACACACTTCTTAATATTGAAGCGAAGTCACATTTATCATCGACAGAAATTGCAGAGCGCTGTGTGTTTTTGATGATCAATGAGGCGGTCCGCTGTCTCGATGAAGGTATTATTCGAAATGCCAGAGACGGTGATATTGGCGCAGTATTTGGTATTGGATTCCCACCGTTTTTAGGCGGGCCATTCCGTTATTTAGACGCCTTAGGGCCCAAAACAGTGGTTGAAAAGTTAAAAACTTACCAAGCTAAATACGGCGATCATTTTACCCCATGTGATGCCTTGCTTAATATGGTGGATGCGGGAACAACGTGCTACTAAAAACGCTATTAATAGGCATTATCTGATGCTGAAAAAAAAGGGCTATGAATTTGTTTTTCATAGCCCTTTTTATATGAATGTTTGGTGCCATTAACCGAAGTTAAGAAACTAGCGCCGCAATGCCTGTTATAGCTATGACGGTGATTATTTACAGAGTTGGTGTCGGTCAGAACCTCGTTCCAAGCGAGAGTTAATCAACCACTTATCTAATTACATGCTAATGAGATTGAAGGCAAAGTTAAATAGCGCTGGTGTTATATTGAAAGTGTACAAAAAACAGCAAAATGTTACTTTAGAGTAAAAAATCTATTTGATATACTTTGCTCAAATTGGCCTTTATTGCTCAGGTGTCTTGATGTTGTTATTACTGGTTTCTCTGCTTTTTGGTGTTTTTTTCTATTGTCAGGCACTCTGTTCGGGGATGAATCGCAAAGCGTGGGCTGTTGCTGGCTTGTTTTTAGGACCGTTGATTTGGCCATTGTTTAATATGGAAAAACGAATGAAGGTATATAAACGATTTGGCGGAAATTGGGCTATTTGGAAACCTTAGATTTTAACCTGAAAAATATTAACCTTGGTTCAGCCAACACCAAACGCCGAGTACAAAGAGAACGTTAACAGTAACTGCTGCTAAAGCCCTTTAGATTGCGCTATTACATCAGCTCTGATGATATTGAAGCCCCCCAATTTTAGCTTTTACTCGTTGTTTTTTGAATTATACATTAGCTAAACTGCAGATTTGCTGAGATTCTAAATAATCGCCAAAATCCTGTTCATTAAGCGGTTTGCTGTACAAGTAGCCTTGTAATTGTTCGCAATTTAAACGTCTTAAATAATCAAGCTGTTCTTCGGTTTCCACCCCTTCTGCAACCACATCCATACCAAGGTTATGGGCAATGGTGACGATGATCGCAACCATATTTCGACCTCTTTCAGACGATTCAATATCATCGACAAAAGCTTTGTCAATTTTTAGGGTATTTAATGGGAATTGTTTTAGGTAAGCTAAGGATGAGTAGCCTGTACCAAAATCATCTAAAGACAAAGCGATGCCCATTTCTCGTAATTCCAACATGGTTCTAATGGCCTCTTGAGGAGAGTCCATAACAGTGCCTTCGGTAATTTCAAGCTCTAAGTGTTTGGCGGGTAATCCGGTTTCCTCTAATATTTGGTTGATCATAGTCACCAAATTGGGTTGACGAAACTGTACCGCAGACAGATTGACCGCGATACGACCATCAAAGATGCCACTGTCAATCCAAGCCTTAGTTGCGCGACAAGCTTTGCGCAGAACAACTTCTCCAATTTTGATGATTTGGCCTGTTTGCTCTGAAATCGGGATAAATATATCTGGTCGAATTATGCCTTTGTAACCCGCTTCAAAACGAACTAAGGCTTCCATTCCTGAAATACAGCCTTTTTGCACATCAATTTTAGGTTGGTAAAACACCGAAAATAAATCTTCTTTAAGGCCATGCCGGATTAAATTCTCAACTTGTAAGCGTTTGACCGCTTGTTTGTTCATCGAATCATTAAAAAATTGATAGGTAGCCCCACCAATATCTTTGGCGTGGTACATAGCGGTATCGGCATTTTTTAGCAGTTCATGTGAGTTGGTTCCATCTTCAGGGAAAAGCACAATGCCAATACTGCAAGTGAGTGCAATCTCTTGGCCACGAATGGAATAAGGTTGGGCAATAACATTTAAAACTTCTTTGGCAATGTTGGTGATTTCATCAATGTCATTGGTGCCTTCAATGATTAAACTAAATTCGTCGCCACCAAGACGATAACATCGGTCTTTTACGCTGCTTAATTGCGCGATTCGCTCAGTGACCTTACACAGCAGTACATCACCAATTTGATGGCCTATAGAGTCATTAATTTTTTTAAAATTATCTAAATCGAAAACCAGTAATGCATGCTCAATATCTTGCGCCACGAGTTGCGATTGATTGGCTTGAAAGTATGAGCGATTTGACAAGCCGGTTAGGGTGTCTGAATGGGCTAATTTTCTGAGTTCCGATTCGGTTTCTTTGCGTTTAGAAACATCTGAAAAAACACCAACAAAATGTGAAATTTGGCCTTGCTCGTTGCGAATGATATCTATTGTTAAATCAATGATATAGCTAGAGCCATTGGCTCGTTCAGCGGTTACTTCACCTTGCCAAGAGCCATTTTTCGTTAAGGTCTTTTTTAGGTTTTGAAAAAAGCCTTCTGGACAAGACTCAAATCCCCACGGTTTGCCAACCGTTGATGCACGATTTTGCCCTGTAATTTGGACAAACGCTGCATTACAGTCAACGACCTGAAATTCAGTGTCGTATATCACCACCGCGGCAGAAATATGGGTGAAGCAACTCGCAAACAGCGACATACTGTGTTCGTTGTGTTTAAGTTGGCTAATATCCTTTAACGTACCTGACATGCGAAGAGCGTTGTTGTTTTTATCACGTTCGACAACCTTGCCTCGGTCGAGCACCCAAAGCCAATGACCTTGTTTGCTTTTTACCCGATAAATGGCTTCGTAATACTCACTTTGCCCTTGTTTGTGATTTTGCAATTGTTGCAGCAATCTGGGCGAGTCATGTGGGTGAATGCAATCTTGATTATCAATAAGAGGCACGCCTTGCTTGAAGTTTAATGTTCCCCAGCTGTGGCAGCGATACATGATATTGGTGGTTAAATCCCAATCCCAAATTTCATCATTGGCGCCTGATAACGCCAGTTTTATTCGTTCAATAGATTGGTTTAATTGCTTATTTAAATATTTTCTCTGTTTGAAACGCTTAATCGTATAGAAACTGAACGCCAAAGCCATAAAACTATAGAGAAACCATGCCGGGTTTGATTGCCACCATGGCTGCAAAGACATCAGAGGGAAACTGTGAGCAGTTGGCATCTTATTTATGTGCTGATTTGAAGTAACGACAGAATACTTATTGGTATCGGTCGTTATCTGTAAATTCGATGTCATAAGGGTCGGGCTTAGCTGGCTGATTAAAGTGTTAATCGATGATCTAGAATCCACCTGTTTTACCGGCGTTAGATTTTGTGTTGTTGCAGATACTATCGCAATATTGGCATGGACGGGAGCCGACAAAGTTGAGAAGAGCAAGGGAATAAAAAGGTATAAAAAAGCGTTGGAGCAACTGTTGTTATTTTTTAATTTGCTTTGGTGCACAAATACATCCTTTAAACTGATGATTTAGTTCAGTTTGTGTGCCGAATATTTCTTAATATCAAACAAGATAGTAATGGAATTATTGGTTAATTTAAAGGGGAGAAAACAAAACCTTTAGGTTAATTAATGTTTAAGTGGGGTTTTGGCGTGAAAGTCTTCAATACACTGAATAATATTGGCGTGTTCAGGCAAGTAATCAAATTCATCGAGATGCTTAACCGAAGCCAAACAAATGCGATCTGGGTTATTTTCAGGGTGCAGGACTTGTTGAACAAAATCAGCGACTTCAACAAGTGACAATTGCTCAATGGTTTTTATAATTTGTTCTTTTTGATTAAACTCGTAGTCCTTATTGCAAATATTTACCCAATATCTTTGGCTCTTAATTCGCGGGCTGGTATCTTTTTCTGTTAATTGACCAATCAATCCTGATTTTAAGTTTTGCCATTCAGTTTCTGTGGTAGTGCTGTCAAAATTAGCAATAAATTCATCCATAGTGGCAAATAAGGCATCGGCCGTGGTGTCGGGAGATTGAATATAAAAAGCAATGCCTGGGTATCTGTTCATCGGCACATAACCAACCCCAACTAAATAACCAAACTGCTTTTCGGTGCGCATGGTGTGAAAAAATTGTGGTGAAATTAAGTGACTGGTGATCATCGTAATGGCCATGGTGTAAGGATCGTTAGCCACCATCGGGTAATAAAAGACACTGGCGTAATCGTGATCAGGCAAGTGAATGGGAACTAGGGCGTTGCCTTGTTGTTGGTAGTCGATAATGGTACTGCTAAGCGCTGTAGATTGATTGATATGCGCTTTCAATTCTTGTTCGATAAGGTTAGCCATTTCTTGTGCTTGTGGCTGCACCCAATTGCCATAAATAAAACATTCTATGGTTAAATGCTGAAAAAATTGATCGCAAAAGTGGATAAATTCAGCAAATTTAACAGTTTCTAAAGCATCGGCTAACTCGGTGCTACTGGGGCTGTAGGGTTTCATCAGGGCGCTGAGCTTGGCAAACAGTTGTGATATAGATTTGCTTTTGTCGGCATTACGCCAGTTTTTAATTAATTGTTTTTTAAAGAGAGCAAAGCGTTCTTGTGCCAGAGAGTGATCTTTTAAACTTTGCAGTAATTCTTTTAGCAACAAGGGCTGTTTTTCATTAATGCCTGAAAGCTGTAATGTCATCCCACCTTGATGCGGGTATAGGTGATAGTGAATACCTGCTAACTCTGCGTGGTAGTTTTGTTCTTGTACCGAGTCGGTAAACAATTCGACAAACAGTCTTCCCATCGCAATGTGGGTTTTATTTTGCACTATGATATGTGAATCAATGCCAATAAAAATTTGCCCTTTAGGGACAAAAAACGAGTTGTCTTGTTTAAACCATACTTTTAGCCCACTAGCCTCTTTTATTAAATAGGGCTTGTCAGTTGCGTGCTCTGGGCTAACGACCGTTGGATTTTCGACGATGTAGGGATTTTTTTCCGGTAACTTAAGCTCATTAAATTTCGCAGGTTGACGCCAGCGCGTTAATTTGTCGGTTGCAATGTCAGATATTTTATACGGTACTTTGTACCAATAACTGGTTCTGTCGGTATCTTGCCATTGGTTGATGCAAATAATCCGCATATTGTCTGGATTTAAATAGTGCAAATAATGACGCAAAAGATCAGGGTTGAATGCCTGCATCTTGTAATCACCATAAATGTAATCCTCTGGCGGGTAATGCTGCATATTAACCGACAATTGATTTACCGAGTCGATTGGTTTTAATGACTCCTGATAATGAAATGAAAACTCATAAATGGATTTCTTTTCAGTAAAGTAACACGCTTTTAGCCCCGACAGTTTAATTAACTCGATGTAGGCAAAAATGACTTCGATGATTTCTTGGTGATGTTTTTCACCTTCCTCAGTTAATCGGATACTGATATTAAAATCTTTAAAATTGGAGCCATTAATCCCACCCGCTGCGGTTAATGACATCGCCCATTGACGCTTTTTTAAATAAGATAAAATACTGCCTTCGCTTTCGTGCCCTAATAAATAGCCTAAGGTACTGATTGGCTTATACATGTAATCATGATCTATGCCTGGCAATGCAAAACTGATGATGAGTTTATGGTCGTTTTTCTCTGGGCGAATAACCAGCTCTTTGGTTAAATGCTCGGGTAAATATAACGGTTGGCTGATCGCCGGTTTGGGCGTGATCGATGCTTTAATTGCAGCAAACTTATCCTGCACTAAGCGCTCAAGGGTGGCTAAAGATTGAGGTCCCTCGATGCAAAGGGTCATTCGATTCGCTAAATACTGTTGGGAAAAAAAGTCTCTGACTTTTTGCGCCAGACTTATATTGTCACTATCTCGCAAGGTTTCCTTGCTCCCGACCGAGAATTTACTAAAGGGATGGGCCTGATTAATGGTTTCTTTGTGTACGTCGTAAATACGGCGCATATCGTCTTTTAATTTCAGTTTAAATTCTGAATCAACGTTTAAGCGTTCTTTGTCAATAAATTCTTCGGATAATAATGGCGCAATAAAAAATTGGCTAAAGCGATCGAGGGCGGGTTCCAAATGTTGATGGTTAATATCAAAGTAAAAACAGGTATGTTCGGTTGCCGTCCAAGCGTTATTTGTACCACTATGCTGACTTAAAAATTGCTGATATTCGCCACTTTCGGGGTATTTTTCAGTGCCTAAAAACAGCATGTGTTCAAGAAAGTGAGCCAAGCCTTGGCTGTCTAGTGGATCGTCAAAGTGACCAACGTTGACGGTAAGGGCGGCAGCAGAGCGATTGGATTCTTGATTGTGAACCAAAAGTACCCGTAACCCGTTATTAAGGGTGAGAGTCTGATACTGTTTGGTGTCGTTCGGGCTTTGAATCAAATCAGGCTCCAGATAAGGTTTTTGGTGGTATCAATGTTCGGCATTGGTCAGCCAATGAACCAAAGACTAATACGTTATTTAACAATAATATACCCAAAGAGGTAAATTTTCTGAACAATTGCTTATATATTAAAGGTTATTAATTTAAAATGTATTACTATATCCTAATCTGTAGTGACAAGATGCCTGTAACGGCTTACTTTTAATGAATATATTTATCATGCGACATGGTGATGCTAGTGAAGTGGCCACCAACGACAGTCTCAGACCCTTGACCCAAAGCGGTATTGAAGAAGTCAAAATTTGTGCTCATTGGCTCGAATCACAACCTGCAAAAATAGATTTAATCTTGGTGAGTCCCTATGTACGAGCGCAACAGAGCGCCGACGAGCTCGAACAAGCCTTGTCGTATCCGGTTGAAAGAGACACCTTAGATATATTGATCCCAGCCGGTAAAGCAACGCAAGTTCATGACTTTATTGATGGTTTGTTAAGTGAACAACCGACCATCAACGTGTTATTGGTATCTCATATGCCATTGGTTAGTTACTTAACCGCAGTGCTTACTCATGACCATCAAATGCCTATCTACCCAACCGCCGGAACAGCCCAAATAGACTACAACCCAGAGCTCATGCATGGCTCCTTGGTCGACTTTTTATGTCCTGAAGACTCACCAGTAATCAGTCAGGGCGAAAGCAGTTGTATGCAAAGTCACAAGATCTAGCCAATAAAACTGAGTTGCTAGGTTGTTTTATCGCCTTATGCAACTTAAGAACGGCTTAAACTAGCCTACACGGTTTTACGATTTACAGAAAAAATCGTCTTTCAAATCAACTAAAACCAGCAAAGCCCCATCACCACCATATTCCAATGGCGCTTGGTGAAATGCCATCACATCTGGGTGTTGAACTAACCAATGTGGTACTTTGTTTTTTAACACTCGATTACCAATACCATGAATAATACAAACACAATTAACGTGTTCTTTAATGCAGGCAGCCAGTAATGCGGCAATTTCTTGTTTTGATTTTTGTTGATTTAACCCATGTAAATCAAGGATAAGCTCAGGTGAATATTCACCACGGCGCAACAGCTTTACTTCGAAGCTGTCAACGCCTTCTCGAACATACTTCATTGGCCCATGTTGCTCTAGGTTGGGTTCAAATTGATCAGAAAAGTAAAATTGCTGTTTTTCAAACACCTGTTTTTCTTTACGCTGTTTAACTTGATTTTTATTTGCCAGTGTTTCTGGGTGCACAGTATCTTGAATAATCGGTTTTACTTTGCCTACAGCTTGCTTAAATAGCTGTTTTTCTTCACTGTTTAACAAGTCTTTGAATTTCATAGTATGGATGTAAAACCAGAGGTTAAAATATTGATGCGCGATAAAAGTGTATTTTACCGAAAATTGTTATCAAGTATAATTTAAATTCGATTGATTTAGATAGCCGTTTACTGACAAACGGCTTAAATTTTTCATCAAATGATAGCTAAACTGTTATAGTGGCTAGTTCATCGTGGTCGCCATCGCACCACTAATCAATACGTTATATAAATGCCGAGCAATAGCATAAAGGCATTTAAATCAGGAGAATATTTTGCTCGAGTTAAACATTGACGAAGTCACCGAAGACTTGCATACCATTGGTGATTTTCTACGTTGGGGCCTTAGTCGATTTAATCAAGCAGATTTGTTCTATGGGCATGGCACCACCAATGCGTGGGATGAAGCGTTAATCTTAACCTTACATGCATTACACCTACCCAACAATCTTGATGATAACCTACTCAATGCCAGATTAACCAAAAGTGAAAGACAGGCGGTAGTTGAATTGCTGTTACGTCGTATCGATGAGCGTATTCCATCGGCTTATTTAACCAATTTAGCATACTTTTGTGGCTTACCCTTTTATGTTGATGAAAGAGTATTGGTGCCACGATCGCCCATAGGTGAGCTTATCGATAATCGATTTGCCAATCTTCTCCAAGCAAAGCCACAACATATCTTAGATTTATGTACCGGCAGTGGGTGTATTGCTATTGCTTGTGCTCATGCCTTTGAAGATGCTAATGTGGATGCGTTTGATTTATCGTTAGATGCGCTCGAAGTTGCCGAAATAAATATTCACAATCATGAGCTTAGTGATCGTGTCGTGCCGATTCAATCCGATGTTTTCTCTGCGGCAATGGGCACTAAATACGATCTTATTGTCACCAATCCACCGTATGTTGACAGTGAAGATATTGGTGATATGCCGGATGAATTTCATCATGAACCCGAAATGGGGTTGGGCTGCGGTGACGACGGTCTCGATATTGTGCGCAGAATTTTAGCCGAGGCCAGCGCACACTTGTCAAACGATGGCGTGTTAATTTGTGAAGTCGGCAATTCGATGATCCATGTACAAGCGTTATACCCTGAAGTTGACTTTCAGTGGCTGACTTTTGAGCGGGGCGGGTTCGGCGTTTTTCGTATCACCAAACAACAATTAGATAAATATCAGGATATTTTTAACCAGAGGGTAAAGCAGTAAGTTATGGCAGGGAATACGATAGGTACATTATTTCGGGTTACTACATTTGGTGAAAGCCATGGGGTGGCATTAGGCGCGATCGTCGATGGTTGTCCCCCAGGGATTACGTTAAGCGAAGCGGATTTACAAACGGATTTGGACCGTCGTAGGCCAGGAACCTCGCGCTTCACCACGGCAAGAAGAGAGCCTGATCAAGTAAAGATACTATCTGGGGTATTTGAAGGGAAAACCACGGGGACGCCCATTGGTTTAATGATTGAGAATACCGATCAGCGCTCAAAAGATTATGGCGAAATATCTCAAATGTTTCGACCTGGTCATGCCGATTATACCTACTGGCAAAAACACGGTATTCGTGATTATCGCGGTGGTGGTCGCTCATCTGCGCGTGAAACTGCGATGCGGGTAGCCGCTGGCGCTATTGCTAAAAAATATTTAAAACAAAAGCTTGGCATTGAAATTCAAGCCTGCGTAAGTCAAATTGGTGATGTGGTTGCTGAGCACTATGATTGGGCTGAAGTTGAAAATAACCCATTCTTTTTCCCCGATAAAGCCAAAGTAGGTCAACTTGAAGCGTTAATTAAATCCATTTTAAAGCAAAAAGACTCAATTGGTGCGGCGGTTAAAGTGGTTGCCAAAGGCGTTCCTGTTGGGCTTGGAGAGCCAGTGTTTGATCGGTTAGATGCTGACCTAGCCCATTCTTTGATGAGCATTAATGCGGTTAAAGGCGTTGAGATTGGTGATGGCTTTGCGGTGGTAAACCAAAAAGGTTCAGAGCATCGTGATGAAATGACCCCTGAAGGCTTTTTATCCAATAGTGCTGGTGGTGTGTTAGGTGGGATTTCCTCCGGCCAAGATATTATTGCCAATATCGCCTTAAAACCTACATCCAGTATTGGCATTAGTGGTAAAACCATTAATCTTGATGGTGAGCCTGCCGATATTATTACGCGAGGGCGTCATGACCCTTGTGTTGGTATTCGTGCCGTGCCTATTGCCGAATCAATGATGGCCATTACTTTAATGGATCACTATATGCGCCATATCGCTCAAAATGGTGATGTGCAATGCCCAACCCCAAAAATTTAAATAATGCCTGCTAAAACTGGTCGCCATATGTGACCAGTTTTTTCTTTATTTTTTAATCCTCAAGCTTGCCTTATACCGACCAATAACGTCGGATAACCCCGCTCATTGTAAAAGCCGATGACGCTTTTATTGCTCAGTTGTCTATAGTTTAAATAAATTAAATAACCTTATTTGCCTTAGATGAAATCCTTGCTGTTGCGCTATAAAAAAACATTGTTAATTTTGCTGTTTATTTTGTTGCTCTTAGCCTTGCTCCCTTATGGGCTCAAGTATGGCATCGTTTATACCTTGCAAAAGCAAGGCTTTAATAACGTTAGCATGGAAAACCTTAAGTTAAATGTGTTTAAGGGAACACTGCAAGTAAATCAATTAGTTGCGAAACAAGATGAGGTTGAAAAATTACATCTTGGGCAATTAAATTTTGACTATCAATGGCAGAGCCTTTTTAGCAAAGGTATGACCGCCGAGTTGATCACTTTATCGGATTTACGCTTAAACATTGTGCTGTCTAAATCGGGTGAATTGGAAATTGTGATCCCGATAACATCTGATCCCAATGCTAAAGAAGGCGAAAACGAAGAAGAGGCATTTTCATTACCTAACTTGGATGTCGAGCTGTTCAAGTTAAACAACATTCAACTTGGGATCAGACTACCTGAATATGAAAATGACTTTTTTATAGAGCAGCTCGAACTGTCTCAGGTTTCAACATGGAACGATAAACAAGCTCAATTAGCCTTTGACGCGAAACTGGGGGAGGGGCATATTGAGATGGACTTGAGCGCACAGCCATTGGCGAGTACGCCACATGTTAAAGGCAATATTAAAATACGCGGACTTGATATCAGTCAGTTCTCAGGTTTTTTGCCTGCGTCAATAAATCGTCTTCAGGCGAAGCTTGCCACCAACCTTGATATCGATGTTAAAGGGATCCGTTCTGAACAACTAGATTTAGCTGTCAAAGGTAATATTTCGCTTGTTAATTCGCAATTAAGTTTAGCAAAAATCGATTTGAAACTGGCAAAAGCCGTTAATAACGTGTCACTTAATGCCAACTACAAAAATGGCCAACTTAGCCTGCTCGCGAAAGGGCGAGGAGAGTATAGCGACACAAGCGTCAACTCGGATTTACTGAATTTGGTTCAACCGACGCTAACAAATAATTTTAATCTTCAACTCAAACAACAAAAGGGCCGACTTAGCATGGTCAGTGATGGTGACTTTGATTTGAGTAACACCCAATTAAATCATCAACAGTGGCAATGGTTGCAAGCTAAGCTAAGCAATACTTTTAACCTTACGGTAGAGCAAAATAATGACCTGTTCGAGATTAAAGCAAAAGGTGGTTTTAAACTGAATGACGCTGATGTTACTTTTGGCCAATCTCGCTTGCTGCAAGCACAATTAGACAATAATTTTGAGATCAAGGCAAAGTGGCAAAATACGCAATGGGATATTTTAGCCGAGGGTGACTTAAAACTTACCGATAGCAAGTTTACTCAAGGCCCAGTGACCTTGCTTACGCAATTGGATAATACCTTTTCAGTCGCTGCTAACCAGCAAAACGATCAGCTAAGCTTTGAAGCCAGTGGTGATTTAAAAGCAAACAATGTCGATGCTCAATTTGGCCCTTTACAGCTGTTACTAGGGCAGTTAGACAATCGTTTTAAGATTCGTGGCAATCAAAATCAACAAGCCTTGGACTTTAACTACAAGGCAGAAAAAACATTAACCAATCTATCTCTATCAGATAAACAACAAGATTATCCGCTTTTTGGTGCTCAAAATATAAACATTACCGATTTTGAGCTTAACCAAATGTTGGCGCTAAGCCTTAGTAAAATAACAATGCAGGATGTCGATTTAGGCTACTTGGAAGAATTTAAAAAATCGCAATTAACGGCACCATTGGTAACGGTGAATAAGCTCGAGTATATTCATAACGATAATATGCTTGAGGTGGGTGATGTAAAAATTAACGGTTTAGCGGTGCAAATGCACATAGACCAAGAGTCTAAATTGTTAGGCACCGATAGATACCAAAAAACACTTGCTGCGCTACAAGCGACAACGAAAAAAAATGACGAGCAAGAAAAGGCAAAACAGCAAGACAGTCAAATAGTACAAAACAAAAACCTTGAGCAGCAACAAAGTCCAGAATTTAAGGTTCGGTTGCAACAGTTGCTGATTGCGCAAAATAGCCTCATCCACTTAAAACAAGAGCATAAACCCTACCCCATTGAGCAAAACCTATTAATCGATAACCTTGATCTAGGGCCAGTCTACTCCAATGAACCAGAAGCGTATAGCAATGTGCTGTTAAATGCTCGCTTAGATCAGTTCTCAAATATCGAAGTCAGTGCTAAAGCGCAGCTGTTTAAATCACCATTAAATTTAGAGGCGAAAGGGCGCTTAGATGGCGTTTCTTTAGCTCAACTTTCAGCGTTTGCTGAGCCTGTTATTGGTTATGAATTTACCAGTGGCCAGTTAGATCATAAGTTTGACCTGAAACTGAACAATAATAATTTAGATATGAAGAACAAACTCAAAATCAGACGAGTAAAACTCAATAATACCCCCGTTAAAGTGCAAGGTAATAACAGCTCGCCATTGCCTTTACCCATGGCAATAAGCATGCTAGAAGACTCCAAAGGTTTAATCGAACTGGATGTGCCAATTAAGAGCAACTTAAATAAAACCGATGTTGGCTTAGCCTCTATTATCAGAACATCTTTATCTGCGGTACTGCAAAAGAGTTCATTAAGCTTCCTAAAATACTACTTACAGCCCTATGGGGCGGTGCTATTTGCAGGGGAAATATTATTAGAACAGGCGTCTTCGGTACGTTTTGAACCGATGGCTTTTACTCCTAATTCTGCAGATTTATCAGAGCAACATCAAGAGTATGCCGATAAGCTTGCAGAGCTTTTGCAAAAAAGAAAACAATTGCAAATTCAGTTGTGCGGCATGACTAATGAACAAGACAAAATGGCTATATCAGAGCCCGAAGCAACAAATAGCGATGAGAAAAATCAAGACAAGGTCGATGAAAAAAAGACTAAAACGTCCTTTACACCAGAGCAAGTAGCAAGAAAATTAGATGTGTTAGCCGAAGAGCGTGCGAACAATGTAAAACGCTATTTGCTGGATAAGGGGATTAAAGGTAAACGCTTATTTATTTGTAAGCCTAAATTCAAAGCCAAGGGATTGGCCGGCGTAGAGCTTAGTATGTAAGTCGCAAAAATAAAAAAGCCAGCTAGGCTGGCTTTATTCGTCAAAGGAAGCTTACTTAACTTCTTCACCTTGGGCTTGTTTGTCGGCGTGGTAAGAACTTCTTACTAATGGACCACAAGCGGCATGTTCAAAGCCCATTTTTATCGCTTCACGCTTAAACATTTCAAACTCATCTGGGTGAACATAACGCTCAACCGGTAAGTGGTGTTTAGACGGTTGTAAGTATTGACCAATGGTTAACATGGTTACGCCATGGGCGCGTAAGTCGCGCATTACTTCTAAAATTTCTTCGTTGGTTTCGCCTAAGCCCACCATTAAGCCTGACTTGGTTGGTACACCAGGGTTGGCTTCACCAAATTTTTTCAACAAGTCCAATGACCATTGGTAGTTGGCACCCGGACGCGCTTTTTGGTAAAGGCGTGGTGCGGTTTCTAAGTTGTGGTTAAATACGTGTGGTGGCGCCGAATTTAAAATGTCTAACGCTCGGTCCATACGACCACGAAAATCGGGTACTAAAATTTCTACTTTGGTGTGTGGTGCGTGTTCGGCAATTTCGTTAATACAGTCGACGAATTGCTGTGCACCGCCGTCACGTAAATCGTCACGGTCAACCGAGGTAATAACCACGTACTTTAAGCGCATGTCTTTAAGCGTTAATGCCAGTTTCTTTGGTTCGTCTTTATCTACCGGTAGTGGACGACCATGACCCACATCACAAAACGGACAACGACGAGTACAAATATCACCTAAGATCATAAAGGTAGCGGTACCGTGGTTAAAACATTCCGCTAAGTTAGGACAAGACGCCTCTTCACATACAGAGTGCAAGTTGTGCTTGCGCAGTGACTGCTTAATATGGTCGATGTTTTCACTTGAACTAGGTAATTTGATTTTTAACCAACTCGGTTTGCGTAACATGCTTTCACGTTCACTCGCGACTACCTTAATAGGAATGTGTTGCATTTTATCGGCATCACGCATTTTGGTGCCAGGAGCGACTCGAGTCGATTTTGTTTTTACAGTAGTGTCTGTCATTACTAATTTAAACCTTGTTGATAACTGACTTTCTCAGCATTCAATAATTCTGTTAATTCCGTCACTAAGGCCTCACCAGCTTCCGATACCGTGACTGGGCCATTTAGGGTTTTTGTTTGTACCATTTCTAGTCCAGCGTAACCACATGGATTAATTCGCAAAAATGGTTCCATATCCATGTCGACATTGAGCGCCAAGCCATGAAATGAACACCCTTTACGCACGCGAAGACCTAAAGAAGCTACTTTTTTACCATCAACATAAACCCCAGGAGCATCGGGTTTAGCTGCCGCTGTAACGTTAAACTTAGCTAACATCTCAATGATGCTGTTTTCAATAAGGGTTACTAACTCACGTACCCCCATTTTTCGGCGCCTTAGGTTAATCATAAAGTAAACAACTTGCTGACCAGGACCATGGTAGGTAACTTGACCTCCTCGGTCGACTTTCACCACAGGGATGTCGCCAGGCATCAACAAATGTTCTTCTTTACCAGCTTGTCCTTGGGTAAATACCGGAGGATGCTCTACCAACCACAATTCGTCTTCGACAGTGTCGTCTCGAGTATCCGTAAAGTGTTGCATGGCATGCCAAACTTGCTCATAGTCCATGAGCCCAAGCTGGCGTATTACAAGTGGGTGCTTCAAAGTCTGTTTCCGCGATTATTTTTGCCGCATTATAAGGGCTAGAGGTATTTAAAATCCAATATTATCGTGAACTTTAGCCTTATTGGCTGTAAATAAATCGTTATAGTACGTAACGTACTTCTTCGATTTCAGCAAGGACCTTATAAAGCTTCTCAATATGCTCTTGGCTTGTTACGCGAACCGCAACCGACACCGAGTGGTAGTTACCTTTACTGCTCGGTTTGATACTAGGGGCGTAATCACCCGGAGTGTCTTCTTGAAGGACGGCAACGACTTTATCGGGTAGCTCGTCACAGGCAATGCCCATCACTTTGAAATTTAATACACATGGAAATTCAAGTAATTCATTGAATTTGGTTTTCATAATGCTCTCTTGATTTGGTTGTATAAAGCACTTAGGCGATTAAAGTTTGCTTAAATTGCTGAAACTTTAGGTGCAGTGCTTGCGCTATGGGACCGATTTTGCCCTTAGCAATCATTTTATCATCAATTTGTATAACGGGTGAAATTTCTCGTGTTGAACTTGAAATCCATACTTCATCCGCATGCAATAATTGCTCAACACTACACGCTTGTTGATGCACCTTCAGGCCAAGCTCGTTAGCCAATTCAATGATTAATTCTCGGGTGATCCCACCTAAAATAAATCTATCTGCTATGGGAGTGAAAATTTGGCCATCTTTGACCATAAATACATTGGTTGTGCTGCCTTCGCTGACCATTTGCTGGCGATGCAAAATGGCTTCATCAAAGCCATCTCTTTCGGCTTGATTGCGTAATAAAATATTACCCAATAGGGCAATCGATTTTATATCACAAAACTGCCAACGAATATCTTCTAAAAGCGTGGCTTTACAGGTTTTTATTGACTTAACTGCGACGTTTAACGCATTGGCCATAACCAAAACCGTGGCGGCTGCTGCATCATCAAAGACATGATTGCGGCTGCTACCTTTGCCACGGGTGACATGGATATAAATCGACAGGTTACTGCCCTGATTTTTAGCTATCACTTGTGTGATAATCTCTAGCCATTGGTTATGGGTATAGGGCGACTTGATTTCAAGCCTCGACAAAGAATAATCGAGTCGTTCGAGGTGTTGCTCAAGACGAAATGGGCATTTGTTGTAAATAGGAATAACTTCGTAAACACCGTCTGCAAACAAAAAACCTCGGTCAAGGACCGAGATTTTTGCGTTATCTTTAGCGATATATTCGCCATTTAAAAAAACAATGTCGTTCATTTTAATATGACTAGAAGACCCTCTAGCGATTATAAAAACTGCAGTTTTACGTAATCAACTAAGCGGCTAAATAGGCTGCCTTCATTTACTTCTTGTAGGGTGACAAGCGGGTACTCACCAACGGTTTCACCATCAAGTTCTAACATCACCTTACCCACAACTTCACCTTTGCTGATAGGGGCTTTTAACTGACGGTCAAGTTTGAAATTGGCTTCTAAGTTTTTACGCTGACCACGAGGAATGGTGATGGTGGTATCGGTTAAAATACCTAAATCCACTTCTTTAATATCACCCATCCATACACGGTTGGTGGCAAAGCTTTCACCAGCTTGATATGGGGTAATGGTTTCAAAAAAGCGAAAACCATAATTTAACAGCTTCTTGCTTTCGATCTTACGAGCTTGTTCGCTTTTTGCTCCCATCACCACACTGATCAAACGCATGCCATCTTTCGTCGCACTAGTCACTAAATTATAGCCTGCTTTTGAATGGTGGCCGGTTTTTAAGCCATCAACATTCATGCTCTTGTCCCATAATAGGCTGTTGCGGTTATATTGTTTGATGTTGTTATAAGTAAATGATTTTTGCTTATAAATCTTGTACTCATTAGGTACGTCACGGATCAAAGCTTGGGCTAAAGTTGCCATATCGCGAGGGGTAGTAAAATGCTCGGTACCACTTAAACCATGTGAATTTTGAAAATTACTGCTGTGCATTTCTAATTGTTGTGCGTAGTTGTTCATTAAATCAGCAAAAGCACTTTCACTGCCGGCAATATGCTCTGCCATGGCGACACAAGCATCGTTACCTGAGGCAACAATAATGCCTTGGTTTAGTAACTTAACCGGTACCTCGGTGCCAACTTCAATGAACATTTTTGATGAGTCAGGAAAGTTTTTCGCCCACGCTTTTTCCGAAATCATCACTGGGTCATCTTCACTGATGTTACCGACTTGGATTTCTTTGCCTATGATGTAACTGGTCATCATTTTGGTTAAACTGGCGGGTTCTAGTTGCACATCAGCATTACCCTCGGCAATTACCTTGCCAGTGGTGTAATCCATTAATATGTATCCTTCGGCATTAATTTGCGGTGGAGAAGGAATTAAGGTGGCAGCAAAGGTAACAAAAGAGCTAGTTACCATCAGGAGGCTACCGGTAAGAGTGATCATTTTTCGTGCAAATTGAGACATCTTCTACCTGTATACTTAGTGTTATAAAAAGAGTTATAAAAATTGGTTTGTTGAACGAACTTTAATCGAACATACGCTCTAAATTAGCCCGAAGAGCTAGAACTAGAGCAAAAAATTGCCGTCCATTATATCAGCATTTTCTGGCATTATAAGACCTAATTCTGCCTTTATACTGCACAGATACAAAATCACTTCAAAGCGCTGGTCTGATACGCTTCGCTATAGCCTTGAGTTTTTAGGTGGTTTAAGTGAACTTCGGTTTCATCCATGCTGTCAATTGGTCCTAATTGAACGCGATAAAGTTCATTTTTTTCAGTTAAATTAACTTGTACCGGCATTAAAAAGCGTAATGCTTTAGCCGTACTTTGGGCTAAATGCCTATCTTTGGTCACTATCACATGAATGTATTTGGCTGGATTGGCGCTGGTATTAACCGCCTCTTTTGCCGTTAATGGTTTTATATTAGAAATACCCGATATAGGTTCTAACTGGCGAGCAGCAAGCGCGACAGTACGAGCATCTATTTCGGTTCCCTTGTTATTTAGGTGTTTAAATTGGGCAATGTTGGAGGCGGTTATAGCTTCGACTTTCACTCTCGCAGTTCCTTGCTCTAGCATCCCCAACTTGTAAGCGGCACTGTAGGATAAATCTATTAATCGGTCTTGATGAAAAGGACCGCGATCGTTGACTCGAACAATTACTTTTTTGTTGTTGTCTAAATTGGTTACCTGCACATAGGTGGGTAGAGGTAAAGATTTATGCGCCGCGCTAAAACCATACATATCGTAGATTTCACCATTTGAGGTAAGGTGGCCATGAAATTTTTGGCCATACCACGACGCTACGCCGGTTTCTTGATAGTTTTGTGCCGAGTCTAGAACCTGATAATTAACCCCAAACACTTGATAAGGTTTATTGCCACCAGGGCTTTTAGGTTCGAGTTTCGGTAAAGGCTCAATCAATTCGCTTGATGTGGGGAATCGCTTGGGAATACTGTCGTGAGTTTGTGAATAGCGCGATGTCGTACAACCGAACATTTGGCTTAAGACAAAGAGCACACACAAGGTTTTTAAAGATGATCGTAATGAGAATGGGGTATTGTTATTCATTATTTTTTTAGCCGTAAATTATTATAATCAACTCGAAAACATCGAACGCTTTAACGCTATCGGTTACCTTAGCATTCGTCTGTGGGTGCTAATGGCCATAATAACCCCAAATGAGGCCATTAATGTTACCATCGATGTGCCGCCATAACTAACCAAGGGTAAGGGCACACCAACCACAGGTAATATGCCTGATACCATACCAATATTTACGAAAACGTAAACAAAAAAGGTCAAGGTTAGGCTACCAGCCAACAATTTGGTGAACGCATCTTGCGCTTTAATTGAGATCCAAAGACCGCGACCCACAATAAATAGGTAAATCAACAGTAACGCAATAACCCCAATTAAACCAAACTCTTCGCTAAATACCGCAAAAATAAAATCGGTGTGCCGTTCTGGTAAAAACTCCAATTGCGATTGGGTGCCTTGTAACCATCCTTTGCCATGTATGCCACCCGAGCCGATGGCTATTTTTGATTGAATAATATGATAGCCTGAGCCCAGCGGATCTTCTTCTGGATTTAAAAAGGTCAATACCCGTTGTTTTTGATAATCTCGCATCAAAAACATCCATAATATGGGCATAAAGGCCGAGATAAGAGCGGCCGAAACGCCAATTAACTTCCAACTGGCACCAGCCAAAAACAACACAAAGATACCAGAACTTGCCACCAATAATGAGGTACCTAAATCGGGTTGTTTGGCGATCATTAACGTTGGTAGCATCACGATACAAAAAGCAAAGACGATATATTTGGTCCGGGTTGGCATGTCGTAACGACTGATAAACCAGGCTATGGTCATTGGCATCACAAGCTTCATGATTTCAGACGGTTGAAACTTCATAAAACCTAAATCAAGCCAGCGTTGAGCGCCTTTGCCAACGTGGCCAAATAGCAATACCGCAAGCAGCAATAGTAAGCCTAGAATAAAGCCAAAAACCGCCCAGCGTTGGTAATAACTCGGCGGAATTTGGGCAATAACAAACATCACCACTAGGCCTATGCCTAGACGAATCACTTGGCGCGTGACTAACGCCATGTCTTGACCTCCAGCACTGTAAATAACAAACAGGCCTAAAGTCATCAATACCAACAACGCTGACAACAAGGGCCAGTCGATGTGCAGAGTTTCAAAAATGGTCTTTTGTTTGGCTCGATCGTAAGATCCGTGCTGCATGGCTCAATTACTCACTTAATACTAATTTACTGTTGGCTCAAAAGTTTTCTGTTAGCAAAATACTGATCCATGATTTGCCTTGCGACCGGACCTGCATTTGAACCACCACCACCAACAGCAACGTTTTCGATGGCTACCGCGACCACTATTTCGGGCTTGTCATAGGGGGCAAATGCAATAAACATCGCATTATCACGTTTTCTTTCTGCAATTTTACTGGCGTCATAATCGGCATCTTGAGCTCGACCAACCACCTCTCCTGTACCAGACTTTCCGGCAGCATCGTAATCGGTATCCTTAAACGCACCAAACCCAGTACCCGCAGGATTGCGCACGGTTTTATGCATGGCTTTTAAAATGGTATTCCAATGCTTATTATTTTGCAGTTGCACCGGTTTTTTTTCGACAACGTGATATGGCGTAATGACTTCATCAAAAATATAGCTTTCACTGACCGCCGTACTGGCGCTGGTGTACGTTTTTTCATGCATGGCAGCCAATAAATGGGGTTGTTTGACCTCCCCTTTGTTAATTAAAATCGATGTGGCTTGGGCAAGCTGCATCGGGGTAACGGTCCAATACCCTTGACCGATACCTATATTGACGGTATCACCATGGTACCAAGGCTGATTATATCGGGCCCGTTTCCAACCTCGACTTGGCAAAACGCCAATGCTTTCTTCATAAATGTCGATACCGGTTGATTCACCAAAGCCAAATGAGGCCATTAAATCTGAAATTTTATCGATACCGACTTTATAAGCCAGATCATAAAAATAGGTATTACAAGAGCGCATGATTGCTTCTTCGAGGTTAACCCAGCCATGGCCCCATTTTAAATGGTCACGATACTTACGAGTGCCATTTGTTAATTTAAAAAAGCCGGGATCCCAAAGCTTGGTTGAGGGGGTAATAATGTGCTCATCTAACCCTAAAAGCCCTAAAAATGGCTTAATTGTAGACGCTGGCGGATACGTGCCTTTGGTCGCCCGGTTAATCAACGGGCGATCGCTATTTTGCAGCTTTTTATAATTTGTAGAAGAGATCCCGTGAACAAATAAATTACCGTCATAACTTGGGTTTGAATACAAGGCTAAAACGCCACCATCACGAGGGTCGATTGCGACAACGGCGCCACGTTTACCTGATAACGCGCGTTTGGCAATCATTTGTAATTCAATATCTAGGGTTAGGGTGATATCTTTGCCTGGTTTTGCTGGGGTGTAATCAAGCGTTCTTAATATTCGACCTTGATTATTTACTTCAACTTCTTGTGAACCAATGGTGCCGTGTAAAATATCTTCATAGTATTTTTCAAGCCCTAATTTACCTATATCACGCGTGGCTTTGTAGTTTTCGCTGTTTCCCTGTCTTTCAATATTGATTAAATCGTCACGATTGATCTTTGCAACATAACCAAGAGAATGGGTGGTTAAATCACCAAACGGGTAATATCGTTTTAAGCGTGCATCAACAAAAACCCCTGGAAATAAATGTTGGTTCACAGAAAAACGAGCGACTTGCTCGTCGTTTAATCGAGTGATCAATTCAATGGGTTTAAAACGGCGAGTTTCACGGCGTGTTTTTTGAAAATCCGCTATTTGCTCATCGGTTATGTCTATTATTTTACTCAGCTCGGTGAGCGTTTTGTCGATGTCTTTAACATCTTCAGGAATAATGGAAAGGCTATATACCGGTTTATTTTCGGCGAGTAGGACACCATTGCGGTCATAAATCAATCCCCGATTGGGGGCGACGGGTAACAGTTTTATTCGGTTTTCGTTCGAACGGGTCTGATATTTTTCAAATGATTCTACCTCTAGGTAGTAAACATTGTTAAATAAAATCAAAATCATCGCAATTACCCCAATAAACGTTATTAGGGTTCTGCGAGCAAATAAATTTGCCTCCGCCGAGTGATTACGTATGGTGACTCGTTTTTTTACCACCTTAAACTACTCCCGGTGATATGGATGGTTATTATTAATACTCCAAGCACGGTATAAACTCTCTGCAACCATAATACGAACCATTGGGTGTGGTAAGGTTAGAGGCGATAAAGACCACTTTTGTTCCGATGCTTTAATACAAGCTGGCGCTAGACCTTCTGGTCCGCCAACCAATAAGGACACATCACGGCCATCCATCTGCCATTTTTCGAGCTGAACGGCCAATTGTGGCGTAGTCCAAGGTTTCCCCTCTACCTCGAGGGTCACTATGCGGTTGCCTTTAGGCACAGCCGCCAGAGTTTGTTCGCCTTCTTTTTCGAGAATCCGAGCGATATCGGCATTCTTACCCCGTTTACCTGGAGTAATTTCAATTAAATCAAAGGTTAAATCTCTTGGGAAACGTCGACTATATTCTTCAAAACCTTTGGCTATCCAACTCGGCATTTTGTTGCCGACGGCAATTAGGGTAAGACGCATAATAAGGTGTTCTTAAGCCCAAAGTTTTTCTAATTGATATAAATCGCGAATATCATCGGTCATCACATGAACAACCACATCGCCCAAGTCAATTAGACCCCATTCACCAACGTCGGCCCCTTCAATACCAAGGATTTCAATGTTTTCTTTTTTGGCTTCGGTATTGATGTTTTCGGCGATAGAGCGAACGTGACGAGATGAATTACCTGAGCAGATGATCATACAATCGGTAAAGCTGGCTTTATCTGTCACGTCAAGGGTGACAATGTCTCTGGCTTTGATGTCTTCTAATTTTGTTTGTACAAATTCAACTAATTGTTCAGTTTGCAAGTGTGCTTTCCTCTGCAGAATTAACGGATAAAATTGCTTTTACAACCTGTTATTCTACAACAGTCGAGTCATTTAGCATACAGCTTGTTGCGTTTTATATAATCAAAAACCCGTTCTGGGACGAATAAGTTGGCCTCGTTGCTTGAATATAGCTTTTGTCTAATTTCAGTCGAAGAGATATCAATTTGTGAGGTTTGAGCAAGGTATATTTTGCCATTTGGCAAGTGGAACAAATCGTCTCTATTGCGAGTAAGTCGGCCTTGATAAAAAGCAGAGCTAAGCTGGTCGCTGTTATAACCTGGGCGAGTGGTGACGACAAAATGGCACAACTCAAGTAACTTCTCAGCTTGATACCAGCGCTCTAATGTTAATAACGAGTCGGTGCCAATAAAAAACAGTAAAGTGCTATTGGGGTATTGCGCTTTGTATTCTTGTAACGTGAGCAAGGTATACGAAGGACTATTGCGTCTTAACTCTCGATCATCTAAAGCGAAGATGGGGTATTGTAAACAGACTTCTTCTACCATTTCTTTACGCTGTTCACTATTGGCCGAAGGTGTGCCTTTATGTGGAGGAATGTTGGCTGGTAATAAAAAAACCTTGTTTAAACGCAGTTGTGCAGCGACTTCTAAAATGGGTTGAATATGACCTTGATGAATGGGGTCAAAAGTGCCCCCAAAAATTCCAATAACGTCAGCGTTTGTCGGTTGCTCTGACATGATGTTCCTTACCAGATGTTATCACGATTTTTATTTAAAATTTTTTAAGCTAATTCATCAAGGGGAAATAATTGCGTTACATCACCATGGTATAGGCTCATGCACACGTCTAGCAATAATAAGTAATCGTCAAAGTCACTGCTGGTTTTGGTTAATAAATCAATTTTAGCTAAGCGTTGTTTGGCAATTTTTATATGCTCTGGCCGGATTGATTGTAATGCGTGTTGGTATAACGGTTTTTTCTTATCCCAAACCTTGTGTTCTTTGTACACATCCGCCCAGGTCATGCCTTGCGCTAATTGCTGTTGCATTTTTCCGAGTTGAGTTAATTCTTTGTGCAAGATCCAAATCACTTGGGCACTGGCATTGCCCTCATTTTTTAATTGGCTAAGCATGTCGGCAACTTGATGTAAGTGACCACCAAGAAGCGCGTCGACCAGCTGAAATGGGGTGAACTTGGCTTGTCTGATCAGTAATTTTTCCAGAGTTTGCGCACTGATCGTTTGGTTGTTGAATAATATGGTCAGTTTTTGTAGCTCTTGTGCAAGCGCCGGAGCATTGCCACTAAAAAAATCCAACAGCATGGTTTGTGCTTGTGGGCTGACTTTTAGGTTAAATTGCTGACACTGTTGATTTAACCAAATTTGCAGTGACTTACCTTCAAGTTCATATAATGGAATATAACAACCGATTTTTTCTAGGCCCTTAAACCATTTCTTTCGACTTGCGGCTGAGTCCAACTTAGGGCCATGTATGAGCAACATCACATCAAATTGCGGTTGCGAGTTAATTAAGGCAATAATATCCGCGATGATCTGGCTTGCTTGATTGTCGACTTTATTATTGACTAAATCAATTTCAATTAACCGTTGTTCGGAAAAAAGACTCAAAGATTGATACTCAGAAAAAACCTGATTCCAATCTAATTTGTCATCATTGGTAAATCGAATAAGTTCATCAAAGCCCTGCGCTTTCGCGCTGTTTTTTATTCGGTCTAAGGCGTCATTTTTCTGCCAAATCTCATCACCAAACACCAGCCAAACAGGTAACAATGGCTGGGCGAGTTGGGTGCTAAGTTTACTGTGATAAATGCGCATCTAAGGTTGAATCGTCGCCAGATTTCGTAAAATTCGATTGGCAGCTTCAGCGCGCATTTCAGTGCGAAGCAAAGTCAATTCACGTGATTTCGCCAAGGCTCGGTCTGGGTTGTCTTGATAATTGCGATGCAATTCAAATTCAAACTTTTGTTGTTCTTGGCCTTCAAATATGACTTCGTAATTGACCGTATAAGTAAGTTCATATTCTGCTACCTGACCATTTTCAAATAGCGAAAGGGTGCGTCTGTCTAAACCATCGTTTAGAATACGCAGCTCGGGAATACCAGCTGCGCTCTGTTTAACAATGTGCACATTATTAATGCTAAGATGGCGCTTAACTAAACGGGTTAATTCTCCATGTACGTCGGTTGAACTGACGTACAAGGTTGTCATGCTTTCGGGCAATAAGTAATCGCCACGCAGTTTAAACCCACAGCCAGTTAATACACTAAGAGCAATGAGTATCAACCCGTAAGACTTTAGATAAGCAACCATTTTATTCATTAATTCGCCACTATGTTCAATAACTTACCCGGTACGTAAATCACTTTACGTAGGGTTTTGCCATCGGTAAATTTAACTACATTCTCTTCCAGAAATGCAATCTTTTCAACATCTTCTTGAGATGCATTAGCGGCAACGGTGATTTTTGAACGTAATTTACCGTTTACTTGAACGATGACTAACTTTTCGTCTTCTATCAGGGCAGATTCATCAACTTGAGGCCAGTTTGCATCTTCAACTTCAGAACCATCACCAACAATGTTCCATAATTCATGACTCATGTGCGGAGTGATTGGCGCTAACATTAAGACAATGGCTTGTACCGCTTCTTTCATCACGGCGCGATCTGCATCGCTTTCAAGTTTGGCCTTGTTAAGGTTGTTCATTAATTCCATAATTGCCGCAATGGCGGTATTAAAGGTGTTACGACGACCAATATCATCGCTCACTTTAGCGATGGTTTTATGCAATTCACGACGTAGATTCTTATGTGCTGAGCTTAGCTCAACATCTGCTAAGGCTGGCGCATTACCCGATTGAGTTACGTCATAAACAAGTTTCCAAACTCGTTTTAAGAAACGATGTGCACCTTCAACACCGGAATCTGACCATTCTAAGGTTTGCTCTGGTGGTGAGGTGAACATAATAAATAAACGCACGGTATCGGCACCAAATTGCTCAATAACGTGTTGCGGGTCGATGCCGTTGTTTTTTGACTTTGACATTTTGCTCATACCCGCTGATTGAACTTCTTTACCGTCCAATTTACTGATGGCTTTGATCACTCCACCTTTGTCGTCACGCTCGACGTCTACATCGCTTGGTGAGATCCATGTTTGAGCACCATTACTTTCTTCTCTAAAGTAGGTATCGGCTAACACCATACCTTGGCATAACAAGCTCTTAAACGGTTCGTCAGAGTTTACCAAACCAACATCACGTAATAATTTGTGGAAAAAGCGTGAATACAATAAGTGCAAGATGGCGTGTTCAATGCCACCAACATATTGATCAACGGGCAACCAGTAGTTGGCTTTTTCTGGGTCTAACATGCCTGTTTTATGATCTGGAGAACAATAGCGAGCATAATACCAACTTGATTCCATAAAGGTGTCAAAGGTGTCGGTTTCATGCCATGCTGGCTGCCCTTGGTAAGTGGTTTTTGCCCACTCTGGGTCGGCTTTAATTGGCGACGTTACGCCGTCCATCACTACGTCTTCAGGTAATTCCACCGGAAGTTGATCTGCAGGGACCGGTACCGACTCACCATTTTCCAAGGTTAACATTGGAATTGGTGTACCCCAGTAACGTTGACGAGATACGCCCCAGTCACGTAAGCGGTAATTGACGGTGATCTTACCTTGATTGTTGTCAGCCAAGTGCTTAGCAATGGCTTTAAATGCTTGCTCTGAGCTTAAGCCATCAAATGGGCCTGAGTTAATCAGGGTGCCTTTTTCGGTGATTGCAGCTTGACTAATATCACCTTCACCCGTTTCAATAACTTGCTTGATGTTAAGCCCGTATTTGTTGGCAAATTCATAGTCGCGTTGATCATGACCCGGCACAGACATAACCGCACCTGAACCGTAATCCATCAATACAAAGTTGGCCGCCCACACTGGCACTTGCTCACCAGTAATTGGGTGAATCGCTTTCAGTCCGGTATCTACGCCAAGCTTTTCCATGGTCGCCATATCGGCTTCAGCAACTTTGTTGTTTTTGCACTCGTCGATAAATGTCGCTAATTCGGCGTTGTTTTTCGCCGCCGCAAGCGCTAATGGATGTTGCGCTGCTAATGCCACATAAGTCACCCCCATTAAGGTATCAGGGCGTGTAGTGTAAATATCAAAACTCTGATCTGAGTGGGCAATGTTGAAGGTCATTTCAACACCTTCAGAACGACCAATCCAGTTACGTTGCATGGTTTTAACTTGTTCTGGCCAACCTTCAAGTTGATCCAAATCGTTTAATAACTCTTCCGCGTAATCAGTGATTTTAATAAACCATTGTGGGATTTCTTTACGTTCAACTTTGGCGCCTGAGCGCCAGCCTCGACCGTCAATAACTTGTTCGTTAGCCAATACTGTTTGGTCAACAGGATCCCAGTTTACCGTCGCGTTTTTCTTATACACTAAGCCTTTTTCAAAAAGCTTGGTAAAGAACCACTGTTCCCAGCGATAGTATTCTTTTTGACAGGTTGCGAATTCTCGATTCCAGTCGTAGCCAAAACCAAGTAACTTCAACTGCTCACGCATGTAGTCAATGTTATGGTATGTCCACTTAGCCGGCGCCGTTTTGTTGTTAATGGCAGCATTTTCCGCTGGTAGACCAAAGGCATCCCAACCCATAGGTTGCATAACGTTCTTGCCTTGAAGGCGTTGGTATCGACTGATCACATCGCCTAGGGTGTAGTTACGAACGTGCCCCATGTGCAATTTGCCACTTGGGTATGGAAACATTGAAAGACAGTAGAACTTTTCTTTACCTGGGATTTCTTTCGCTTCAAAAGTTTTATTTTCGGTCCACTTTTGTTGGATTTTTTGCTCAATAGATTGAGGATTATAAATGGGTTCCATTAACGGTTTCTCAAACGTTGGTCGGGTACTGGGTGAGCAAGTCATACATTGAACATACATAGAAAGGCGTTGCGGTAAAACCGAGTATAAAACCAATCTACTAGAACCATAAACAAGACAAAAAAACCAATGTTTTTCGCCTTTGCTTAAGACTCTTATTATGCGTAAAAACTGCTGTTAAAGTATCGACAGACTAGAATTTAAAATATTGCGCAAATAATAACGTATTTACTTTAACCACGCCACCGAAGAAGAACACCAAATTGCGTCTCTTTACTATACTTTTTAAATAAATATGAGTTAATAAGTGGATATAACAAATGAATAAGCCAAATCAACAGTATCAAAATGTTTTTGATAAAATTTCTCGCTGGTTGAAAGAGGCCTCAAAAGATGAAAAGTTATCAATTATGAATTGGGTGCACCAAGCTGATGAATACATCAAAGCAGCGGAAGATATTTCGGTTAATGAATATCAATTGTCGGTGAAAGATTTTAAGCGAGATTTATTAGGTTTTTACAAGAGTTTAAAACAAGACGCTGAACAGTCACTGTATCTTAAATCGTTGCAAGAGGGGATGTGGCAGCACCTTGCTCATATGACCGATCAATCGCAAGTTGAATGGAGCGAATTGTTAGAAGACTTTAATCATGACGGGGTCTATCAAGCCGGGGAAGTCATCGGATTTGGTCAAATTATTTGTCAACAATGTCAACACCAAATTGACATTCATCATGCGACTACCATACTGCCTTGTCCGAAATGTCAGGGCAAAACCTTTACCCGCAAAGGATTCGATTTGCAAAATGACGACACTGACCCTCAGAGCTGATTATAAAAGCAACTAAGCAAATTTTATCGAGAGTATGTGGCTTGTTTAAAGCATCTGTTTTGCAATTTCCTACAGGACAGGGGTACACTGACCTTGTACTACTCAAATCGACTGCGTAAAACCGATTTGAGATTTTCCCAAGTTGATATATGAGAAGGATCGATATCAATATGAATGTTAACAACGATACGTTGAAAATTCCCGCCAATGAATTATCCGCCCACTTACCTGAGCATTTATTCTCAGAATGTGTGGTGGATGTAAAAGTTAAGCAAAAGTTTATTGGTCATGAGCGTGCAAAAGAGGCACTAAATTTTGGTTTGTCGATGCCATCTAACGGGTTTAACGTATTCGCTAAGGGCGAGCCGGGTACCGGACGTCAGACTTTAATCAGTCAAATGTTAAGTGAGTTTGCGGCCAATCAGCAAACCGCAGATGATTGGTGTTACGTTAATAACTTTGACGACCATCAATGCCCGTTAACATTGTATTTAAATCCAGGTGAAGGCAAGCAACTGCAGTCTAAAATTAATACTTTAATTGATGACTTACTTGATCTTTTTCCTGAGATTTTTGACAACCCTGGTTATCAAAGACGCAAAGCGGCGATCGACAGAGCCTTCAATCAGCGTTATGACGATGCCATTGCTACCGTTGAATCTTATGCCTTAAGTAAAGATGTGGTGGTGTATGAAGATAACGGCGAAATTAATTTTTCTCCCGTCGTTAATGGTAAGCCATTAAACGACAGCGAGTTTTCAAATCTTGATGAAAACCAAAGAGCCGAATTTTATCAATTGCTTAGCGAGCTTGAAACCTTATTAAGTGAGAGCTTGTTAGAATTGCCATTGTGGAAGCGCGAATCGAGCGTGGCACTGCGTAAGCTTAAATTTGAAACCGCCGAGCAAAGTATTCGCCCACTTTTAAAAGAGTTGGAGCGAGAATTTGCCAGTAATATAGGCATTTTAAAATACTTACATCAAGTTAAAAACTTTATTACCGACATCGTGTTGGAGGTTTTAGTTGATGATAAGCCCGATAGCCCTCGAGATGATAAAGCGTGCCGTAAAATTTTGGTTGAAAGGTTTATGCCAAACCTATTGGTCGCACGAACTCCTGGAGAAGGCGCTCCCGTGGTTTATGAACAAAACCCAACCTTTCAAAATTTATTTGGTAATATCGACTATTCCACCATTCAAGGAGCCGCTTACACTAGCTATCGCTTGATCCGCGCCGGTGCCTTGCATCGCGCAAATGGTGGTTATTTGTTATTAGATGCCGAAAAGCTGTTAATGCAACCGATGATTTGGCAGCATTTAAAGCTGGCATTAAAAACCCAAGAGTTACAAATATCGCATCCTCATTCTGAGTTAAGTCCGGGAGGCTTAACTTTGCAACCTGAAAAGATCCCGTTAAAAGTTAAGGTGATTTTATTGGGCTCCTCGGATATTTATTATACCTTGCAAGAGTATGATCAAGAATTTACCGAACTGTTTCGTGTTCTGGCTGACTTTGATCGTCATGTGGTAAATAACCAAGAAAACCTGAAAGCTTACGCCATTTTAATTCGCCAACATGCTCAAAAGCATGGTTACCCCAATGTTAATGACAAAGCCGTAAGTTTATTAATTCGTTACTCGCTACGAAAAGCAGAACATCAGCAAAAACTATCAGCCAATATTGTGCAAATAAATGATTTATTAGATGAAGCGCATTTTCTCTGGCAAAAGGACGGCAGCCTTGGTGATATAGAAGCACAGCATGTTGAAGCGGCGCTGGCGGCCAAAGATAGACGAACTGGGCGTCTTAGCGAAACTTGGTTACAAGAAATAAAAGAAAAGCAGGTGTTAATTTCAACGCAAGGTGAAGAGGTTGGTCGCGTCAATGGTTTAACCGTATTAGAAATCGGTGACAGTGTTTTTGGTACCCCAGCCAGAGTCTCGGCCACCGTATATGCTGGGGCTCAAGGAGTTACCGACATTGAACGAGAAGCTGAGCTCGGCAAATCAATTCACTCGAAAGGGGTGTTGTTGTTAATTGGTTACCTAGGTCATAAATATGGTCAAAGTTTTCCCTTATCGATTTCTGCCAACATAGCGATAGAGCAATCATATGGCCATATTGATGGCGACAGTGCGTCTATGGCCGAATTATGTGCGTTAATTTCTTCCATTACCCGATTACCGATTAAGCAGTCAATTGCAATGACCGGTTCGATAAACCAACATGGTGAAGTGCAATCGATTGGTGGGGTAAATGAAAAAATTGAGGGTTTTTACCGTCTTTGTAAAGATAAGGGCTTAACGGGGGAGCAAGGGGTTATTATCCCAAAAACCAACAAACTTAATTTGATGCTCGCTCCTGAGGTGATTAACGCGGTTGAGCAGGGAGATTTTACTATTTACGCGGTAGAAAACATCGATCAAGCGTTGGAAGTTTTATTTGACCAGCCGGCGGGTGAAATGAAGCGAGATGGCACTTATTCAAGACGCTCTATTCATGGTCAAGCTTTAGATAAGTTGTTGTATTTATCTGAAATGATTAATGGTTCAGAGGGTGATTAGAGGACGTTAATATGACCTTGTTTTGGATATTGATACTGGTATTTTTAGGGGTGATGGTGATGGTTGTTGTCGGCGAAAAATACGGAAAACCACTTGCCGTGAAAGAGCAGCAAAAATACAGCAAAGTGATTATTGTCTTGGTTTTTGTGGTGCTGATCAGTGCGTTAATAAAAGCCATGTTGTAACCGTCTGGCGGGGAGCTAATTTGCCTTCTTGAAATCAACCAAAATGCAAAATGATTAAATAAGCGAAGAGCAACGCCGGTCTGTTTTTATATTTTGACCAAAAAGTTGTGTATCGTACTAAGTAAATTTTACTTCATTACGGGGTTTTGTTTTTAATTCCTTTAATATCAATGCTTTGGTGTTTTTGGCGCGAACTTTGTATATATAGGTTTTTATACATACTTACAGGGAAATTTATGTTTAAACAAATAACTTTATGCGCTCTTTCTGGTTTTATGTTGTCTGGCTGTGTTGTGCACATTAGCGCGCAAAAAGCCGATGTTCAGCTAGAGCAACGCTTAGCTCTAGCAACAAGCGAAATTCAATCTTTAGAGATAGAACAAGGCAGTGGTGATATTCATATTGAAAGTGCCGAAGTGGATGAAATTCAAGTCACCGCAAAAGTTTATACCACCAAAGAGCGTAATTACCAATTGAGTCTAAGCAAGTCGAAAGAGCAAGCCGTACTTGTCGCTAAGCATCATTCAAGCAGTGGTTTTTGGCATGGCGATTCGCCCAGTATTGATTTATTCATTCGTCTGCCTAAAGAGTTATCACTTGCAATTGATGATGGTTCAGGTTCTATTTATATCCATAATATGGCTAACTTTGTTGAGATTGACGATGGCTCTGGCAATATTGAAATTAACAACCTTGATGCTGATTTAATTGTTGAAGATGGCTCAGGCGCCATTACCATTTCTCAGGTTAGTGGCGATTTGGATGTTACTGATGGTTCTGGTGCTATCTCTATTGTGGATGTTTTAGGTGCTGTCACGGTTAATGACGGTTCGGGTGAATTAACGATTAAGCATGTTGGTGGTCAGGTAACCATTGAAGATGGTTCAGGAGACATCGATGTCTTTGATGTTGGTGGTCTTAATATTACCAATAGCGGCTCTGGAAGGTTAAAAGTTGAAGGTGTTAAAGGAGAGTTTAATATCGACAGCTAATCCTTAAGATGCATAAAAAGGCCAACGCTCTGGCTAATTTATGCACGCTTTTGCACTCATTTTTATTGTTTACCTATTGGCTCTGCAGAATATCCTGCAGAGCTTTTTTATCGCTTTGATAACCGATAATAGGCAAGAAAAGAAGCATAGATATAAATTCATTTAGGTGAAAATATATTCGATTGCATTGATCCATTAACATTTTTCTTACGTTATAAGGGTGTTATTGTTTATTTATGATAATACTCCTCTTGCTCTGCTGTTTAAGCAGAGCATTTTTTAATGCCAAAACGCCCCCTGTGCCCCCCCTATGCCCCCATATTCGTTTGTTTTATATTCTTATTTTCTCAAAGTAACGAATATACCTTAATTGCTTTAATAACCAAATCGGGATGTTTTAGCGGTTTTAAAAAATTTTTGTAAATTTACTCCAAAATAGATAAGTTAATGATATTAAGGCTAAAAAGTGATTAAAATTACATCTTGTTTACGTAATTTTACAGACAGTTGCTTGCATTAATTTTACAAACGGGTATGATGCGCAGACTTTTTGTACGGCTTTACGATTATGCCGACAGAAATTAATGCTATATTGCATATTTCACGAACAGATATTGTGGCTTAATCTTGGATTAGCGTGATTCGTGAACGGACCAATATATATACGTGGGTTTACATCCGCCAACTGACTTGCCTAGCTAACATTCGCTTAGCTCATGATCAAAAACAGTATTTGATCGCGCCATAAGTCTTCCGGTGGTTGACTCGATATTTTTCGCAGTGTTTATACCATCGACAGATCCTTGTTGGGTATTTTTCTGCCTTATTAGAAGACAATTTTATGACTGATACAAACATCGCCATGCCTGGCTTTGAAGCTTTAGGCTTGCCTGAATTTTTATTATCTGCAGTAACTGAAATGGGTTTTACCCATCCTACGCCAATTCAGGCACAAACCATTAAACCATTATTAAATGGTCAACATGTTTTGGGTGAAGCACAAACAGGTACAGGTAAAACCGCAGCATTTGGTTTACCGGCACTTGCCTTAATTGATCCTAGCATCCGTAAACCACAAATGATGGTGCTTGCACCAACTCGTGAATTAGCGATGCAGGTTGCCGAAGCTTTGGAAGCGTTTGCTAAAAACATCCGTGGCCTGCGCGTAGCAACGCTTT
The DNA here is from genome assembly GCF_041410465.1 of Thalassotalea sp. 273M-4. Classification (NCBI taxonomy): domain Bacteria; kingdom Pseudomonadati; phylum Pseudomonadota; class Gammaproteobacteria; order Alteromonadales; family Colwelliaceae; genus Thalassotalea; species Thalassotalea aquiviva. The sequence goes on from NZ_CP166961.1 coordinate 699,270, forward strand.
ACGGTGGTCAATCTTACGGACCTCAATTATCTCAATTAGAGCGTGGTGCTCAAGTTATTGTTGGTACTCCTGGTCGACTTATGGATCACTTACGTCGTAAGTCGTTAAAGTTGGATTCTTTGGCTTTCTGTGCCCTTGATGAAGCAGATGAAATGCTTAATATGGGCTTCTTAGAAGACATCGAGTGGATCTTAGATCACTTACCAGAAAGCACTCAGATGGCCTTGTTTTCAGCAACCATGCCACCTGCGATTCGCAAAGTTGCTAATCGTTTCTTGGTTGACCCTGTGCATGTGAAAATTGAAACAGAGCGCAAAGCCAAAGCCAACATCACGCAATTGGCATGGAAAGTAAGTGGTATCAATAAAAATACCGCGATTGAACGCATTGTTGAAACGTTTGACTACGATGCTTTATTGGTATTCGTTCGTACGCGTAATGACACCATTACTGTCGCAGAACAACTTGAACGATTAGGCTACCCATGTGCGGCGCTAAATGGTGATATGAACCAAGCGCAACGTGAGCGTACCGTTGAACAGTTAAAAAATGGTAAAATCTCGATTATGATCGCAACCGACGTTGTTGCTCGTGGTCTAGATATTCCTCGCATTGACTTAGTGATTAACTACGATTTACCTGGTGACACAGAATCTTATGTTCACCGTATCGGTCGTACGGGTCGTGCCGGTCGTGAAGGTACCGCGATTTCGTTTGTTCGTCCTCGTGAAATGTATAACTTACGTCACTATGAGCGTGCAACATCAGGTACTATTAATACCTTTGATTTGCCAACAGTACAAGAACTTGGTCAAATTCGTATTGAGCGTTGTCGTAAGTCTCTTATTGAGTCGGTTGAAAGCAAGCAACTAGACAAAATGCGTGAAATTTTAACGCAAATGGCTGAGCAATCAGACGTGAGTGTCGAAGATTTAGCGGCTGCTTTGTTACTTGAAAAGCAAATGAAGCAACCGTTTCAACCAAAAGAAGATCCAAAACCGCGCAGAGATCGTGAAGCCCGTGATCGCAATGACCGCGGTGAGCGTAAAGGCCGTGATCGTAATGATCGTAATGATCGTAATGATCGTGCAGATCGTGGCGATCGCAGTGAGCGTCGTAGTGAACGTCGCAAGCCAGCAGCAAATCGTCCAGATATTGACTGGCAAACTTACCGCATTGAAGTGGGTAAAGAAGATGGTGTACGTCCAGGTGACATCGTAGGGGCAATTGCCAATGAAATCGCTTTAGATAGCGCTTACATCGGTCAAATTAACCTAAACGATAACCATGCCTTAGTGCAACTTCCAAAAGGAATGCCAAAGGATGCTTATGAGCAACTACGCCGTGTACGTGTACGCAGAAAACAATTAGACATTTCGGTATTCGATGGTCAAATCGAAGTGCGTCAAAGTCGCCCGAGAAATGACCGTTCTCGCCCGGCACGTAACCGTCACTAATCACCTAGTGAAATAGGCTAAGATAAAGTGAAACAAAAATAGCGCCATTAGGCGCTATTTTTTTTATTCAAGTGTTAACCGCAGCAACTAGCTTAAGCCAGAGACACTCACATTAAGATCTTTTAAAACACCATCTTTGATGTTGTAGATAAAGCCGTGCACACTGATTTTTTGTTGGTTTTTCCAAGCGTTAATTAAAATGGTGGTTTTAGCAACATTCATTACCTGCTCCATAACATTCAATTCGCACATTCTGTCGATTTTAGCTTTGCCTTCAAGGCTTTTTACTTCGGCTTTATTCAACCGATAGACATCATTGATGTGTCGTAACCAATTATCGATCAAGCCGTGTTGTTGATTATCCATCGAGGCCGCAACGCCCCCGCAACCATAATGACCACAGACAATAATATGTTTTACCTTTAATACATCAACGGCATATTGCAACACCGACAAACAATTTAAATCGGTATGCACAACAACGTTAGCGATATTGCGGTGAACAAAGATCTCACCTGGTTGTAAGCCTAACAGTTGATTGGCTGGGACTCTGGAGTCAGAACATCCAATCCACAGATATTCTGGCGATTGCTGTTGAGATAACTGGTCAAAAAAATCAGGTGTTTGTTGCTTAATTTCTTCAGCCCATTTCTTATTATTTTCAAAAAGGTGTGTTAGGGAAGTCATATTGGTATTAGAAAATGATATGTTTTGCTATTGTCGGAAAATCTTACGCCATTGTAAAGTTTATTCCGACTGGTAAGAGCATCGCCAGCAAGTTATTACTTACTTGGCATCTTAGATTGCAAAAAGCGCAGATGATAAATCCGCTAAATGGGGTTGGTATAACCCGACGTACCACCGAAGAGAATATGGCTATATTTACCATGTCGATAATAAGGCAAAACGGTGCAAATTGTTTATGCTAGAGGTAAAATAACATTTTATAAAATGATTTTGGAGACATATATGGCAAATGCATGCGCTCGACATATTTTGGTTAAAGACAAAGCGTTGGCGGAAAAGCTAAAGAAGCAACTTGAAAAAGGGGAAGACTTTGGCAAATTAGCTAAAAAACACTCTCTTTGTCCTTCAGGTAAAAAAGGTGGCGATTTAGGTGAATTTCGTCGTGGTCAAATGGTTAAAGCGTTTGATGATGTGGTGTTTAAAAAAGAAGTACTAAAAATACATGGGCCAGTAAAAACCCAATTTGGCTTTCATTTAATTCAAACCATTTATCGTAGTTAAATTCCCTGTTTAGCGTTCGTTTTCTTCTTCTTTATCAAACGCTTCATTTCTTTTTTTGATGCGTTCGAGTTGCCCTTTGGTGAGTTTAAATTTGGTTGCACTTTTGTAGATGTAATAAAGCCCACCAACAATAAACAATACGGCAAAAGCAATAAAGGCGACGATAAACCAACTCATGTTGTTCTCCTTTAGGGCCGAAAGTTTTTCGGCCCTCTGTTTAGTGTAGCAAGTTAGGTTTTCTAAACACAACCTTGTTTAGCTGTTTTCACCTTTATTGGTTGCTGCCTTCATGGTACGAACGAATGAAGATAATTGAGCAAGCATTTTGTCTTCATCTGCAAGGTTTTGTTCGATGATCTTGACCACCGCGCTGCCACTAATGGCCCCTTTAGCGCCTCTGCTCAGAGCATCTTTAACGTGCTCTGGGGTTGAAATCCCAAAACCTAAAATCGGCTCAGGAGCTTGGTAAGTTTGGAGCGAACGTAACAAGGCATTACTTGGCATGTCGGCGACAACTTCAGTACCTGTTACCCCAGCTCTGCTAAGCACATAGGTGTAGCCTTGGGTTTTTGACGATACTTGCTCTAAAGTGTCGGCGCTGGCATTTGGCGGGGCAATAAATATTGGGGCTATATGATGTTTTAGCGCCGCATGGGTAAAAGGCGTGCTTTCACGCATGGGCACATCGGCAATTAAGATAGAATCTACCCCTGCCGCTTGCATTTGTGCATAAAATTTATCGATGCCACGGGCAAACACCAAATTAGCATAAAGCAATAAGCCAATAGGGATGTTGGCATCGTATTGACGAATTTGGCGAATTATGTCAATACAATCATCGGTATTAACCTGAGCATCTAACGCTCGCTTTGCGGCTTTTTGAATGGTTAAACCATCGGCGCTCGGATCTGAAAATGGGATCCCAAGCTCTAGAGCATCGGCACCGGCATCTATAAGAGTCTTAATGATCTTAATCGATTGCGCTTTACCTGGATCTCCTAAGGTGACAAATGGAATAAAGGCGCCTTGTTGTTTCGTTTTTAACTCGGCAAAACGACGTTGATAGCGTATAGCGGTGGTTAGTTGATTTTCCATTATCTGTTCTCCCGGTAATTTTCACCGCTTAAAATACTTTGTACATGGGCAAGGTCTTTATCGCCACGCCCAGAAAGATTAACCAAAATAATGGTTTTTTCTGTTGCTTGTTCTGCCAATTTCATCGCATAAGCTAAAGCATGCGATGATTCTAAGGCTGGGATAATGCCTTCTGATTTAGACAAGGCTTGAAACGCCGCCAAAGCTTCATCGTCGTTGATGGCAACATATTGAGCGCGGCCTGAATCCTTTAATTGCGCATGTTGTGGCCCTACCGCTGGGTAATCTAGACCTGCAGAGACCGAATAAGACTCTTCTATTTGGCCATCTTGATTTTGCATAATGTAGGTATATGCACCATGAAGCATACCTTTCGTGCCAGCAACAAGGGTTGCACCATGATGCTTGCTATCGACCCCTTTACCACCGGCTTCAACACCAATCAATTTGACCGACAAATCAGCAATAAAATCATTAAACATACCGATTGAATTTGACCCACCGCCAACACAGGCAACAACATAATCGGGTAATCTGTTTTCATCGGCTAATATTTGCTGTTTCGCTTCTTCACCAATCATTTTTTGAAATTCTCGAACCATGGTTGGAAAAGGGTGCGGGCCGGCGGCTGTACCTAACAAGTAATGAGCACTATCATAGTTTGCCGACCAATCGCGCAAGGCTTCATTTACCGCATCTTTAAGGGTACCAGAGCCAGCGGTCACAGGAATGACTTCAGCGCCCATTAAGCGCATTCTAAATACATTCGGCTCTTGGCGCTCACAATCGACTTTGCCCATATAAATGCGACACTTTAACCCTAATAAAGCACAAGCTAAAGCGGTGGCAACACCGTGTTGGCCAGCCCCCGTTTCTGCAATAATATCGGTTTTGCCCATGCGTTTGGCCAACAGCGCTTGGCCTAAAACTTGGTTGGTTTTATGGGCCCCGCCGTGCAATAGGTCTTCACGCTTTAAGTAAATTTTAGCCAATGGATTGTTGACTAAATTTCGACACAGGGTGAGTGGGGTTGGACGACCGGCATAGCGGTTTAGCAGTTGCTCGAATTCGTTTTTAAATTCTTCATCGCTTTGAGATTGAACAAAAGCGGCTTCCAGCTGTTCTAGCGCAGGGACCAGTAATTCGCTGACGAACATGCCACCGAAATCGCCAAAATAGGGATTTAACGTTGAAGTTGATTGAGTCATAAGTTCAGTCTCTCTTAATACTGTCTTAACAGGCCGAAAGCCTGAGAAATTTTATCATCATCTTTTTGCCCTGGGGCTGACTCCAAGCCGGAGTTCAAATCCAAACCAAAAAGGTCAAAATCGTTCATTGCTCGTATCGCATTAGCTAAATTGTCTGGACTAAGCCCACCGGCTAAAAAGCAGGTTGATAAATCGCTATTGGTTTGATTAAGTAATTGCCAATCAAATGTTTTTCCACTACCACCTTGCTTGTTGTCTAATAAATAAAAATCGGCATTGGCATCGGCATCAGGGAGTGTTATCGCGTTATTGACACTGACGGCTTTAATGATTTTAAGCTCTGGGGTGTTAGCAAGTGCGATTTTTAATTGCTCGATGTATAACCCATCTTCGTTACCGTGTAATTGCACAGCATATAAATTTAATTTTGTCACCGCATCAACAATAAGCTCGATCGGTTGGTTAACAAAGACCCCAACATAACGAATGGCCTGCTGAGTGTTATCTGCCACGTGTTTTTGTAATTCAATAGCTTGCTCAATATTAAGCTGTCGTGGTGATTGCTGAGCAAATATTAAACCTGCATAAACCCCTCCTTGTTCAATGACTTGGATAACATCTTTAGCTCGGGTAAGTCCGCAAACTTTGTGCTGACCATAAATCAGTTTGCGACAGGCAAAATCGATGTCCTGTTCGGCCATGATTGAGCTACCAACTAAAAATCCATCCACAGCCGGTGCAATTTCTCTGACTTGTTTGTTGGTATAAAGACCGGATTCTGACAGTACTAACCTGTCTTCTGGGATCATAGGTGCAAGTTCAAAGGTACGGCTTATATCGGTTGTTAGATCACGTAAGTTACGGTTATTAATACCAATTAATCGAGCATTTAAAGCAATAGCACGCTCAGTTTCTGGCTTATTAGATACTTCGGTTAAAATCGCCATATTGTAATATTCAGCGACCTTAGCCAAGGCTTTATATTGCTCATCATCTAACACGCTAAGCATCAGTAATATGGCATCCGCACCATAGTATCGACCTAAATGGATTTGATACTCATCAATGAAAAAATCTTTATTTAGTACTGGGCAGTCAACGCTGTCAGCGACCTGTTTTAAGTACTGATGATGACCTTGAAAATATTTTTCGTCAGTGAGCACTGAAATCGCGCTGGCGTAGCCTTGATAAATTTTACTGATCGCGACCGGATCAAAGTGCTGGCGAATTAAACCTTTTGAGGGCGACGCTTTTTTACACTCCAAAATAAAGCTTGCTTGAGGCTTTGACAAGGCCTGATACATGTCTTTTGTTGTCGGTTTCATCTGGTCAATAAAACTTGCCAGCGGCATTTCTTGTTTTAACCGTTCAATTTCGGTTAACTTGTCTGAAACTATCTTTTGTAAAATATTAACCATGACTGATCTGCGCCATTTTTTGAATCGTTTGTGCAGCAAGACCAGAGGCTAAAACCTGTTTCACTTGCTCACTTGCGTTTAAGTAAGAAGTGGCCTTTTCGGCCAAATAAAGTAGGGCGGCAGCATTTAAGATCACCGCATCACGGTGCGCCTGCTGCCCTTTACCCGTTAAGATAGCGCGAGTAAATTCGGCATTTTGTTCAGGTGTACCACCTTCTATGTCTTTTATCGGGTGCCTTTTTAAGCCAAAATCTTCGGGATTGATCTTGAGCGGTTTAATTTTGCCATCTTGTATTTCTAGCACGGTAGAATCACCATGAATGGCCAATTCGTCTAGACCACTACCATGTACGACCCAGGCTCGCTCTACGCCAGTGAGCACCAGTGCTTTGGCCATCGGTTCTAATAAAGCCTCACTGTAGACACCAAGTAGCATCACTTTTGGTGAGGCCGGATTTACAAGAGGTCCCAAGATATTGAATATGGTTCGCACCCCCATGGCTTGACGAACTGGGCCGGCGTGTTTAAAGCCAGTGTGGTATTTAGGGGCAAATAAAAAACATAAATTGGTTTGGTCAATACACTTCGCCGCAACTTCCGGCGTCATATTGAGATTAACCTCAAACGCTTCCAACAAATCCGCTGAACCTGATTTACTGGAAACACTGCGGTTACCATGTTTGGCGACTTTAAGACCACAACACGCAGCAACAATAGCCGCCGTAGTTGAAATATTAATGGTGTTAGCGCCATCTCCGCCAGTTCCTACGCAGTCGACTAAAGGGTAGGGCATGCGCGGAAAAGCGGTCGCAGCTTGTCTAATAGCAACTGCGGCTCCGGCTATTTCGTCAGGGCTTTCGCCTTTCATTTTTAATGCTGTAAGCACCGCCGCTAAGCGTTCTGGCGCAACGTTACCGTTAACCACATCAGCAAAAAACTCTTGGGCTTGCGGCATCGATAAATCGTGTTGGTCTATAAGTTGCTGTAATAGATTGTTCATCTTGTTATTCCTGCAATTGCTGATCGAGCAAAAAGTCAAAGCTTTGCTTAATGAGTTGACTGCCTTTTGAGGTTAAAAGTGACTCTGGGTGAAATTGAAACCCCAAGGTTTTATCTTTTTTGTTCGCAACGGCCATAGGCAACTGCTTGTATTCTGCCAGCAATTCAAGTTGCTCTGGCATGATGGTTGCCACCAAAGAATGGTACCTGGCGACCGGCAGCGGTGAAGGTAGGTTAATAAATGGTCCCTGTTGTTGATGGGTGATGAGTGACGCTTTGCCATGAACAATCTCACCTGCACGGTCGACTTTTCCGCCGTAATGTTCGACTAGCGCTTGGTGACCCAAACAAATACCAAAAATGGGAATTTTACCGACCGCCAATTTAATCAACGCCATTAAACAGCCAGCGTTTTGAGGATCGCCAGGGCCTGGAGATAACACTAAAATGACCGGCTCTTGCTGTTGCTGGATTTGCTCAAAAATATAATTGGCATCAATGGTGTTACGATAAATGATGGGCTCAAAGCCAAGCGCCTTAAATTCGTCAACTAAGTTGTAGGTAAATGAGTCCAGGTTATCGAGCATAAACAATTTTACCGACATTTTACTGTTCTCCGTTATCGTAGGTTGCTAAAAGCTGATTTTTCGCTTGATTGGCTATTTGAATCGCTTTAATGACAGCTTGCGCTTTTTGTCTGGTTTCATCCGCTTCAGCCTGAGGCGTTGAGTCAAAAACAACACCAGCACCTGCTTGGACATGGGCAATGGAGGATTTGACAAAAGCAGACCGAATGACGATACATGTGTCCATGTCTCCGTCGCCATTTAAATAGCCAACGGCGCCGCCATAACTGCCGCGTCGCTTGCCTTCTATTTTACGAATTAGCTCGGTCGCTTTTACTTTGGGCGCTCCTGATAGGGTGCCCATATTCATGCAAGCTTGATAAGCATGCAAGGCATCAAGGTCATCAGAAAGGCTACCACACACTCGTGAGACTAAATGCATGACATGCGAGTAACGATCAACTTTTAGCAGTTCAGCAACGTGACGAGTCCCTCCTTTTGACACCCGAGCAATGTCATTACGTGCTAAATCGACTAGCATCAAATGTTCGGCTTTTTCTTTCTCATCGTTTCGAAGTTCAAGCTCAATTCGACCATCTAAATCTAAATTGTATTCGCCATTGTCTTTAAACCCTCGGCCTCGGGTGCCGGCGATAGGATAGAGTTCGACTTGACGCGTTTTTTGGGTAAATTTTAATGCCGACTCTGGTGAGGCGCCAAACAACACAAAGTTGTCATCCTTAATATAAAACATATATGGGCTTGGGTTGGTTTGTTTTAACGCCTGATACGCTTTGATTGGATCGGTGCATGGCAATGAGAAGGTTCTAGAAGGCACAACTTGAAAAATATCACCGGCAAGAATGTGCTCTTTTAAAGAATCTACTTGTTGGCAAAATTCGAGGTCAGAAATATCTTCTTTGGCCTTGGGTTGCGTTTCGGTCAATGACAAGTCTAGCCTTGCAAACAAGTACGGGGTGGCACAAAGGCTTTGTAAATACTCTATTTGTTGCAACAAGCTTTGTTGACATTGCTGCTGATTGGAGCCACTAAAGACATTGGCGAGGATTTCGGTTGTTTGTTGTTTATGATCGATAATCAGCAGCGTTTCAGCCAAATAAAACACATAATCAGGACACACGTTGTCGCTGTCTTTCACTGTCGGCAGTTCTTCGGCTAATGAAATCAGATCAAAGGCAAATATACCGCCTAAAAATATGGCAAAGGGATGCTCTTCTATCGCGTCAAGGGATTGGATTTCCCTTAAAACCTGCATCGGGTTGTTGCTTTTTAAGCGGCTAAGTTCATCCAATGGCTGTGTTTGTTCTGCAAAGCTTAACTTTAGAAAGTCATTTGAACTGGCTTTAAAAGTGACATCCTTGTTGAATTTAGGGGCGGCAAAACGCTGCTGTAAGAATGCAATAACAGCTTCACCATTTTTGCTTTTGGCCGCGATGGAGACCTCTTGACCATGACATTCTATTTTAACGGCAGGGTCGACTAAAATCAGACTTTTTAAAGCCCGTTTATCGCTAATTTCTGCCGATTCTAATAACAAGGTATTGCTGGTTTTTGCTGACAGGTGTTGAAAAAGAGCCAAAGGATCTGGTTGATAAGGCGCACCAACGCTGTGACTATTAACAAAGCCAGGGGTCAATTGAGGCATAAACATTATAATTTTCCCTCAGTATTTATTGGCACTAGGGACATGGTTGTCGTGTTTTGTATGCGAAAATCTGTGTTCATGGTTTTATCCTGTGAGCGTCTAAGTGATTAACTGGTGCTATTACATTGTTATTACCAGAGTAACCAAGCTTGCAATGTGTTATTACTGTTTTTGCCTCTAACTTCCTGATTGTAAACGAATTTACGATGTGCTTAGATTGTTTTTCGGTGCCAACTATAAAGCCAAAAAACAAAAAACCCGCTTGTGATAAGCGGGTTTCGATAAATTTTGCCTGTCACAAAGCTCACAACCCGTTATGTTGAGTTATGCCACCACCAAATTGAAATCATGTTTTGAAGTTGAGCCATTGTGCGTGTCCGTAAGTTTATTTTTACCGTTTTACTTATTTATAGGCGCTGTTGTTACCACCAACTTGAACAAGGTTTACTGATTAAATACCTGTTCATTTTATCGGGATATCAGTAAACTGTAGTTACAATTATAGGAAACAGCATTATTGCAGTGAAGTCAACCTAAATGAGCGAAAAAAATCAGGTTAATATGGAACCTTTACGAGTTGATTTACACAGCCATACCAATTGCTCTGACGGTCACTTAACTCCGCAAGAGTTGATTGATAGAGCGTGTAACTATCAGTTGGATCAGTTAGCCATTACTGATCATGATACAGTGTCTGGATTTGAACAAGCTAGCCAGTATATTAATGAAAATCAGCTGCCCTTAACGCTTATTTCTGGCATTGAGATTTCGACCTTATGGCAAAATTTTGAAATACATATTGTCGGGCTAGGGCTTGATGTTAAACACCCTAAGGTGCAGGCATTAATTTCACGCCAACAGCAAAGTCGAGAGCTACGGGCTCAATTAATGGCTGAAAAACTAGCAAAAGCCGGCTTTGAAGACTGTCTTTTACAGGCGCAAGAGTTGGCTCAAGATGGGAGCATTACCAGAGCTCATTTTGCTCGTGTTTTACAGCATCGAGGGGTGGTTAATACGATGCAAAAAGCGTTCGATAAATATATCGGTAAAGGGCGTCGTGCTTACGTTAAACCTCAATGGTGTCGCGTTGACGAAGCGGTTGATGTTATCAAAGCAGCCGGTGGTTACAGTGTTATCGCACACCCATTAAAGTATGATTTATCAACCAAATGGTTACGTCGATTAATTATTGATTTTAAAGACGTTGGTGGTGATGCTATGGAAGTTGCATCTTGTCAATTAAACCAACAACAGAGAAAATTATTGATTGAGCTATGTCATCAATATGATTTACAAGGTTCAATAGGTTCAGATTTTCACTTTCCCACGCCTTGGAGTGATTTAGGGCGAAATTTAACCTTACCCGAACCGCTGCCATTGGTTTGGCAAAATTGGACCCAATAAATATTAAGGATTAAAGATGAGTCAGTTTTTTTACATGCATCCAGACAATCCGCAGCAACGATTAATCAAACAAGCTGTGGACATTATACATAACGGTGGCGTTGTGGTTTACCCTACCGACTCAGGCTATGCGCTGGGCTGTCATATAGGTGACAAAAAAGCCTTAGAAAGGATTTGTCGGATAAAAAATATAAAGAAAGATCATAACTTTACCTTGTTGTGCCAAGATTTATCTGAGCTTTCAGTCTATGCCCGTGTTGATAACACAAATTTTCGCTTATTAAAAAATAATACCCCAGGTCCATATACCTTTATCTTTAAAGGGACCAAAGAAGTACCAAAGCGGTTGTTAAATCCCAAACGAAATACCATAGGTATTCGTATCCCCAATAACAAAATTGCGATGGATTTATTGCAAGCCTTAGGTGAACCGTTAATGTCAACGACCCTCATCTTGCCGGATCAAGAACATGCTGAACATGATCCAGAGCAAATCAGAGATATGCTAGAAAAGCAGGTGGATTTGATTTTAAATGGTGGTTATTTGGGCGAGAAACCAACAACAGTGATTGACTTATCGGAAGATTTTCCAACGATCATTCGAGTTGGTGAAGGCGATCCTACGCCTTTTGAATAACCAAGTAAGGGAAGAACGTGTTGAGCGAGCTCATTACCAAGAACCAACACAATTTGGCTAAAAGCGACGAAAAATCGGGCGCATCGGTTATGGTGCAGCAGGTTTTGCCATTGGCTTTAGTGCATGGTAAAGCGGTTATTGAGCAGCCAAAAGATTTATTTATCCCGCCAGATGCGCTTGAAGTTATCTTAGAAGCTTTTGAAGGGCCGCTGGATTTATTGTTGTACCTTATTCGCAAACAAAAATTTGATATTCTCGATTTGCCCGTTGCTGAGATAACCCGACAATATATGGATTATGTCCAGGTGATGAAGTACGTCAAGCTTGAATTAGCGGCTGAATACTTGGTAATGGCGGCCATCTTAGCGGAAATAAAGTCAAGATTATTGCTTCCTAAAACCACGATAGAAGAGGATGAGGAAGATCCAAGGGCTGAACTTGTTCGACGCTTGCAAGAATACGAAGTGATTAAAAAAGCAGCCGAGAATATAGACGCCATGCCTCGCTTGGAACGAGACTATTTTGAAGGGGGAGCCGAGTTGCCAGAGGCCTTCGCCCCAAAAATTATTCACAGCGAAGTCTCATTACAAGACTTGGTATTCGCTTTGCGCGGTGTATTAAAGCGGGCACAAGCATTTGAGCATCATCACATTCAACGCGAACAGTTGTCTACCCGAGAACGCATGGCTTATATATTGACCTGCCTAAAACAGCAACGTTATATAGAATTTAGTCAATTGTTTGAACATCACGAAGGACGCTCTGGGGTTGTGGTGACATTCTTAGCTGTACTTGAGTTGATCAAAGAGTCATTAATTGACTGTATTCAAGCGCAAGCCTATGGCCCAATCCAAGTCAAACTTAAATAGGGATAAAAGGAAATTTACCACACGCTATGAAAACTGTGTCGCCGTCTGAGTTGGTTTCAATCATTGAAGCCATGTTATTTGTTAGCAATAAACCGCTTTCGGTTAAGCAAATTTATCAAACCCTAAGTGAAGAGGTTAAATTAACCCAAAAACATGTGCTTAGTGCTTTACAACAACTAGAAAAAGACTATGATCAGCGCGGTATAGAGTTAGTACAGGTTGCCTCTGGCTATCGATTTCAAGCGATTAACCGCTATAGTGATTACATCGCCTTGTTATTTAAAGAAAAAGCCCCCCGTTATTCACGGGCATTATTGGAAACATTGTCATTAATTGCTTATAAGCAACCGATTACCCGTGGTGAAATTGAAGATATTCGCGGTGTTGCGGTAAGTAGTTATATAATAAGAACTCTACAAGAAAGAAATTGGATTCAGGTCGTTGGACATAAAGACGTTCCGGGACGCCCCGGTTTGTACGGCACAACGAAAGAGTTTTTAGATTATTTTACATTAACATCGTTGTCCGAATTGCCCGAATTAATGCCCGTCAGTGATCTGAATATTGCCGCCGATGATGGCGAATAGAGTTCAGTAAGTAAATTTACTGAATCAGAATGAGTTTATTAAATGTCTGAAAAATTGCAGAAAGTATTAGCCCGAGCAGGTAAAGGCTCGCGTCGAGAAATGGAAGCCGTAATAAGTGCCGGCCGAGTCAGTGTTGATGGTAAAGTAGCTTACCTTGGTGATCGTGTTGAAGGGACAGAACAAATACGATTAGATGGTCACCCTGTTAAGATAGCACAAAGTGATGAACAACCTTGTCGAGTGTTAGTGTACAACAAGCCTGAAGGTGAGATGTGTACACGTAAAGATCCCGAGGGAAGACCGACTGTCTTTGACCGTTTACCACCGATTGATGGCAGTCGTTGGGTTGCTGTCGGTCGTCTTGATATAAACACTTCAGGTATGCTTATTTTCACTAACGATGGTGAACTCGCTAATCGCTTAATGCACCCGTCGCATGAAGTTGAGCGAGAGTATGCGGTACGTGTATTTTGTACCGATGTGGAAATTAATGAAGCCATGTTGCAAACGCTTCGCCATGGGGTGAAGTTAGAAGACGGTATGGCCAAGTTCAATAAAATTATCTACAAGGGCGGTGAGGGACGTAACCACTGGTTCCATGTGGTCTTAACCGAAGGTCGTAATCGGGAGGTTCGTCGCCTGTGGGAAAGCCAAGGGGTGCAAGTCAGTCGCCTTATTCGTGTTCGTTATGGTGACATGCAAATGGATCGCAGATTGCCTTTAGGTGGTTGGATAGAGCTGGGCCTAAAAGACGTTAACTACTACCGTAAATTGGTACAATTACCTGTAGAAACCAAATCAAAAGTGAAAGTTGACGAGAAGAAAATCGACAATAATAAAAGTCGAAAAATTCGTAAGAACGTCAAAAAACACCAACAACGTCAGGCACAGGGGCAACAAACCCGCCGACGTCGAAAATAGACCAAAGCCCAGCTAAGCTGGGCTTTTTTTTATAAAATATCCGAGCACTGTCAACAATTACGGTATCGTTGAATCTATTTATGTAAACGAATAGCAGGTAAATTTTTCTTTGTTTTATACCAATCCGATTAAATTTTTGCTCACCAGCGATAATTTAATCCAAGGGGTAGTATTCGTGGCATGAGCACAGGGTCACAAAAATGCTGGTAAAGTAGAACACAGGAAGAGAACTAAGGTTGGGCATTAAAGTTAACCGACTTTTGTACTTCAATACCGCAGTTTTCGCCATACGAAATATACACCGTGTGTTGCTTGGCTTGTTTCGCTTTTACAAAGTAACCGGCTTTTTCAATGCCATCTTCAACAAAAAGATCCAACGCTATAGTTAAGTCAGGGGTGTCGGTATCACCTAAAACCAACATAATACTTTGCAATGTATGACCGTTAATTTCTTGTGATGGCGTAATGAGTACGGAGTAAGTATCTTCAACAAGGCTTGGCACTATACTGATGTGATCAGCATATTTTGCATCGCGTAAGCGTTTTTCTTGTTCCGAGATCAGGCAATTTGCGTTTGCCGAAAAAATACCGAGAATACATAGGCCAGATAAGGCTTTCAACAAAATCATCTTACTCATTTGACTCTCTATTTTATTTTTATTTTTATTGATTTTAGGTGTATTTATTACAACCCTATTAATCAATAACTTAGGTTATTAAGATGGGTAAAGCAAATATTATAGAGATCTAATTTAGATAATTTTGTTTGCCTAAAAAGGCTAATAAGCAATATCTAGAAAACAAATTTAAAGGCAAAGAAGCATATTTTACAAGGTATTTTTACGCTTGTTTGGCGACCGGATTGGGGGGGCTATTTTCTGCTAATTGGGCCCCTTGGTTTTCCCTTTTAGGTGATATTCTATGGCTCGCTTGGCTTGCCATCAGATGCGCAGCAAAGCGTTTGTGCTTGGCTGAAGCGAACCAATCTTTGCTAATGATGTTACGCTGCAATGCGCCTTGAAACACTCTTACGGGGTATTGGGCGTAGTAATATTGTGTGGCCTTAATATGAGCGTCGGTATTTGGCGTTTGTTGGCAACGTTGTTGTTTAAGCTCACTAACTAGGGCTTGTAATAACTGAGGCTGAATGTCGGTCACTAACCAATCAATAAATTGATTATATTGTTTGGCCTGATAAAGCTTATACGCCATAAAAACCAAAGCCACGCTGGCAGCCAGTATCAAAAATTCCATTGGTCGGTATCTCGGTCAATATAATCAAAAACAGCAAGCATTCTAACACAAGTTTCTGGTTGAAAAAGACTTGCCTTACTGAACTCGTTAATTATCCTATCGACGGTTTAAAATAGGCACCTTCGAGCATTAACAACTTAGCTTTTAGACCTATGCCACCAGCATAGCCAGTTAGAGTTTGGTCTTTACCGATAACGCGATGACACGGTACTATGATGGCTACTTTATTGGCGCCATTAGCGGTTCCCACCGCCCTTATTGCTTTTGGATTATCGATTTGCTGAGCAAGTTCTAAATAACTTATGGTTTTACCACAAGGTATGGTGGTCAGTTGTTGCCAAACCTTTTGTTGAAATGGTGTTCCTTGCTGGGCAATAGGTAAGTCAAATGAGGTTCTTTGTCCTGAAAAATATTCAATAAGCTGTTGTTTTGCATTGTGTAAATGCACAGGTGCCTGGTTATCAATTGGCTTATAGCCAGGTTTTATTTGTGCTGGCGCTTTGCCCTGTTGAAAAGCCACTTGTTGCAAGCCGTGTTGGTTGGCGATGATGGCTATATCGCCATACTCGGTGGTAAGAATATCAAAATAAATCATCTTAAAGCCTTAATGCGTTAACGATTGCCATAAATAGATGGCGGCATAAGCTCGCCAAGGTCGCCATGACTGTGCAACAACAATGATTTGCTTAGGTGTCACTTTAGTTCCATGTTTGCTGAGCGCCTTTATGAGCCCTAAATCGCTGGCCGGAAGCGCATCATTCATCTTAAGTCCACGCATGGCAATATAGTTGGCAGTCCAAGGTCCAATGCCTTTGACTGCACATAATTGTTGGGTAAATCTTTCATAGTCAGAATCGGTATTTTTGTTGAGCGCAAAAACGTCCGGGAATTGGCGATAAAAAACAGCCCAATTTTGTAATGTTGTGATCCGAGTTTGGGTTAAGCCTATCTCGTTAAAGTTGGCGTTTGCTAAGCGCAGGTCCGTTGGAAAAAAATAACCAAGCTCATTTGGGTATTGTACCAAGGCGCTGTTCTGGACCTTATCACCATAACGATGAGCAATGCGTTTGGCAATGGTGGTGGCCGCCTTAACCGAAATTTGTTGGCCAAGAATGGCCCGAACAGAAAACTCAAATAGATCCCAACAACCAGGAAGTCGCAGACCTGGATACTTAGCCATAATGGGCTTTAGTTGTTGATCTTGGCTTAGGTGCTGGTGAATACGGTTAAGATCGCAGTCTAAATCAAACATTTTACGAACTTTTTCAATAATATCATCAATGTATTTGTATTCTGACAGTTCGATATAGAGTCTCAAATGTTGCTCTTGCTCAGGTTTCGATACTTCAATCCAACCTTCAATGTCTTTATAGCAAATTGTTCGTTGGTATGTATGCTCAACGTATTCAACTTTAGGGATCATCCTCTGTTTAAAAAAGTTAAGCATCAAAGGCCAATTAAGATCGCCTTGAAAAGGTAAAACATATACTTGCCCTTTACCATTTTTGGCGGCCAGATTATTTTGATTGATTACGTTAATTTCAACCTTAGGGTCGAAGTGTTTGCTCACTTTGTATCGCTCACTTTAAGGTTTTAAGCTCATAGCTTTAAACCGATTTTTATCAGGTTGAATTATCAGATTGATTGTTCAACCCCGTTAAATGATGTTTTGTTGTTGCATCAGTTCGGCAATACGCTGTGCTAAAGCTCGATACCCAGCCTCGTTAAAATGAACCGGATCCGATTTCATTTCGGGACTTCGCATTAGCTCAGCAATGATCCCATCTTCAAGAACCAATTGATGCTCATCACTAAGTTCATGGTAAAAGCTCGCAGAGGACGAAAATAAGCTTTTTTCTGGTACCGCAACCAGCATCACCTGAATACCTTGCTGTTTTGCTAAAGAGATCATATCGCTTAAGTTTCGCTTAGTCTGGTCAAGGTCTTTATTTTGTAATATGTCATTACCGCCCTCAAGTAATATGAGTAAATCCGGCTGATGAGTGCTTAACGCTTGTGGTAAACGCCTCAGACCTTGAGCGGTTGTTTCACCACTGATCCCCGCATTGATAACATCTACTTCAATAAGTTGGGCTAACACACTGGGGTAACTAAAACTTTTATCCACGCCTTTGCCGGCCGTTAAACTGTCACCAAAGGCTAAAATTTTAGCATCGTAAGGTAGCGGGTTTAATTGAGGTTGTGAGCATGCACTTAGCAAGGATAGGACAAAGCCAAGAAATACTAGATAGCGTAAAAAGATGCTTGTTCTTTGTTTATTCTTTTGATTATTAAGATGATTACTGCCATTGGGCCAATATGTAACTTTCATTTGACCTGCTTCCCTATTCAATTTAAACCTATGTTGTTTATGCTACGCGAAATTGTTTTTACTTTACATCACGAAATATTCGGATCGAAAAAATACTTAGTTCTTTGACCTATTTGTGCCGCCCTCAGCGTCCTGATATATGCGCTATCACCTAGTGTAAAAGCAAATTTGTTAAGGCAATGGCATTTAACAACATATTTATTTACATAAAAATTCCTAACAATTGGCCAAATATGAGCAACAAAAGATGATCTAGGATGGTTCTTTATTCATACTAACTTCCATTGTGTGATCATTATTTATTGGGAAATGAAACGATATGAGGTTGATTAATCGGCATCAAGAACTCGCTAGCGAAAAATCTATAATGCTGTTTTTTAGAGGTTTTATATCGACAGCGTTACTCTGTTACTTATTTTTTAATAAAGCGTGGGCGCAAGATTACTTTGTCTTTAATCAATATGACATTGTGGCGCCTTTTAATATTTCACAAGCGCCATTAAGTGCTAATTTATTGCCAAACTATGGTAATGAACTGATATTAATCGGTGAGAAAAACGGGGATCATAAGCTCGCATTATTTGCTTGGACCGAAGACAGTCAATCTTACCAAATGCTGCGACAAGTAGACCTCCCAAAAACTTTCTTCTCATTCGATTTAGGCGAGGTCGATGCAGACGGTTTGCAATCACTATACTTTTTAACCAGCAACCAAGTTATGCAGTTTAAACCCACAGCAGATGAATTCTATCAGCCCATTTTAGACGTCCAATCTATCTACATAAATTCACACGCGCACTACTTACGGCAAGCTGATTTTGTTGTTGATATTAATAAAGATGGCCTTGCCGATGTGGTCTTAGCCGACTTTGCTCATTTAAATGTTTATATACAGCAATCCAACACTCAGTTTATCGCACAAAAGATCCCTATATCACCAACCGTAGAAATTTTTGATGGCAGCGTCAGCTATACTGAAAAACCATATTATTTTGTCGATATGACGATGGATAACTTACAAGATATTGTCCTTTCTGGTGATGGCGAGTTGCAGGTTTATGTACAGCAAAAACAAGGCAAGTTTGACCTTAACGGTAAAAGTATTTCGATAAACCCATCCATTACTGGGGTGAATTGGTGGGATACCCGCGGGGCAGATGGTCAAAATTTAGATCAAAGTAATTTAAAGCACCGAACCATTGAACATCTTATCGATATCAATAATGACAACCTGCCTGATATGGTGGTGCAATATACTCAAAGCTCTGGGGTATTGGATAAAAGTAACGACTATGAAATATATCTCGCCAGCGTCGTCAAAGGGGAGTTAGTGTATCCTGCTCAAGCCAGTTCTTTGGTTAAAGCTCAAGGCACATTAACCGATCTTGATTTTATTGATATCGATAATGATGCGCAAAAGGAAATCATGACCTCATCTTTTGATATTTCGGTATCGCAAATTATTTCAGCGTTATTAACCGGCAGTGTTGATCAGGATGTACTCATATATGCCCTTAATAGCGATAATGAATACCAAACCAAAATCAGCAAAGAAGTGGAATTAACGTTTAACTTAACCTCGGGTAAAAGTGGTTCACCGGTGATTAAAATGACCGACCTTAATGGCGATGGGGTGAAAGATTTGGTGTTGTCTTCTTCAGAGCAAAAGCTCAGTGTCTATCCAGGAAAAGCTAAAGGTAACCTGTTACATAAAAAAGCCCAAAAGCTTGCGGTAAAACTCCCTAAAAATGGCGCATTGCTAAGCAGTGAAGATTTAGATCAAGATGGGCGTTCAGAGCTTTTAGTGCGCTATAGCTTAGAAGATGGGGAAGATATGCAGTCAAGATTATTGGTGGTTAAGGTTGAGTAAGAAAGAAAACCAAGAAAAACGGGCACAAGCTGTCGTAACGTCATCACCACATTATCAACCAATATGGCACATTGTGCAGCTCATTCCTAAAGGTCGTGTCGCCACTTATGGACAAATAGCTGATCTAGCGGGTTTGCCAGGGCGTTCGCGTTTCGTGGGAAAGGCTTTAGCCAATGCGCCAAGTTCATTAAACCTGCCTTGGTTTAGAGTGATTAATTCACAAGGGAAAATATCATTTTTGCCAAATTCTACGCGCTATAAAGCACAGTATGAGCTATTACAAACAGACGGCATTGTGCTGTTAAATGGCAAAATTAAACTGTCGGAATTTCAATGGCAGCCTGACTTGCCTCAATTACTGCAACTACCTTATTAACATGCATTTTTATTGTGGTGATTTTCGTCACACCGTTTTAGTAACACAAAGGGCAGTAATTAGGTTGTTGTTCAACACGACTTAGCCATGCTTTAATCGCAGGGTAGTTTTTAATATCTACCCCCCCTTCATAGGCAACATGGGTATAAGCATATAAACTGATGTCAGCAACCGTATATTGCTCATTTACTAAAAAGGTTTTGTCGGCTAAGTGCTGCTCCATAACATCGAGAGCATGGTAACTTTGTTGTTGTTTTTGCTTTAACTCTTGTTGTCTATCTTGTGGCGAGTCCAAATACAACTTTATGTAACGCGCCACCGCAATATTGGGCTCATGATAATACTGCTCAAAAAATTGCCAACGTAATACTTGGGCAAATAACCAAGGGTCTTTGGGCACGAGTTCAGAGTCTTTAGCAAGGTAATTAATGATGGCGTTTGATTCGGTTAAAATACTGCCATCTTCACGCTGTAGCAAAGGGATTTTGCCTTGGGGATTAAGGGCAAGAAATTCAGGGGTTCGGGTATCACCTTGGGTGATGTCCATTTCTCGCCAAGTATATGCTTGTCCAAGGTTAGAGCAGACGAGTTGAAGTTTGTAGCAATTACCCGATTTGCTATCACCATATAAAATCATCACTATTCCTATTATCGTATATTTATTGCACGATAATTATACTGTACAAATAAATCAGAAACTTGCAAACGATTTTAAAGACTAATAAGCAAAGCATTAAGAAAAGGGCTGCAAACTTAAATTTACAGCCCTAATGATATTACGATTGTCGTTTACTAGCGATTGGTGCACACAGTAAACCAACCAACATGGCGGCGACAAAATACAGTAAATCGGCCGTCGGGTAAGACAAACTGGCAATCGCAGGGCCTGGACATAAACCTGCCAAACCCCAACCAATACCAAATAAAACAGCGCCTACAATTAACGGCTTATCGATATCTGTTTTGCTCGGTAGACTAAACTTTTTGCTAAGTATTGGCTTATCCTGGTGTTTGACGATAAGAAAATACCCAGGAACAAACACCAATAAGGCGCCACCCATCACAAATGCCAAATCAATTTGCCAGTTGCCAGTAATATCTAAAAAGCCCATGACTTTTTCAGGATCTACCATGCCCGAAATAGCGAGGCCTAAACCAAATAAAATACCGCTAATTAATGCAATAATCTGAGTCATTTTTGCTTCCTAAATAAACTGATTTCTAAGATAAACCGTAACAACAGCCACGACCATAAATATACAGGTTGCAATGATAGAGCGTTGAGATAATCGACCCATACCACAAATGCCATGACCACTGGTACAGCCGTTACCGATACGAGTACCAAAGCCAACTAGAAAGCCAGCAATAATCATTAGCCAAGTAGGGGTTGAGAAGCTCTGTACTATCGTCGCGCCAAAATAGTTAACCGCGATAAACGCTCCCAGCAACATGCCAAGAACGAATAAAAATCGCCATAATATGTCTTTTTGTTTTGGGCTAATTAATCCGGTTAATATTCCGCTGATCCCAGCAATTTTGCCATTAAATAACAACAGGAGTAGGGCAGAAATACCCAGTAAAACACCGCCGATTAAAGCGTTATAAGGGATGGTCATAGTATTCACTTATATGTATATGGTTAAGGTTTCGGACAGTACAATTCATGCAATGTACCAATGAGGTGTGCGATATTGCTATCGGCAAGGCTATAAAAGACTTGTTGCGATGACTTTCGATCGCAAATTAATCCATGCGATTTTAAAACTTTTAAGTGTTGAGAAAACGCAGACTGACTTAACGTTGAATTTTGTTGTAGTTCTGCAACGCTCATTTCCCCATCGATTAACTGACATAAAACCATCAATCGATCAGGATGTGCCATTGTTTTCAATAGGTTAGAAACTTCTTTTGCATTTTCTTGCATTAGATCAAAGTCCAAATGTCGACTCCTTTTAAATTAATACCTGCCGTTAGGCTCTGTTTTGTCAGTATTATTTTGTAAAAAGACTCCTAATAGCAAGCACAGTGTATGCTAAATTTTATATTAGTCAACACTTATAGAGGTCAGTCTAAATTAGTGTTATCTAAATTAGTAATATCTAATTTGGTGTGATACAGTGCCATCATCATTCGTTTGGATCTTTACGATCATGTATAAAAATTTGAGGTAGATATGAAGAAAATAGTCATTGTAGGTGGCGTTGCCGGTGGAGCCTCTGCCGCTGCGAGAGCAAGAAGGTTGTCAGAGTCGGCAGACATTATCATGTTTGAGCGTGGCCCGTATGTCTCATTTGCAAACTGTGGTTTGCCTTATCATATTGGTGGCGATATTCGCCAACGAGAGGCACTCATTTTACAAACTGATGAAAGTTTTGATCAACGCTTTAATGTAAAAGTTAAATCACACACCGAAGTTATGGCAATTGATCGTGAAAACAAACGAGTCCGAGTGACCAACTTACTTACCCAAGAGCAATACGAGCAGCCTTATGATGTCTTGTTATTAAGCCCAGGTGCTAAACCGTTAATGCCACCGATTACCGGTTTAACCAATCCTTACACCTTTTCTTTGCGCAATATTCCCGACATGGACGCGATTATTGCCAAGTTAGAAAGTCAGACGGTAAAACATGCCACCGTTGTGGGCGGCGGTTTTATTGGCTTAGAGATGCTCGAAGCGTTTCATCAGCGTGGTATTGATACCACTTTGGTTGAATTGGCAGATCAAGTTATGGTGAGTATTGATAAAGAAATGGCTGGCTTTGTACATGCAGAACTTAATGAGCGAGGTATTGACTTAAAGTTAAGCCAAAAGTTGGTAGAGGTACAATCAAACGAAGCGCATACAGGCCACAATCTTACCCTGCAACTCGACTCAGGCCAACAGGTGTTAACGGATATGTTAATAATGGCAACGGGGGTCGCGCCAGAAACTGGGTTGGCAAAACAAGCCGGTTTAAAACTTGGTGAGCTTGGCGGAATTTGGGTTAATGGACATATGCAAACCAGTGATCCGAGTATCTACGCCGTTGGTGATGCTATTGAAACCATTGATTTTGTCACTAAAACACCGACCTTAGTGCCACTGGCCGGCCCAGCAAACCGACAAGGTCGGATGGCCGCTGATAATATGCTTGGCGCCAGTGAGTCATATCAGGGGACTCAAGGCACGGCGATCTGCAAAGTTTTTGATTTAGCAGTAGGCTCAACAGGTAAAAATGAGAAACAATTAAAACGTGCCAATATCGCCTATGAAAAAGTCTACGTCCATACCGCAAGCCATGCAAGCTACTACCCAGGTGCAGAAATTGTCTCTTTAAAGCTGTTATTTGCCCCTGACACTGGGATTATTTTAGGTGCACAAGCCGTCGGCAAAGACGGTGTTGATAAACGTATCGATGTGCTGTCGGTTGCGATGAAAACTAAAATGACGGTTGCGCAATTGCAACATGTCGAGCTCTGTTATGCTCCGCCTTTTGGTAGTGCTAAGGATGTGATTAACCAAGCCGCTTTTGTCGCCACCAATATTTTGCGAGGTGATATTAAGCCCGTACATTTTGATCAAGTAGATAATGTAACGTCGAAACAACTATGGCTAGATGTTCGTAAACCGATAGAGCTTGAACGAGTAGGGCAGATAGCGGGAGCGATAAATATTGAAGTTGACGAATTACGACAACGCCTAAATGAGCTCCCCAAAGACAAAGAAATTTTAGTGTATTGTCAGGTTGGTTTGCGCGGTAATGTTGCTTGTCGTATGTTGGCCAATCATGGCTTTAAGGTGAAAAACTTGGTGGGTGGCTATCGAACCTATCTTTTTAGTCAAAAATAATAACATAAAAAGCCCGGCGCGAACCGGGCTTGCAAAAATAGGGAAGTAAAATTTAAATAGCGAGCAATTCAGGCTTATTCTGCAGAGCTTTCCAATAAGCTCTTACCATTAATGGCAATCTTACGTGGTTTTAAAGCTTCTGGAATTTCTCGCTCGAGGTCAATATGCAACAACCCGTTTTCCATTTGTGCACTGATCACTTTGACATGATCGGCAAGTTGGAATTTACGTTCAAAATTGCGTTCAGCAATGCCTTGATATAAGAACGTTCGGTTGTTGTCTTTATCGTTATTGGTTTTGGTACCCGTTACGATTAAAGCGTTATCTTTGGATTCAATATCTAGCTCACTTTCAACAAAACCGGCCACCGCCATGGTAATACGATATTTATCGTCGGCTATTGATTCAATGTTGTAAGGAGGATAAGCAGGTTGTTTTTCTGCTCGTGTGGCTTTATCCATTAATGAAGCTAAATGCTCAGCACCAATAAATGAACGGTAAAGTGGGCTAAAATCTGTTGTAAATGTTCGCATAATCATATCCTATCTATTTAGCAATATGTGAATCAGAACGTTGCGATGGTTCTGAACGTTAAAAGTGCCTTTCACGTTGAACAGGCGGTTTAAAAATCCGATATTAAAGCGGATTGTAGACCCTTTATGGCGACTACAATTAATAGATGGGAGCGAACAAATATTTTTCAAGGGAAAAGATAAAAAAAAGAAAAATATTTTTTATCTTATTGTTTTTTTAGGGTTTGTGTCGAACTTTTTTAAGTTTAGACTTTGCCTGTCTTGGCGTGTCAGCAAAGGTGACACACCAAGGCAGCAACGATATTGGCTTGTTAGTCTGCGCTTGTTGGCGCCGCGACTGCTTCGCTATCGCCTGTTGTTAATGAGGTTTCTTCATCTTCCTCAGCGGCACTTGGCGATGGTTCTGTGCCATTAACCGCTTCTTGCACTGCCATCAACGCTTCATCGTATTTAGGGTGAGTTGAAATATTACTAACCAATTCTTTATAGGTGATTTTATTATGCTTATCAATCACAATGATTGCCCGGCTTAATAACCCCATATCTTTAATTAATAAGCCATATTTGGCGCCAAAGTCACGCCATACTGAATCGGATAAAACTTTCAGTTGGTCGACAGACTCAGCTTGGCAAAAACGTTTTTGGGCAAACGGTAAGTCGTTACTGATGGTCAACATCACTACATCTTCTGGTAAATTAGCAACCTCTTCGTTAAACCGCTTGGTTTGCAATGAGCAAACCCCTGTGTCTAAACTTGGCACCACTGAAATCATCACTGTTTTACCTTTAAAGTCAGACAGGGTAACCGGAGAAAATCTTTCGTCGACAACTTTAAAATCCGGTGCTTGTTGACCCACTTCAACTTGGTCACCCAATAAAGTGATGAGTTTACCCCCTGCGGTAACTAAACCAGAGGTTTTATGTAAGTCTTCATGGGCTTGCGCATGGAAACACAGCGCTAAAACGATGGTGGTGATAATTTTCTTGTGCATGGTTATTCCCCATTTTATGCATTTGCGAGCCGTGTTAAAACGTTCAGGCTTTGGTATGAGCAACGTTCTGACTCGACGGTAAAAATTTTTAGCTCTCACAATAATGTGAATGTATTTTTAGCGATAACAAACCCACTTCGTACATCTTGCTTACAGGGTTTGCCATCGTGGTCACTAATTGAATGTATATCTGCTACTAATATATCAGCCTTAGTTCGGTTTACCTAACTTACCGATAACGCTTCCAATTGCTATTACCTTGTTTATTCATGGTCTAAAAATCTAATATTGGTAACGCTATACAGTATAACCTTGGATATTCGTTATTAAAAAGCTTTGCTATGAACTTAGCCAAAACCGATACGAATCAAGTAACGATTAAGGCTAAGCTTTCGTTCACTTTCAACACGTTAAATAAGTAGGGGGTCAATAGGATGCCATAGAGAGCGCGTTTAAGCATTATCTCAAGGCGCCCTATTTTAAGCCACTTTGGCCATGGAAAATTAAAACACTGACAGGCAACAAGTCTGAGCTAATGGTCAACAGACTTGTTGTTGATGGCGACTCGTTTATACCGTTCTAGTTGCAATCGCCGGAGAAATTAAAGTCGCTTTACGGGCCGGGTAAAGCACCGCGACTTGGCCAACAATATAGAGAATGACAACCCCTAACCCAATAAGCCAAGGGTTAATGGGGGACATTGACAGGGTGTTTACCAACCAAATGTTGAGTGCAATAGCCCCCGCTGCACCTAAGGCCACACCAAAGCTGGATATGATAAAGTTTTCAATCATAAAAAAGCTTAAAATTTGACTTTGGGTTGCTCCAAGGGCCCGACGAGTGCCAATTTGTTTGGTGCGACGATTGATACTAAACATCGCTAAACCAACAATACCAAAGCCTGTAATCAAGGTTAAAGTAATCACCACAACGGTTAAAATTTTATTCACCGCATTGTGACCGCGATAACTGCGCTCTCTGACGTCGTTCATGCTGGTCACTCGACGAATGATCCTGCCCTGATTGCTGTTTGCTAGCGCTGCTTCAATTTGTGGCATTAATTCATCACGGCGCCCTGGTTCGGTTCGTATCATAAAGCGACCACCCGATGTTTCCATTTTAAACGGTACTAACATGCTTCTTTCGACATTGCCCCAGCTATGCCAAGGTGCTTGCAAGGTATCAACAATACCAATGATTTGAATCGCCTGATGTTCTGCGATATAGACGGTTTTACCCACCGCTCCTTGCCAATCATCAGGAAATAAGCTTTCAGCCATGGCTTTGCTGACAATGGTTTTTGCCGGCCAACCCGATTGGGATTGATCTCGCCATTGAATATCGGTGGGGGCAAAATTTTGACCTGAGATTAATTCTATGCCCATGGTGTTGATGGCATGATCATCTACCATATATACCGCAACCCCAACCGTGTCTTTGCCTTCGCCTGCTTCGGTTTGCAAGCCCATAGACCAACCTCCGCCACTTAAAGGGATAGCGTTAATTTGAATCGCATCAACGACCCCAGGAGTCTGTCGGATTAGTGCCAAATCGTCTTCTAAATTCACTTGCTGGTTATAATCTTGCGCAAAAATAGTGTTGGTTAAATGAAAAATATTGTCTTCATCTAATCCGCTAGGGCGTTGCATTTGTTGATTGCGTTCTTGGATCATAAAAATGGCATTGACCATGATGGTTAAGGTCAAGGCTATTTGTAAAGCGATAAGCACCGCACCCACCTTGTTGCGCATTAAAGCGCGAAAAATTAATCCAAATTCTGACATTATTTGCCTCCTACTGCGCTTTAAGTTGTTGTGATGGTTGTACGTTACAGGCTCGCCATGTGGGGTATATGCCAGCTAAAATAGTGCAAACAATGGCAATGATTAGAGCCAATATAAACATTGGAATGTCTAGGGAAGTGAGTCCGGTTAAGATGTCGCCATACAGGGCATCAATGCCTTTTAAGCCCAGCCAAGCAAACAATAAGCCCATAACCCCACCAGCAAGGCCAATACATGCCGATTCAATAATGTACTGCAAGAACAAGGTTTGTTTGCTGGCTCCCAAGGCTTGGCGCAGGCCAATTTCTGAAGCTTTACCAAGAAATTTTGATAACAACAAACCAACGGTATTTAACAAGCAAACAATTAAGAACATCAATGACATTGTCATCATCATAATCGCATCATCAGCAACCACTTCTTGTTGTTCTAACCACTCGGTCACATTGGGTAAGCGGTTGTTGGTCGGGCGTTGAAATCGGCCCAAATCTTTTTGTTGTTCGGTGTAAGCATTTAAAAAGCTCATATAGTCGTTTTTGGCGCTAAGGTTGGGCAGTTCAACCCAAAACTGCAACCACACACATTCGGATTGTAAGAAAGCGTCAAAACCATCACCAACGGGCTTCCAACAGTTGGTGTTACCACTACGACCGATCTTTTGCTCGGTGAGCATCGAAAACGGGACAAAAATTTCTTCGGAATCATTAAATGCCCCCGTCGAAATGTCATAAAACCTTGGTTTAGGATCCCAATAATCAATTACCCCAACCACTTTGTAGTAGTAACCGTTTATCTTAATCGTACGGCCAACCGAATTTTCGCCGCCAAATACTCGCTGATTAACCTCACGATTAAGCACAACCACCTGTTCTTTATTAATATCACTGTTATGATCCCAAGAATCACCATAAATAAACGGCACATCGAACATGCTGAAAAAGTCAGCTGAGTTTGCTCTGGCAGTTACCATAAAAGGTAAAGAACCTTGTGTTTCTGGTTCTATGACCCCATTCGCTTGTGCTTGAATACTCTGTTTTGCTGCCATCTTTGCTTCAAATAAAGCGATACCATCACGATAGGTTACTTGATTAGGTGGGCTACCATCGTCACGAAAGGGCTGATTCAGATCCCAACTGTCGAGCTGCACATTGTGCAAAACCGAACTTTTGTGAGGAATTGGGTTCGATGACATTAAATAGTTCACCGTAACTGTGGTCATGGTCGCGCCGATGCCAAGACCTATGGCAATGACCATAAGTAATGATAAGCCCCAATGTTTAAAAATGCTGATCCACGCCAGACGTAAATAATAAGTAAACATATTCACTCCCTTATGCAATCGCTTGAGTGGACGTGTGGATACGGCTATCAATGCTATCTACTTCGCTGACAATACCGTCTTTTACCCAAATTTTGCGTTTTGCCCGATTGGCCAATTCATTGTCATGCGTCACCATGATAATTGTTGTGCCTTGGCTATTGATCTCTTCTAATAGGCTCATCACACTTTGTGCCATGTGGGTATCTAAGTTTCCCGTAGGTTCATCGGCCAATAAAAACCTCGGCTCAGTCGCTAACGCACGAGCTATGGCAACACGTTGTTGTTGACCACCAGACAATTGGCTTGGCAGGTGTTTCATCCTTGAACCTAACCCTACTAAATCAAGATGATGCGCAATACGTTCTTTGCGCTCTGCACTTTTTAAACCGCGATAGCGCAAGGGCACATCGACATTATCAAATAGATTTAAATCGGGAATTAAATTAAAACTTTGAAAAATAAAACCGATTTTTTCGTTTCTTAATTTAGACCGTTGCTTATCGTTTAATTGGCTTATCGCTAACCCATCAAGGTCGTATTCACCCGCAGTGAAGGTTTCAAGTAATCCTGCAATATTTAAAAAGGTGGTTTTACCCGAACCCGAAGGGCCGGTCACACTGACAAAATCACCTTCGTTAACCTGTAGATTGAAATCGCGCAGAGCGTGCGTTTGAATGTTATCGGTGGTGAATACTTTGCTGATACTTTTCATTGTTAACATATTGTTTTCCTTGCTTTATAAAGTGATGCCAGGTTGTCTTTATTGGTTTAGTAAAATGGTTTCGGCGTTGTCGAACATATCGGTGCCGGAGATAATAATTTGTTGCCCTTTTTTAAGTCCGGATAAAATCTCAACACGACTTAAGCTTCTGGCACCAACTTCAATAGGGGTTTTATAAGCAATACCGTCGTTGACAACATAGGCAAAGCGTCCATTACTGCTGTCAAGAAATTGTCCGCGTTTTACTTGTAATACGTTTTCTCTAGACTCGAGTAAAATGCGACTGCTTAAACGTTGGTTTTGTCTCAGTCCTGGTGGTACTTGCTGATTGAAACGCACTCGACCAGTGACCTGATTGTTCAGTATTTCGGGGGAAATTGTCACCAGTCGAGCACTAAACGGTTGCTGTTCTACGTTAATTTCTACGTCCATACCAATGGCCAAGTCGTCGGCATAGCTTTCTGGGATCGCGACTTCTATCTCAAATTGTGATAAATCGACGACCATTAAAATCGGCTGATTTTTGCTGAGGTAAGTTTTGTTTTCGACATTTAAATTACCGACAATGCCATCCACAGGTGAAACAATGTACAAAGCGTCAACTTGGCGTTGTAAATCGCTCACCAATAACGTTTGTCGCTGGATTTGTAAGTCAATCGAATGCAGGTCAAAGGCTTGGCTTTCCTTGTCTAAATTGGCATCAGCAACCGCATGTTCGTATTGTAATTTTGCATTGGCTAAATCATCTTGAGCTTTTTCAAAGTCAATCTGGCTGATTGCGTTTTTATGGTAGGCCTTGTCTGCTCTGCGCTTTTCTCTATCTGCCGTGGTGAGAGCGACCTGCGCTAAATCCACCGCTTTTTGAGCAATAAGCTGTTGTTTTTTTGATTGGATTTGGGCGCGTTTATAACTGGTTTGTAAATTTTCCAAACTGGCTTTTTCTTGTTGATAGCGTGAAGTCAGCTCAGGGCTGTCTAAACTGGCTAAAAGATCACCCGAAGATACTTCACTGCCGGCGTCGATATGAAGGGTGATGGTGCCTTCTGCAGGAGCGTAGATGGTTGGGCTGATGGCGGCTACGACACGTCCTTGCACTGAAACGTCGCGAATAAAATCGCCAATATCAATGTGTCCTAGTCTTACCCGTTCCATCGAGATAGATTTATCGGCTTTGCTCCAGCGACTTGCTGCCGGCGCCAACTGCCATATTGCGATGATAACCGTTATGGCAATAATCAATAGTGTATATAATGTGCGTCGATAACCTGGTGGTTTAATAACAACCTGGTCTTGTGCACTGGTATCTGCGATTTTCATAAATTCCCCCGAACTTGATTCACAGTCGTTTTGTTATTTATGATTAGTCGCATGCAATCTGCAAAAGGTTGTAATTTAATTAATATATTTTTAACATTTGCGCGGATAATTATCGGTCTTGTCGCCTAATGACGAAAGATACACTTTAATTTTGGTGTCTATATGGAGAGTTTATGACAAATCGTCGAACCCACGCGAGCATTGGCTTGCGAGAGTTTTTTAGTGAACAATGGCAATATTTTACCTCAGCGCTGGCGACAAAATCTGACGACAAAAAATGGCAGAAAAAAAATAAACAGCGTTTACAGCAAACAATAGAGTCTGTCGTTGATGGTACCGATGCGAAGGTTCGTATGATCAGTGGTTATAAAGAAAAACTTCGGCGTTGTAGTCAAAGTCAAATTCAATATGTTGATGAGATGATAAAAGCATTTGAAGCGCCGTTGAGCTTATCAAAAACTGAGTTTAACAAGTCGGATTTATTGCAATCGATGTTTTATCGCTTTCATGAGCTTAGTCGTATTCTTGATAGTGATAAAACGTTGACCCAATGGCAGTTGCAAAACAGAGACCATCATGGCGATATTTATGGCTTATTAAAAGCGAGAGTGACTCAAAAGCAGGTATTAGCACCGACACTTATCGGCGATAATGTGGTGAATAATGTTCAGCAACAGCAGCTAGTCATTAGTGGTATAAGCTTGGTTGGTTTGGTTCGAAATGAAGATGCTTTAGCGCAACAGTTAAAAGCGTATTGTCATCAGCAAATTATCGAGCAATTAAAGTTACAGTTGGCGCCAATACTGGCTAGTGCGAAAGGGGTGGCGTGTCCTCTAAGCCCTGAAGATGTTGCCAGCCCAGAAGCCTATTTGTCACATTTACAACAATTAATGAGCGAGCCAGAAACGATATTAAGCCTCGAAAGCTGTCAGTACGAAACCAATCGTTTTGGCTTGTTGGCTAATGAGCATATTGAAGCCGATAGAAGGTTTAGATTTAACCGAATAAAATTAATCAACGAACAGAGTTACTTGCTGTTACCGATTAAGTTTACCGTATTATAAGTTTGCGACTCAGCGCTATTTGGCTTTATTAAGGCGCTTAAACGCGGCTTTAGGCTGGCTTTATACATTGGCGTTCGCGCGGTACTTAAAGTAGATAAATTTGCTGAACAAGCCGAATAAGAACAGGGCCAAGATGACTTTGTACAAGTAATTGGCGTAGTGACGATAAGGGGTATGGCTCGTTACTAAAGATATGTTATTCGATAAAATTGCTTGTTCAAACTGAGCGATGTCGGCGCTAATCTCACCTTTGTGGTCAATAAGTGCGGTTAAGCCATTGTTGGTCGCTCTTAACATTGGCAAGCCAAACTCAAGGGCGCGCATGCGGGCTATTTCTAAATGTTGATGAGGCCCGTGTGAATCACCAAACCATGCGTCATTACTCACGGTTAATAACACATCTGTTTGTTCGTTTATGTTAGCCGCCAATTGTTTTGGGAACGCTATTTCAAAGCAAATCAGGGGCGCAATATGTAAGCCATTGGCCATAATATTGGTTTGACTAAAATCGCCTCGACTGAACGACGACATCGGTAAATTAAATAATGGTGCAATGGGTCTGAGCAGATCTTCAAACGGTACAAACTCACCAATGGGCAGCAAATGGTGTTTGTCATAATGATTAGCATTGCGATAATAATAATCGCCGCTAATATCGTCAGGGTGCTTTTTACCAAGCACTAATAACCGATTAAAAAAGCTCTTTGAATGAATATCAAAATTAATCACCCCAGTAATTAAGCTACTGTTGTTATCTACCGCTTTTTGATCCAACATCATCAAGGTATCTTGAGCGAGAGGTTCCAGCCTTGGAATCGCCGCCTCCGGCCAAATAATTAACTGGTGATCAGTGTACAAGTCGGTTGTCATCTCGACATACAAATCGATAATACGTTGTTCTTGCTCTTCATCCCAGCGAAGTTCTTGTTTGATATTACCTTGCACCAAAGCGACACTTACTGTTTGCTGTCTATCATGGGTAAAGGTTTGTGCGCCTGCAACCAAGACTGACAATGCAATGGTTGCGATCACCAGCGTATTGGCCAATATATGGCGACGATAGAGGATGTTGACAGAGCTGACACAAAGCAGCATCAAACAAAAGGTAATGCCGGTTTCACCCACAATAGGGGCAAGAGCTGATAGGGGGGAGTCAATTTGGCTGTAACCTAGGGATAGCCAAGGAAATCCCGTTAAAAAATGGGCACGACAGTACTCTGCTAACAACCAGAAAAAGGGTAAATAATAGAGGTTTATTTGCTGTTGCCTTGTAAATTTCGCACTACACCAAGCCGCCAATGCGGGATATAGCGCTAAATAAAGACAAAGCAACGCCATTAATAATAACGAGATGATTAATGGCATGCCGCCAAATTGGGCAATACTAACGTGAACCCAACTAATGCCAACACTAAACCAGCCAAAACCAAAAACTAAGCCTTGGTAAAAAACGTGCTTAGGGGGTTGGTTGCGAAGTTGAGTTAGCCAAAAGGATACACACAGTAAGGTCAGTGGCCAAATCGAAAATGGTGCAAACGCGAAAACCATTAAGCCACCAGCAACAAAACTTGGCAGATAGCGAAATAAAAGGGCTATAACAGCATGAGCTTTGTTGCTAGGCTTAGTGGTTTGCATTGCGCTTTCTTGCATTATTTTTATCTTTCAGTGGCTAATTTACCATTAACCTCATGTTCTTTAGGGACGGTAACTTGCAGTTGCTGAATTCGACGTCGGTCAGATAATACCACTTTAAAGTCAAAATCATTAACCCGAATGCTTTCACCGCGTTGTGGTACATGACCAAATTTGTGCACCAGCATACCGCCGATGGTATCAGCAGCGTTATCGTCAAACGCACAGTTAAAATACTGTTCAAAGTCTTCGATGTTGGTTAACGCTTTTACTTGGTATACGTTAGAACATAATGGGCGAATTTCGCGCTCGAGCATATCGTCATGCTCATCTTCGATTTCACCAACAATCAATTCTAGAATGTCTTCAATGGTAACCAAGCCAGACACACCACCGTATTCATCAACGACGACGGCCATGTGGTAACGCTGTTGGCGAAACTCTTTTAATAAAGGTTCCACCTTTTTGCTCTCAGGGACAATAATCGCAGGGCGAAGAATATCTCTTAAATTGAAATCTTTGCTGCTTTTGTTAAAGCCATGTGCCAGCAAATCTTTTGCTAATAATACCCCCTCAATGTCATCAATACTGTCATTGATCACAGGAAAACGAGAGTGGGCAGATTCCAATACGATTGGTAAAAACTCCTCAACAGTTTGGTCCACATCAATCGTGACCATATGTGAGCGTGGGATCATGATATCGCGTACACGCATATCAGATACTTCCAGCACACCTTCAAGCATTAATTTCGTTGAGGATTTTATTAAATCACGGTCTTCAGCATCGTTTAATACTTCAACCAGTTCTTCTTTGTTTTTCGGTTCTCCGGCAAATACTTGCGCAATTTTGTCTAAAATTGACCTAGAAGAACCGATGCTAGATTGGGAATTGTCATCGCTCATAGAGCTTTTTGGTTACCTTACGTTAGTTAATCATTGGTAGAGTCTTGATAAGGATCTGGGATCCCTATTTGTTCAAGTAAAGCCACTTCAATGGCTTCCATTTCTACCGCTTCATCATCTCTTATATGATCATAACCTAACAAATGCAAGCATCCGTGTACGATCATATGCGCCCAATGGTTATTTAAGGGCTTATTTTGATTTTTTGCTTCTGTTTCAACGACCTCGGCACAAATAACAAGGTCGCCTAACAATTCCATTTCAATGCCTTCTGGCACTTCAAATGGAAAAGATAACACATTCGTTGGTTTATCTTTATGTCGATATTGATGGTTTAATTGCTGTGATTCTTCACGATCAACTAAGCGTACGGTTAATTCAAAATCTCGTGCATATTTACCTAACACCAAGTCTACCCATGTCTGAATTTGTTGGTCACTTGGTAACTTTGGGTGCTCAGATGCACGTTGAATATCAACATAAATATTAAATGTGTTATCTATCATAATATTTTCTTAGCTGTGATTGTTGTCATAGCGTTCATACGCTTCAACGATGCGAGCAACCACCTGATGGCGCACAACATCTTTGGCCTGAAAGAAATTAAAGCTTATGCCTTTAATGTCTTGTAATACTTCAATCGCATGGCGTAAGCCAGAGCGCTGTCCTTTTGGTAAATCAACTTGAGTGATGTCGCCGGTGATCACAGCTTTTGAGTTAAAACCAATTCGAGTTAGGAACATTTTCATTTGTTCCACGGTGGTGTTTTGACTCTCATCTAAGATAATAAAGGCATCGTTTAAAGTTCGACCACGCATATAAGCAAGTGGCGCAACTTCGATAACATTACGTTCAATAAGCTTTTCGACTTTTTCAAAGCCCAGCATTTCAAATAATGCATCGTATAGAGGACGTAAGTACGGGTCAACTTTTTGTGATAAGTCTCCCGGTAAAAAGCCCAGTTTTTCGCCCGCTTCAACGGCTGGACGAGTTAATAAAATACGTCGAACTTCTTGTCGTTCTAATGCATCTACAGCACAAGCAACCGCTAAATAGGTTTTACCAGTACCCGCAACACCGACGCCAAAGGTAATGTCGTTACTTAAGACCTGCTGTACATACGATGCTTGGTTATCGTTTCGAGGTTTAATAATGCCTCGTTTGGTCTTAATGGTGACCATTTTCTCATATTCTTTATCGACATCGCTAGACTGATCGAGCACTTTTGCGTCGATAATGGCCAGATGTATGTGCTCTGGACTTACTTGACCAATTTTACCTTTAACCGGAGCGGTTTCGACGTACAAGTTGGTTAAAACTTGCGAAGCGGCAATACAATGAGGTTCATTGCCCAAAACTTTAAAAACATTGCCTCGGTAACTGATCTCGACACCTAAGCGACTTTCTATTTTTCGTAAGTTGTCATCTAAAGGGCCGCATAAACTGGCCAGGCGGTTGTTATCAAGTGGCTCCAGAGTTACCT
Organism: Thalassotalea sp. 273M-4; assembly: GCF_041410465.1. Classification (NCBI taxonomy): domain Bacteria; kingdom Pseudomonadati; phylum Pseudomonadota; class Gammaproteobacteria; order Alteromonadales; family Colwelliaceae; genus Thalassotalea; species Thalassotalea aquiviva. Next base: position 734,764 of record NZ_CP166961.1, read on the forward strand.
GGTGGCTGTTTTTAGATTGGGTCAAAATGTTCGGTCCTTGTAAATATCTTTACAGCATATACGCTGATTAGTGGCTTCATTTTATCACTTTGGATGATAAAACGCATTAACCAGGCCGAAGCCTGGTTAATCATCATACGCGCTTTCATCCATGGGTTATGGCGTGTAGGTGCCAACCCCAAGGTCATCGGTTTGCTTACCACTTTTTTGATGATGCTGGTTTGCCAAAATATCGGCAGGCGAGTGCGCAATACGCAAGCCCATTTCGTCTTCTGTGCGAACCAATTCACCACGTAATGAATTACTAAATACATCGGTAATCTTTACGTCAACAAACTTACCAATAACCGTATGTGGTGCTTGGAAGTTAACAATACGGTTGTTTTCAGTACGACCGCGTAATTCCATCGGATCTTTCTTTGATGGGCCTTCAACTAAAATACGCTGTTCGGTACCTAACATACGACGAGCAATGGTCAAGGCCTGAGTATTGATTCGGTCTTGTAAGATTTGCAAGCGTTGTTTCTTGGTTTCATCCGACACGTCATCAATTGCATCGGCAGCTGGGGTACCAGGTCGAGCACTGTAGATAAAGCTGAAACTGATATCAAAATCAATGGCTCTGATCAGGTTCATAGTATCTTCAAAGTCTTGATCGGTTTCACCCGGGTAACCAACAATAAAGTCAGATGACATACATAAATTTGGACGCACTTTTTTCAATGCACGAATCTTTGATTTGTACTCAATTGCCGTATGGTTTCGTTTCATCATAGTTAAGATGCGATCAGAACCACTTTGTACGGGTAAGTGTAAGTGGTCAACTAATTCAGGCACATCATTATAGGCATCAATAATATCTTGCGTAAACTCAACAGGATGCGATGTGGTATAACGAATACGGTCAATACCATCAATGGTCGCTACCATGCGCAATAAATCAGAGAAACGACAAATGTCACCATCGTGCGTTGCACCGCGGTAGGCATTGACGTTTTGGCCTAATAAGTTTACTTCGCGTACGCCTTGTTCTGCTAATTGTGCAATTTCGTATAGCACGTCATCAAGCGGACGACTCACTTCCTCACCACGAGTATAAGGCACAACACAGAAGGTACAATATTTACTGCATCCTTCCATAATCGAAACGAATGCCGTTGGGCCTTCAGCTTTTGGCTCAGGCAAACGGTCAAATTTTTCAATTTCAGGAAAACTCACATCAACCACTGAATTATGCTCACTGCTAACCTGATTAATCATTTCCGGCAAACGGTGCAATGTTTGAGGGCCGAATACGATGTCAACAAATGGTGCGCGCTGACGAATAGCATCACCTTCTTGTGATGCCACACAGCCACCAACCCCGATGATCAAATCTGGTTTGGTGTTTTTCATCGTTTTCCAACGGCCTAGCTGATGGAATACTTTCTCTTGAGCTTTTTCACGAATAGAGCAGGTATTGAGTAACAACACATCTGCTTCCTCAGGTTCTTTAACCTCAATAAAGCCGTGCGTAGAATCCAATAAATCTGCCATTTTCTGCGAGTCATACTCGTTCATTTGACAGCCCCAAGTTTTAATATAAAGCTTTTTGCTCATTATCACGTCGCCCAATTAAATGCGTTTATAAACAGTTTCTACCTAAATTAACGAATAAATTAGATAAAAAGGACGCGTATTTTACTCTTTCTTGAGCACTGGCGCTACTGTTGCCAGCGTTTTAATTTGTAATTAAATGGTTAATCACTGATGTCAAAAAATAATTTCTAAGGAAATAAAAAAGGGAAATATCACGAATATTAGCGATATTTCCCAAAGGGTAGATGGGTTTGCGTTTATTGAGCCGTTTCTGGTTGCATCACATGTGGGATGGCGTCTTGTTTTAAAGCAACGGTTTGATGCAGGTGTAGTCGTGCACCAATATAATCGATGCCTTGTTGGGCTTGTTCGCGAATATCAAGGGCAAGTTGATAGTTTATATTTTCTATCGCTAAATGGGTTTGCTTGTTAACAAGATCAACGGAATCAACATAAGTAACGGTATAGCGATCCATCATCTCGTTACTGGCTAATGCGCTCGTTGATGCAAAAAGTAATACACTGGCTGCGGTGGCTAATAAGGTTTTCATAGTGACTTCCTGAGTTTTCTAATAGTGAATGATTTTCACAATACGGCTAACTTTGTGAGCGACTTGTTAAATAAGATAGCGTTAATTAAAAAATGGTTGCAGCGAGGATGTAAGCAAGTATTACAAAAGTAAGGTTTAGTTAGCTTTTGTTACATTCATTGTTGAAACTGTCGTTTGTCGTGAAAAACAGACCATTTGCCTCAGAGCTTGGGTTTATCTTTTATGGTACTGAAAATAATGGGTTTTTTACTTAGGTTGGTGGTTTTTATAACGCGATAAAAAACCAAGACGGACTAGTTTTTTTACGACAAAGAAATAATCGCTACTGCTTTTAAGACAATAATTGTTACTATTGTGGTAAATATAAAAAATGTGGAATATTTGTGAGTTCAGTTGATTGTTTAATTATTGGTGGTGGTATGGTTGGTGCAACAACGGCCATCGCATTAGCCGATTTAGGCTTAAAAGTGGTTTTGGTTGAAGCAAAGCCTGCCGAGCCATTTTCCCAAGAACAACCTTTTGACTTAAGAGTTTCTGCCATCTCTTTAGGATCTATCGCCTTATTACAGCAATACCAAATATGGCCACAAATAAAACAGTGGCGCAGTTGTGAATACAAACATCTGGGGGTGTGGGAAGATGAATTCGCTTATGCCCAATTTAGCAGTGATGAAATAGATCAGCCTTACTTAGGCCATATTGTTGAAAATCGATTGCTGCAATTATCGGCCTGGCAGCAATTAGAAAATAGAGACAATGTCGAACTTGTGTGCCCAGCTATGTTGCAAAGCATCGAGCAAGATGCACACAGCATTACAGCGATTCTAGCCGAGCGAAAAATTACGGCTAAATTGCTGATTGGCGCAGATGGTGCTAATTCAAAAGTAAGACAATTAGCCAATATTGGTATCACCGGCTGGGATTATCAACAAAGCGCGATGCTGATAAATGTTAAAACCGAGTCCGCGCAACAAGATATCACCTGGCAACAGTTTAGGCCAACGGGGCCGGTCGCATTTTTACCTATGCCAGGACATCATGGCTCGTTAGTTTGGTATCATCAACGCGAGCACATAAAATACTTATCGAGCCTATCAAATACTCGCTTAGCAGATGAGATCATGGCCTGTTTTCCAGAAAAACTTGGACCCATTGAAGTACTTAACAAAGCTCCGTTTTCGTTGACTCGACGACATGCTAATCAATATACCAAAGGGCGGGTTGTTTTATTGGGCGATAGTGCGCATACCATTAACCCCTTGGCCGGCCAAGGGGTTAACCTTGGTTTTAAAGATGTTAAAGAATTTATTGATTGCATTAATGAGGCGATAAGTGAAGGTGTTGCATTTGACTCGCCACAAGTACTTGATACCTATGAACGTCGCCGACGAAAAGATAATTTACTGATGATGAGTGCGATGGATGCACTTTATGCTGGCTTTAGTCGCGATTTTGGCCCACTGAAATTGGTGCGAAATCTTGGTTTATTTGTCGCTCATCGAAGTGGACTGTTAAAAAGAAAGGCGCTAGCTTACGCGTGTGGTGTTGATCGCCATTAACGGGGCAAAAAAAGCGCCTTAAACGAAAAAAACTCCGAACCAAACGTTAGACATTTGTTTCGGAGTTTTTTCTTTTGTTTAGTCTGCGAATAAACTAATGGTGCGGGAGGAGAGACTTGAACTCTCACATCCTAGGATACTGGAACCTAAATCCAGCGCGTCTACCAATTCCGCCACTCCCGCAGGTAGTTCATGCAAAGCATGGTGGCTACGCCCTGATTTGAACAGGGGACCCCATCATTATGAGTGATGTGCTCTAACCAGCTGAGCTACGTAGCCAATATCTTATTAGGATAAGACAAAAAAGCCTTTCGACTTTTACTTCAAAATGGACTTTAAAAAGGATTTAAAATGAATTTTGAAAGTGGCTGGAGTACAAGGATTTGAACCTTGGAATGACGGGATCAAAACCCGCTGCCTTACCGCTTGGCTATACTCCAGCAAATGGTGCGGGAGGAGAGACTTGAACTCTCACATCCTAGGATACTGGAACCTAAATCCAGCGCGTCTACCAATTCCGCCACTCCCGCAAACCGAGTGGGCATTATAGTGATGAGAAAATAAAGCGCAAGCATTTTTTTTGCTTTAGTCGCAAAAAAATTGTCGTCAAAATGTAAAACCAAGGTGGCTATATGAAAAAGCGAATAAAGACAGGCGGATATTAAAGCCAATAAAAAAATATGATTAATCTAGGGGGCGGCGCGTTTTCAAAACATCGGCCAATATTCAAAAGCCTGATAAAAATCGACGTATTAGGTTTCGTTCGAGGTGATAGTTATTTAAATGTGCACACAATATTCGGTGCTAAATCATCGGCTCGGCTTAAATTAGCGAAATTAAAACAACTGGGTAAATGCTGCTAAGCGCTCATTTTAACCAATAAAAATGAAGTAAAATAAAACTGAGAAAGTGAAAGATTATAGGATATAGATTGAAGAAGGTAATAGGATAAACATGGTGCGGGAGGAGAGACTTGAACTCTCACATCCTAGGATACTGGAACCTAAATCCAGCGCGTCTACCAATTCCGCCACTCCCGCAGGTAGTTTACTGCCTTAAATAAAGGCAAAAAAAAAGCCATTAGGCTTTTCAATATTCAATTACATTAAACTAAATTGAATTTAATTTGGAAGAAGTGGCTGGAGTACAAGGATTTGAACCTTGGAATGACGGGATCAAAACCCGCTGCCTTACCGCTTGGCTATACTCCAACTTTAAACTTCCAACATTGCAACCAATCTCATTATAATAAAGAAATTGGCTGGAGTACAAGGATTTGAACCTTGGAATGACGGGATCAAAACCCGCTGCCTTACCGCTTGGCTATACTCCAACAATGTTATGGTGCGGGAGGAGAGACTTGAACTCTCACATCCTAGGATACTGGAACCTAAATCCAGCGCGTCTACCAATTCCGCCACTCCCGCGATATGGTGGCTACGCCCTGATTTGAACAGGGGACCCCATCATTATGAGTGATGTGCTCTAACCAGCTGAGCTACGTAGCCATACCATGCTTTGCTTAGTTGCCCTAAGCAAGTGCGGCGTATTATGCAAATCTGACCTGCACTCGTCAACTATTTTTTTGCAAAAAAAGTGACTTTTTTTCTGTTTGCTTAAAGACTCAACAAATCGGTTTAAATATAACCAGAGGTGAGAGGGGATGCGGCATTGATATCGCATTAGATGGTTTTTAATGTCGCTCAATTTTGCAAACAAGCTATTTTTTCAGTCGCTATACCACCTTAGTTTAGGACTAATTTTTACCTAATGAGAATATTGGCAAACGTTGACATGGGCATCATGCGATTATCTGCGGTGAACGCGATGCACTTGAGAATTTGCTAGGATAACAAAATCAGAGTACATCGTGTTGCTCTATTTTGGCGCTAAAGGGGCGATGTTTGGCAAACAAGTAGAAACTTGCTGGTACCAAATAAAAAGATAACAATGTGGTTAAAACTGTCCCGCCAGCGACCGCAATCGCAAAAGGTGGCCAAAAACCCCCACCGGATAAAATCAACGGCAAAAAGCCAAACGCCGTGGTAATGGTGGTGGAGCTAATGTGGCGTGTACAACTTAATACGGCTGTTCGAATCGCGTCTATATTGCCTTTGACCGCTTGCGCACTGGTTTTTAACTCGGCCAAAATGACAATCGCAGAGTTTATGGCTAACCCCATTAGGCCTAAAAGCGCGATAATGACGGTAAAACCAAAAGGATAATTAAAGACAAATACACTAAGCAAGCCGAGGCCGGTTGACATCAAGGCTGAGGTAAAAATAATCAAAGAGATCCGAAAAGAATTAAACGACATAACCACGACCGCAATAAGTAAGGTGAAAATCACCCCGACACTGCTGAGTAATTTCCCTACCGCTTTATCGCGTGCATCGGCCTCACCACCAATTTCAAGGCTATAGCCCATAGGCAAAGCAAAACCAGATTGGGTCAGTTTTTGATTGAGCCTATTTAATACCACAGAAGGTAAAATATCGGCACGCAGATAACCTTCTATCACATTGACCCGTTTGCCATTGCGATGTGGGATGGCACCAAGGGTAGGACTGATATGAACCTGACTTACTGCCGATAAAGGAATAAAGTCTTGTTGCTGAGCAGAGATAACTGGAAAGTTATCAAGGTGGGCAAGTGATAAAGCCAATTCTTTAGCGCCTTTTACGCGCACATTAATCGATTCCGTGGCTTCAATAATCGAACCTTGGCTGCTTCCATCAAGCCCTGTCTCAAGCTGTTTGGCGATATCGGATAAATTTAAATTTAACGAAGCCATAGTATCTTCATCTACCGAGAGCCAAATTTTGGGCATGCCAGAGCTCAAGGTTGCACGGGTATGAGTCACATCTTCTGTACTCACTAACATCCGCCTTACTTCATTACCTAAGCGTTGTAACTGATCTAAGTTTGGGCCATAGAGTCGAATTTCTATCGGTGCGTTAAATGGTGGTCCTTGTTCTAATTTACGCACCATAATTTGAGCTTGGGGAAATAAGTCATCGAATTGTTTTTGTAATAACGGAATTAATTGATTGGCTGCGTCGAAGTCGGTGGTGGTGATCATCGCTTGAGCATAGTTTGGCATACCGTCTTTATTACTGATCAGGTTGTAATAAAATGAAGGTGCACTGCGACCGATAAACCATTGACTGCTTTTTATTTCGGGGTGTTGTTGTAGCTTTTTGCTGATTTTTTCGGTCATCGACCGGGTCGCAAAAAGACTGGTTTGTGCTGGCATGTAGACTTCAATTTGAAACATGTCACGATCAGATGAAGGGAAAAATTGTTCATCAAGCTGTTGCGCGACCCAAAAACCCGTACAGGGTAAAATGAGCACCAATAAAATGGTGATTTTAGGGTTGGCAAAAGTAAAGTTCAAACTCTGGTTAAACCCCTTTTCGAACCGATTAAAGGCCAAACCATGATGATACCAACGGCAGTGTTCTGGGCTGACCTTGATAAATCGACCAGACAATCCTGCTACCACGGTATGAGAAATTACATACGAACCAATAAGGGCAAAAATGACGCTTAAAGCGATACCGCCAACAAACTCACCAGCATCGCCAGGCATTAAAACGATGGGCATAAACGCTAATATGGTGGTTAATGTCGAACCTAATAAAGGCATCCAGAGGTGGCGTATTGCCCGACTAAGAGCGTCAATGCCGCGAATTCCTTGTTGCTTATTTTGCTTTATGGTATCGGCCATCACAATGGCATTATCGACCATAATACCAAGGGCTACCACCAAACCGGTTACCGACATTTGGTGAATGGGTAAGCCGTAATAATTCATTACTGTTAAGGTGAACATCACGGTTAATGGCAAGGAAAGCACCACAATCAATGCAGAGCGCACACCTAAGGTAAAAAATAACACCAAAGCGATTAGGGTAAAGCCCATAATGACATTATTAACCAGATCCGCCAGTCGGTTTTCGGTGTAGTGATTTTGATTAAACAAGACGTCGACGGCGATGCTATTAGGTAATTGTTGTTGGAATAAAGCAAGTTGTTGCGCCACCTTGTTTGACCATATATCGACTCGATACTCCTGGACCATTCGAGTGGCGACAACTAGCGCCGGTTGGCCATTGACTATGGCCATTTCGCTAAGAGGGGATTGTAATTGCTTACTTACCGTAGCTAGATCACCAACGGTTAAGGTGCTAGAGGGCGATGCGTAAACCGGAATGGCTCGTATACGTTCTAGTGAGTCGAGGGCGCCACGGATCTCGATTTGCATTTGGTTATGCTCATTGACTAACTTACCGGCAGGTACTTTGGCATCGGCTTGGCGTATCGCTTGGCTAATTTGTTGCAATGAAATGGAGGCCATTGCGGCTTTATCTTGATCGACCTGAACTAACACTTCTTCGTTATTTTGACCGTATATCTCAACAATATCCGTATTTGGCACCAGTCGAAGTTGAGCCTGTAGCTCCTTGGCGTATCGAGCTAAGGTGATCATGTTGGGGGGGCTGCTTCCTTGCCAATTAAGAGCAATGAGTTGGGTGTAGGCAAACGAGCGCTCATCATCGAGAGTTGGGGTTGAGGTGCCTGGTGGGAGGTCAACGCTGACATCGTTCAGTAGGTCTCTGATCCTCGAAAAAACTTGCTCAGAGTCGTTAACCTCACCTTTAAGTTTGACCTGAATAAGCGATATTTGCGCTCTAGAGCTCGAAGCGGTGTATTCTATCTCGGCCAGTTTTTGGATTTTGTGTTCAATTTTCTCAGTCACTAAAGTTTCCACTCTTTCGGCACTGGCACCTGGAAAGTGGGTAATGATACTGGCAAAACGATTGGTCATTGAGGGATCTTCCATCCGCGGCAATAGATGCAACGATGCAAGGCCAGAGACCATTAATAAAGCAATGATTAAGGTGATAAAGCGGCCATTTTTTACCAATAAATCTATCATCTTCATGCGCGACTACTGAATCCTTACCGTTTGTCCTGGCACCAATCTTTGTACACCAGAGACTAAAAACATTAACGAACTGTCTAAATCCGCTTTGATATAAGCTTTATCCGTTTCAGTATGCAAAACGTCGACGCTTTGAGTGACTAAGGTAAAAAGTTCATTGCCCTCATTAGGGCTATCTGTTGTCAAAGATAAGGTATAAATATTCCAAGTTCCTCGCACTCCGTTAGTAAGGGCTGAAATTGGGATCCAATAACCTGGTTCAGGGTAATATTGGGCAAATTCAAAATAGGCCTTCTGATTATCAAACACCTCAAGTTGAGCAGGGATCGCAAAGCGTAATTGCACGGTACGACTGGCTTGATTGATTTGAGTGTTGATGGCAACGTGGTCAACCAAGAACGCACTACTGTTGATGATTAAGCTATATTGCGACTGTTGTTTAATGCTAGCAATAAGGTGTTGTGGCACACCAACTTTAAGCTCGTAAGCGCCACTTTGCTGGATTTCAAAAGCGACTTGTTGACTATTAACCACCTCGCCAATATTGATGAAGCGTTTATTTATGATGCCAGTGTAAGGCGCACGAATTTGGGTGCGATCTATCTGATATTGTTTGGCCATAATACTGGCTTGCAGTTGCTGTTTGCTTGCGCTTAGCGATTTTAATTGGCTTTTGACTTCATCGACCACTTGTTCAGAGCTGTAACCTTTTGGCTGTAATGATTGGACTCTGGCTAGGTTGGCATTGGCCAAACTGATTTGTGCCTCAACTTGGTGTAGTTGGGCCTGCAACTGTTTGGCTTCTATCTCTAAAAGCTCGCTATTTAGAATGGCCAACACTTGCCCTTGTTCGACTTTTTCACCTTCAAATACCGCAATCTGATCCACTCGTCCAGAGACTTCAACATTGACTTTAGCTCGTTGTTGACTTTGAATGACGCCGCTAAACCTTCGTATGACTTGATAACCCTGTTGTGGCTCTAAGGAGTGGGCGGCCACTTTGTGATGGTAAGCTGACTCGACATTGTTGGCTGCATTATTGTTCGGGTTACAGCCCATTAGTGCAACAAGGGTTAAGGCAGCGAGCAAGAGTCGAAACATCCCGTGGTTAATAACGACGGCGTTTATTTGTTTACTTAAACCTTGGTTGAAAAAGGCAAACTGGTTGTTTAGGTTGTGCCATGGCAAATAAGCAATCATAAATCTCCATCGGCTTAAAGGTAAAAAATACAGTGTAGAGTTAGTTTAGGAAAATCAAACTAGACTGTCTAGTTTGATTTTTTTTGATTCTTTGATACATTAAAACCATTGTTTGTTTATACGGCATAATCCGATAACAATTTTTCAGCAGGAGCAAGGCATTGTCAGCGACCAAAACCTGTGGCAACGAGCCACCTAAAAGTAAAAGCGAGCTTAAGCGAGAGCGTATTTTATTGGCCGCATCGCAATTATTTTGTCAGCTTGGATTTTCTGCGACCAGTATGGACAACGTCGCTCAGCAAGCAGGGGTGAGCAAGCAGACGGTTTACAGTCATTTTGGCAATAAAGACGAACTGTTTAAAATGGCGGTAACATCGCGTTGCGAGGCCTTTCAAATGAGCGCCATGTCGAACATCACCCTTGATGATGCCAAAACAACTCTTAACCGTTTTTCCAAAGCCTTTATGCAATTATTGTTATCAGATGAAGGGATGGCCATCCACCGTATTTGTATTTTTGAATCGCAAACAAATCCGCATATTTCACAGTTGTTTTTTAGCGCAGGGCCTGAGCCTATTATCGCAGAGTTGACCCGCTTGTTAAGCTATTATCACAACCAAGGTGTGTTAGTGATCGATGATTGTCATTGTGCCGCGATTCAGTTGTTGTCGATGCTCAGGGGAGAAGCGATGATGCGTAAAGAATACAACACCCCGACCCAATTAAGTGTCGATGCTATCGATAACTATCTAAAACATTGTGTGCAACTCTTTTTAACAGGGTACCAATATAAAGGTTAAAGTATGGGCTGGGCCATGCTAAGAGCCCACTTTGAGAAATTAAATACAACAATTTTTGATTTAGGGTTGAAATTGCATTTAGCAAGACATATATCTTTTTTTAACATTCAAGATAAGTTTTTGTTGGGTTTTTGCTCAACAAGCAAAAAAAATTCAAATTTTCCCTTGTATTGTTTTTATCTATCAGTTTAGTCTTATGACTCTCATAATATTAAGGCCTGCATTTTAGGAGTATTAAAATGAGCCAAAACGTACAACCATTAAACAAAAGTGCGCACGCAAATTTAAAGATCAAACCTCAAGCCAACTTCGCTCATGTTGCTTCTCAGCATTTAGCGCCAGTTGTGGTTCAAGAATTTGCTCGAGCAGCAGCAGAATTTCCAGTTGTTTTTGTTAAAAACAGTGAAAATGACACTTTCCAACCTGTAGCTTTATTTGGTGTTAAGCCAGGTGAAAACTTATACACAGCAACTGCTCGTTGGGAAGGTGTTTACGCGCCTGCCGCCGTTACTCATTTCCCATTATCTTTGGTTCCTGAAAGCAAAGATTCAAATAAATTTATGGTCGTTATTGCTACCGAGACTTCGGTTGTAAACGAAGAAGAAGGTAATTCATTGTTTGATGAGAATGGTGAAGAAACCGAGTACCTAACTCGTCGTAAAGAAGGATTAGGTCTTTACTTTGAACACGCTCAAATGACGAAAGCGTTCACCAAAGAGCTGGCTGATAAAGAGTTATTAGTTGGTCAAAATATTGAAATCGATATCAATGGTGAAAAAATTCAAATCAATGGTATCTTCCACGTTGATGAGAAAAAACTAAATGAGTTAAGTGACGAAGAGTACCTAAGTCTGCGTAAGCGTGGCTTCTTAGGTCCAATTTACGCGCACTTAAACTCTATGCACCAAGTACACCGTTTGGTGCAAAAGAAAGCTGCTCAAGCTACCCAAGCTGTACAGTAATTTAACACCTCACACTTAGGTAACAATCCCCGCACCCTGCGGGGATTTTTGTTTTTAGACCCAAGTAATATGCTTTTCTTTGTTGTTAATAGCCCGACAAAAGCCAAATTTTGAACTAGTCTTAGCCCCATAAATAGTCACTTTGAGGGGTTATTATGAAAAATCGATTATTGCACTATTGTACGTTTACTCTCACTTTGTTGTTTTTATCCGCATGCAGCAGTATCGCTTCTGATCAACCATCAATTGCCGAGCAGCGTCAAGAGGTATTGACGATGAAAGATAACGTGCTTAATGAGCTGTATAAGCTAAAGCCAGATACCCGCTCTCAATTAGCTAAAGCGCCCGGCTATGCGGTGTTTAGTAATGTTAATATCAATCTGATCTTAGCCAGTTTTGGTGGTGGTCATGGGGTGGTCAAAAACAATCGCAATGGTAAACATACCTTCATGAAAATGGGCGAGGCAGGGGTTGGTCTAGGCTTAGGAGCAAAAGATTTTCGGGTGGTTTTTGTCTTTCATACTGCAGACGTAATGACGCGATTTATCGAGTCCGGTTGGGCTTTTGGCGCACAAGCTGATGCGGCCGCCAAAGCATCTGAAAAGGGCGCTGCTATTGGGGGGGAAATAACCGCCGATAACTTTACCATTTATCAGTTAACGCAAAGCGGATTAGCATTACAAGCCACCGTAAAAGGGACTAAATATTGGGTGGATGAAGATCTAAACGGGCAATAAACGTTGTCGTGTTGACTCGGTTTTTACCCGTTATGATTTAACTCTAAAGGCAAGAGATGGTTATAACGTGGCGTATTTTTGGCGCTGCGATAAAATAAGCTTGCGGGTATACTTGTCTTTAGGATTGGCGATAATATCGTTGGTGTTGCCATATTCAACCACATTACCGTCTCTTAGCACCATTAACTTATCGCTGAAATGGCGCACAATGTCGATATCATAAGAGATCATTAAAAAGGCCAACCCCATTTGTTGTTGCAGATCTAATAACAAGTTTACCATCTGCGCTCGCACCGATAGATCTAAGGACGCCAAAGCTTCATCTAAAATCACCAGCTGCGGTTGTAAAATAATCGCTCGAGCAATTGATACCCGTTGCTTTTGCCCCCCAGAGAACATATGAGGGTAAAAATGCATGTGATCAGGCAACAACCCCACTTTTTGTAATGTTGCCCGAATCAATGTTTGGCGTTCATCTTCATTAAGTTGAGTGTTCAGCAATAACGGCTCTTCAAGTTGTTTATAGATTGTTAAACTTGGGTTTAAGGTTGCGGAGGCATTTTGAAAAATCATTCGTACATGCTGGCAGCGTTGCTTAAAATTACCTGTTTGAAGATGCTGACCGTTTAATAATATCTCGCCGGTTGTCGGTCTAGCGGCGCCAACTAACAACTTGGCCAAGGTTGACTTACCCGAACCAATCTCACCAACAACCGCTAATGTTTCTTTTGCTTCTAATTTAAATGATAAAGGTTTTAATACTTCTTTTGATTCTTGCTTAAACCAAGAGCCTTTAACCTTGTAACGTTTACTTAAATTATTCACTTCAATTAAGCTGCTCATTTGGCATAATCCCCTCGGTGTGAGAAATGACAACTCACCAAGTGCCCTTGAAATGAGCGAATCTTAGGAGCAGTTACACATTTTCGTTGTGCGTTAGGGCATCTAGGTCCAAGACGACAGCCAATGGGTAAATGTTGTAATACCGGAATGGTTCCTGGCAAAGTGTGCAAGCGCGAGTTTTTATTTAAGGCCATCGAAGGGTGTGGAGTAGAAGCAATCAACGCTTTGGTATAGGGGTGAAACGGGGTTTTAAAAATTTGCTCAGTAGTACCCGCTTCAACAAACTGACCTGAGTACATCACAGTAAGTCTATCGGTCCAATGACTTATCTTGCCTAATTCATGCGAAATCAACAAAACCGACATGCTTTTTAGTTGATTTAAACTCGCCAGCAACCTAAAAATTTGATCTTGATTGGTCGCTTCCATTGACGCCGTTGGTTCGTCGGCGATCAATAGTTTAGGTCGTTTGGCCAATGCAATTGCAATCATCACCCGTTGACAAAGGGCATTATTAAGTTGGTGGGGATAGCTTTTACTGCACAGCTGATGTTGCTGGATACCGACTTTATGTAATAACCGAATCGCTTCTTCTTGTCGTTGTTGCTTGCGTTGCCAGAAAAAACCGCTAAATTGGCTTGAATCGAGCGCTTCTTCGATTTGTTCGCCAATGGTGGTGGTTGGGTCAAGACAGCTCATGGGCTCTTGAAAAATCATCGCCACATCTTTGGTGATGATTTTTTTTCGCTCTTGCGCGGACAAACGCATCAATTCTTGCCCTTGCCAATGAAAACGGTCGGCTTCAAAATCCCATTTATCATCTAATACGCCAATGATGGCTTGCGCTAAAATCGACTTACCAGAGCCTGACTCGCCAACTAAACCACGAAATTCTCCGTCTTTGATGGTCAAAGATACTCTGTCTACCATCAAGATGTCTTCTTTGCTGGTTTTTAAGCGAATACTTAAATTTTTTATATCGAGTAAATTCATTTCAGCTCTTTAGTTGTCTTTTTGCAATTTTAACGAGTGGCGTAAACCTTCGCCAAGCACATTGGTCACTAATACGGTAACCAATATAGCCAACCCCGGTAAGTAGGTGGTCCAGGGCGCAATATAGAATAAGTCGAGCGAACTGGCTAGCATAGCCCCCCATTCAGGCAATGGTATTGGTGCACCAAGGCCTAAGAAGCCCAAGGCAGCAATGTCAAGGATAGCGGCCGATTGAGCAAGCGTCGCTTGAATGATGATTTTGTCAATAATGTTTGGGTAAATGGCGGTGATTAATACTCTAAGTTCGGAAGCGCCATCTAATATTGGGATCAAAACGTAACTTTTTTCTTGCTCTTCTTTGATCGCATTACGGGTAATATGAACAAATTGGGGAATAAGAACCAAAGCAATTGCCCACAGAATGTTTTCCAAACCTTTGCCTAAAATTGCCACCACGATGATCGCCAATAATAGCGATGGAATGGATAACACCACATCAAGAAAGTGGGTTAAAAAGCTCGACTTCACCCCTCGAGTCAAAGCCGAAAAAGAGCCAATGACCACGCCGATAAGCATCGCGAAAATAACCACCACAAAGCTTAAACCGAAGGTAAACGAAGTACCATGAATTAGTCGAGAAAGCATGTCTCGACCAAGATCGTCAGTACCCAATAAATAACTGATATTTCCGGTCGCATCCCAAGCTGGAGGAAGTAACAAAAACTCACTGATTTCTAGCGACGGATGAGGCGTAATAAACGGACCAAAAACGGCCAGTAACAACAGCGCAACATAGCAACAAAAGCTGGTGAATATTATCGGAGAATTTTTAAACGTTGACCACAGCTGTTTGATCGGAGAAGGGTATTCTTCTTCTAAATAAATATGCTCACGCGACATGTTTTTTATACCTCTCTAACGGATTAAGAGCTGCATACAGCAGGTCAGTGATTATATTGATCATAAAAGTAAAGGCGGCCAAGCCCAACAACCCGCCCGAAATCGCAGTATAGTCATTTTGAGAAATGCTGTTAATAAGCCACTTGCCAACCCCTTTCCAGTCAAAGATGACTTCGGCAATCATTGCTAAAGTTACTAAATTGGCAAAATTTAAGCCCATTTGTCGGATCACCGGAATAATCGCATTGCGGATACCATGATTATATACAATTCTCATTTGTGACAAGCCTTTGGCTCGGGCTGCTTTGATATAATTTGAGTCTAAGACTTCAAGCATTGAGGTTCGAGCCATTCGAATAAATATGGTCATTGGGGCTAAGGCCACCGTCAATGCCGGTAAAATAATATGTTTGGTGGCATCGAGTAAGGCTTGGGTTTTATTTGGTGTATCGCTTAAGACAATATCGACCATTTTAAAGCCCGTGATATGTTTTATATCATAAAGTAAGTTGAGTTGACCGGCTGAAGGTAGCCATGACAAGGTGATTGAAAACACCATAATTAAGATCAAAGCGAGCCAGAATACTGGAATCGAGTACCCTAGCATGGTAAATACCATAATTGCTCTGTCTATGGGCTTGTTATGAAAGTTGGCAGCGAGAAAGCCTAGTGGGGTGCCTGATATAAAGGCGATCATTAATGCCATTAAACAAAGTTCAACAGTCGCTGGCAAATAGGTGAGTAACTTTTGACTGATCAGTTCTTTGCTCGCAATGGAAACCCCAAAGTTACCCGAGAGAATCTGCTTTAAATAAGCAAAGTACTGATGAAAAATTGACTGTTCTAAGTTGTACAGCTCGGTTAATGCTAACGTTTGCTCTGGAGTTGGTGAGAGTATTCCACTAAGGTTTGTTAATACATCTCCAGGGAACCAATAACTCAAACTAAACGACACGATAGTGAGCATAAGCAAGGTGAAAAATAACAGATTAAGTCGACGGAGCGTGTAAGAAAGCATAATTATTTTTTATCCTTGCGTACATCTTCAAAACTTATCCCACCAAAAGGGGTGAGAATCTTACCGTGAATATAATCTACTTTCGCTTGTGCGCGCTTCGCATGCGCAATGGGCAAAAGAGGTACATCTTCTAAGATGATATTTTGTGCTTTTAAATACAGTGCTTTACGGCTTGTTCTGTGATTGGTTAACAAAGAAGATTCGATTAAACTGTCAAATTCTTTATTACACCAAAATGCTCGGTTGCTACCGGTTTCAAGCGAAGAGCAACTGAGCAATGGTGAAAAGAAGTTATCTGGATCTGGGTGATCTGCTGACCAACCAATTAACACCGATTGATGTTCACCTTTAGCCAGTTTGCGTAAAAAAGTCGCCCATTCAAACGTCACGATATTGACATCAACCCCTATTTGCGCCAAATCGGCTTTGATTAACTTGGCCATTTTTAAAGCATTTGGGTTGTATGCCCGTTGCACTGGCATCGCCCAAATATCGAAACTAAACCCGTCTTCAAGGCCCGCATCGGCTAATAAGTCTTTGGCAATGTCTTTTGAATACGCCAGTTTATTAATCTGGTCGCTGTAGCCCCAAGACTCTGTAGGTAACAAAGAGTCGGCCTCTTGGGCTTGATCAAAGTAGACCGAGCTGATGATCACATCTTTGTTAATGGCATGGGCAATGGCTTTACGTACTAAGGGATTATCAAACGGCGGTTGTTGGGTATTAAAAGCGAGAAAAGCAACATTAAAAGACGTTACTTTTTCTAGCACTAAATCGGGTCTAGAATTAATTTTTTGGGTCGCTATAGGATACGAAATAACATCGCATTCATGGGTTAAAAGTTTGGTTAATCGACCGGTATTGTTCGGAGTAATACTGAAAATCAGTTGTTCTATTTGTACATCCTGGCGCCAATACACTGGATTTTTTACATAACGAATAATCGCCTTGTCTTTATATTCTTTAAAGATATAAGGACCTGTACCAACGGGAAGCGAGTCTAACTGTGAAAGTACTTTGTTATTGTTTTGGGCTAACAGGCTATCGGCATATTCTTTGGATAAAATGACCGAAAATGGCGCAGCCACATTGGCTAAAAAGGTACTGTTTGGTTGGTTTAATGTAAATTGCACTGTGTGTTCGTCTAGTTTATTTACGGATTTAACCAAGCTTTCAAAATTAACGCTTTTAAAAAATGGGAACTTGCCAGCAACCGACAGGTAAAAAGGGTTGTTGGCGTTAAGAATTCGCTCAAAACTGAAGATCACATCATCCGCATTCATTTTTCTTGTGGGTTTAAAATACGAGGTGGTATGAAAGCTAACATCTTGGCGTAAATAAAAGGTAATGCTAAGGCCATCATCACTGACTTGCCAAGACTTTGCTAACGCCGGTATTTGCTCAAATTGGTCACTGTCTAAATCAATCAAGCGATTATAAATTTGATTCGACGTGGCATCTACCGTGGTTGCGGATGTGATCAATTGCGGATTAAAACTTGTGGGGGCACCCTCTGAACAATAGACCACCCCTTCGGAAAGAACCGAATCGTTTTGGATATTGTCACAACCTAGCAACAGGGAAATTAATCCTGCTAAGCAAGGTAGACCAATGTATTGCTTGAGCTTATTCAGATTCATTGCCGTCTAATAAATTGTATTTTTTTAAATACCCTCTTAATTGATGGTACGTTAATTTTAGTGCTTCTGCTGTTTTCTTTTGATTAAACTGATGCTCAGACAGGGCACTTTTTAATAAAGATATCTCGAATTCTTGTGATAAGGTTTTTAACGACACTGGGTATTGTAAGTTTGTTGGTGCAGAAGATGTTAGTGCAGTGGATGGTTTAACACTTTGTTCTGGCTCAGACTTAGACTCGATATTTGAACTTTGTCGATCGGCTGTTTTTACGCGCTTATTTGGTCGATAAGGTGATTCAAAAGGGTCTATGACCAATTCGCTAACTGGAATATGAGGGTTATTATGGCGATAAACACTGCGCTCAACCACGTTTTTTAGCTCACGAATGTTACCTGGCCATTGATAGGCTAAAAGTGTTTTTTTTACTTTTTCAGTAAAACCACTAAAGAGTTCAAACTCAAGTTCCCTAGCCATGTTAATGGCAAAATGTTCTGCCAATAATAGAATGTCTTCAACCCGCTCTCTAAGCGGGGGCAGGGTTATTACATCAAAGGCGAGGCGATCTAATAAATCAGCGCGAAATTCACCTCGTTCGGCTAACTCGGGTAAGTCTTCATTGGTGGCCGCAATTAAGCGCACATCGGCTTTGACGGTCTTAGACCCACCAACGCGCTCAAACTCACCATATTCGACCACTCTTAATAATTTTTCCTGAATTAAGCCGGAGGTGTTGGCCAACTCATCGAGAAATAAGGTACCACCATGAGCCCGCTCAAACCGACCTTCATGGCGTTTACTTGCCCCTGTAAAAGCCCCGCCTTCATGACCAAACAACTCACTCTCTAGTAGGTTCTCATTAAGCGCAGCGCAGTTTAACTTTAGGTAGTTCTGATCCCAACGCTTAGATAGATAATGCAGCCTAGCCGCTACTAACTCTTTACCTGTTCCGCGTTCACCTATTAGGAGCACCGGCTTTGATAGCGGGGCGACTTGCGAGATGTGTTCCAGTACTTCCAAGAAACTGTTCGACTGACCGATAAGGTTGTCTTGTTGGTTAAAACGAGCCATATGAATTCTATTTATTGGTTTTTTTCACTAACAAATAGTGTATTTCATTAAAGCTACAGTGAGAAGTAATATTATTAAAAATTATTTTATTCTTTATAAACAGTGGTTTATAGTGGTTTTAAAAAGTTGGCATTAAATCTGTATGTAATGTGAATAAATACATTTTTGATTACCAATTAAAAACGAGGACGTTATTATGGGTATATTTTCAAGATTTACCGACATCATTAATTCTAACATCAACAGCTTACTTGATAAGGCTGAAGATCCAGAAAAAATGGTTCGCCTGATTATTCAGGAAATGGAAGACACCCTAGTTGAAGTTCGTTCGACTTCTGCTAGAACCTTAGCAGATAAGAAAGATTTGACCCGTCAACTGGTTCGATTAAAAAGCGACATAGATACTTGGCAACAAAAAGCGGAGTTAGCGTTAAGTAAAGATCGAGAAGATCTTGCTCGTGCAGCCCTTGTTGAAAAAAACAAAGCAGCAGAAGCGGTCAGTTCGATGGAATCAGAATTAGACGTTTTTGATGATCATATTGCTAAATTGCAAAATGAAATAGCGCAGCTGCAAGAAAAGCTTGCTGATGCTAAAGCGCGTCAAAAAGCCATCGTGATGCGGGGTAAAACCGCTAAATCGCGCTTAAAAGTTAAAAGCACAATTGACAGCGGTAAAGTTGATGACGCTTTAAGTCGTTTTGATCGCTATGAGCGTAAAATAGATGATTTGGAGTCTCAAGTTGACGCATATGACCTTGGTAAAAAGTCACTTGCAGATGAAATCGATGGGCTAGGAGCCGAAGACGGTGTGGAAGATGAATTGTCAGCGTTAAAAGCAAAGATGCAACAGGGCGATAAATCTGCTAAAAAAGCAACACCAAAGTCAAAGAAATAATTACAGCGTAAACGGAATCAGTTAAGGAGTGTCATATGAATCCTGGTATATTTATCGCCCCCATTGTTATATTTTTAGTGGTTGTGGCCCCAATTTGGTTAATTTTACATTATCGTTCGAAGCGACAAATTAGCCAGGGTTTAACCGAAGAGGAATACAGAAAACTCACTGAACTATCGGAAATTGCGGATAAAATGTCTGAGCGTATTCACACTTTAGAAGCTATTTTAGATGCGGAGAGCCCAAACTGGAGAGACAAAGTATGAGCATAAAATCACGAGGCGAATTATTTAGAGACCCAGCAAAGGGAAAAATTGCCGGGGTCTGTGCTGGCCTCGCCCAGTACTTTGGTTGGGAAACTTGGCTAATTCGAATTTTAGTGGTTTCAGGTGTTCTATTAGGGATGGGCTGGTTTATCATCTTATATATTGCGGGTTGGTTTATCTTAGATAAAAAGCCAAGCAAGTTTTCGCCAGAGCAAGTCGCCAAAAATGTTAAAGACAAAATTCATGAAGAAGAAGTGTTTAGTGAATCAATCAAAGTGAAATCGAGGATCTGGCAAGCTGGTGAACCGCCTAAACAAGCGATTAAAGATATCAGTATAAAGTTCAATAGTTTAGAGCAAGAGTTAAGATCCATGGAACGTTATGTAACCTCGCCAGAGTTTACGGTTTCTCGAGAAATTAATCGTCTTTAGGCTTTTCTTAAACGCTGTTTAGCTCATTTGATAGAGCGAAAACATACACTTTTTACTGTTGAATAAAAAGATCCAGATGACCTTTTCCTCTGGGTCTTTTTTTATTAGCTATTACAATATATTTGGCTAGATAACCAAATAAACAAGAGTTGTAAATTCAACATTATAAGAGTGAAATTAACCGCGAATAAGGGCCTAAGCGTATTTTTCTTGAACGATCTGTTGGTTCGCCGGGGCACATACAGCGCCTTTATAAAATCAACAATACTCTATAAATCATAACCTACTAATACAAAAATCATCTTGGAGGTGATATGCGAAAACAACTGATGGCTTTAATACTGCTTATTGCAGTTATAGGGTGTTCTGATAACGAAGTAGGGGATGTATCTTTAGGTCTTTTTACTTTAAAAGATATCAAGATTTTATCCTTACAAGATGATGTCGTTACCGGAGTGACATGTCATATTGCGTCTATTGAAGCTAATTTGAGTTTTTCTGACCCCAGTGATAGTTCTATTGCGTGCCGTCAAACGGGCAGTATAACCGCTGAAATGATCGCTAAAATAGATAAAAGTGCCTCTGGTGAAGTGGTGTTTAAGCAGTCCAAGAGTATCTTTTTTAAAAGTATGAAGGTAAGAAGAATTTACGATCCAAAGAATCAGACTTTGCTGTATTTGTCATACACCACAAAAGAAACGGAAGGTAGCTTTAAACACAGCTTATCGACCGTACCGCTTTGGGGAACACAAGCTTATGTCACCCTACCGGTACAAGTGCGATAAATATTGTTTGCTCGTTTTACTCACTGGCATTTATTTTGTTGGCCGTCCAAACATGCAGCATCTCAAGACCAATTGTGGCTCCGGCAAGTGCGGTGATTTCACTTTGATCATAAGCTGGCGACACTTCAACAACATCCATGCCTACGATATTAATGCCATGCATGGCTCGAATTAGTTTGAGGATTTTGTCCGAGTTCATCCCTCCGCACACAGGGGTGCCAGTCCCTGGAGCAAAGGCTGGGTCGAGGCAGTCAATATCAAAGGTGATATAAACCGGTTTTTTTGCCACGATTTTTTTTATCTTGCGAATTAACTCACTCACCGACATATCATTTGCGTGCATCGCATCGATCACATGAAACTGATGGTCATGCTTAGAATAGTCGGTGCGAATACCTATTTGCACCGAATGTTTTGGCGAAATTAAGCCTTCGTTAGGGGCATGAAAGAACATCGCGCCATGGTCATAACAGCTGCCGTGTTTATAGGTATCGGTGTGGGCGTCAAAATGAATAAGCGCCATTTCACCAAAATGCTTTGCATGAGCTCGCAATAATGGCAAGGTCACGTAGTGATCCCCACCGAATGAAAGTAAGGTCTTCTTACTCGATAAGATAGCGTCAGCGGCGGCTTCAAGACGTACGGTTAAGTCTTTGGCATCGCCGGTATCAAAGACTAAATCGCCGGCATCAATCACCTTGGTATGTTCAAATAGATCGAAATTCCAGGGAAACTTGTGAGTTTCCCAGGCTAAATTTACCGAAGCTCGGCGAATGGCATCGGGGCCATGTCTGGCCCCTGCGCGTCCTGATGTCGCCATGTCAAAAGGGATGCCAAGGACAACAACATCGGCATCGTGTTGAGTCGGGTCGGCAACCAAAGGGCGACGCATATAGGTCATCGCATTGGAGTATAAAGAGTAGTCGGTTTTACTAAACAGATCGTCCATTAGAAATCCTCCAAATAAGTATACCCCATCAGTCCATGCTCTAGCTCTTGTAGTATTCCCTGTTGTTCTTGCTGTGGTATTTTGGCTTCTACCAAGGCGCGGTAGTATTGACGAATTTTGTCGGTATCAATGTGTACGTATTGCATCATTTCTTCAACCGTATCGCCTTCGTTGATAAAGTCGAGGTTAACTTTGCCTTCATCTGATAAGTTGACCACGACGGAGTGAGTATCGCCAAATAAATTATGCATATCCCCCAAGATTTCTTGGTAAGCGCCAACGAGGAAAAAACCGATAAGATATGGTTTATTCGGATCCCAAGGAGGAACAGGTAGGGTTGTTTCAATACCTTGGCCGTCTACGTACTGGTCAACCGTACCATCTGAATCACAGGTAATATCCAGAATCACTGCGCGCAGATCGGTACCTTTATCTAAGTCGGTTAATGGCATAATAGGAAAAACTTGGTCAATCCCCCAAGCATCCGGTAACGATTGAAATAGCGAAAAGTTAACAAAAAACTTATCCGCTAAACGCTCACTAAGCTCGTCAATAATAGGGCGATGATAGCGATTCTTACTACTCATCTTTTGGTTGAGTTCGTAATTTATACGCAATGATACTTGTTCGGCCCATGCTCGATGTTGCAAATTTACCATACCCGCTGAAAACTGATTATGAACTTCAGCAATGTCATTTTGGGTATCATTATAAATTTCAATGAGCGCTCTATCATCTTTGCCGTGTAGTAGCTCTTGAAAGTTTTCCCACATATTTTTTAATAAAATAGGGGCGGCTTCTTCGGGTGCAAGAATATCTTCGGGAGTGTAACTTTCGGTGCCAATCACGTTGCCAATTAACACTGCATGGTGGGCCGTTAATGAGCGGCCAGACTCCGATATAATGACAGGTTTTGGTTGGGAATATAACTCACAGATATCACTAACCGTTGAGACGATATTGCGAGCGTACTCGTTTAGCCCATAGTTCATAGAGTTTGATGATTGGCTGCGAGTGCCATCATAGTCGACAGCCAAACCGCCACCCACATCCAAATATTTTAATTTCGCTCCGTGATCTCTTAGCTCACAGTAAAATCTCGCGGCTTCACTAACGCCAGTTCGAACATCGCGAATATTGGCCATTTGAGAACCAAGGTGAAAGTGAACAAGTTGCAGAATATCTAACTTATCTTCTTGTTTTAGTCGATCTAATACCGTTAAAACCTGATGAGCGGACAAACCAAATTTAGACTTTTCTCCGCCACTGGCTTGCCACTTACCGGCACCTTGTGAGGCCAAGCGAATGCGAATACCAAGCCTTGGTGTTACGTTTAAATCTTTGGCTTCTGAAAGTACTAAATCAAGTTCAGAGAGTTTTTCTAGAACGATAAATACTTTATGCCCCATTTTTTCACCAATTAAGGCAAGTCGAACATATTCTCTGTCTTTATAACCATTACAAACAATAACCGAACTGGCTTTTTGGGCTAATGCCATAACCGCCAGAAGCTCTGGTTTACTGCCTGCTTCTAAGCCCAGTTGTTTTTGTTCAAGTTCGACTTGGCTGTTTAATATTTCATCAACCACTTCTCTTTGTTGGTTCACTTTAATTGGGTAAACCAACAAATAGTGATTGGGGTATTGGTAATCTTCAATGGCTTGGTTAAATGCATTACAGATGTTGTGCACACGCTGATGAATGATTTGTGGAAATCGAACCAAGGCCGGTAAGCCAAGATTCTTTTCTTCTAATTGAGCCACGATCTGACTTAAAGGAACTTGATGCTCAGAATTATTTGGTGAAACGAATACTTCACCATTGTCATTTACGCCATAAAAGCCTTGACCCCAATGTTTGACATTATAGCCAGCACGGATACTTTCCACATTGACAGAATCTTTCAAACTGAAATCCTCTTAACTAAATTAAACGATATGTGTGGGAATGGTTAGCGAGGTTAAGTCACAGCATTGCTCAATGACATAAAAAACAAACATGGCTAACACGTTATACTTATATACTAGTTCAAATACCAATAACTGCTGTCTCAGAATCGAAAAACCTCAGTTGCGGTTATTGAAACCGCCGGATTATAGGCTAAAGTCTTCTTTTGTCTAATAAAAATTTATCTTTTTAGGTCGTTTTTAAGGTTTTATTTACAGCCCCAGAGTGTTTTTTATCCAATCGTTGATAGGGCTGACTTTTTAGGGCAAAAGTTAGAACACGTTTTTAACGACAAGGCGCTGATTTTAACACCGCTTTCATTCAACTGAAGTTTGAATTAGAGTAGAGACATCACTTTTTTATCGGATATTACATGGCTGTATTTTCATCTAAGTCGCTGGTTAAATTTAAAGACAAAATTGAAAGCTCTGCTAAAGAGCTCTTTCATCGCAGTCTTGATCAACATGTTAAATTAGCGGTGACGGGGTTAAGTCAAAGTGGTAAAACGGCTTTTATTACCTCGCTCGTTAATCAACTGATTAATGAAGGGCGAGGGCGACCGTTACCGTTTTTCGATGTAGTGCAACAAGGGCGTTTTATTGCCGCCAAAAGAGTGCCGCAAAATAATCTACATATTCCACGCTTTAGTTATGACTTGGCGATAGAAAATTTATCATTGCAACCACCCCAATGGCCTGAAGCAACCCGTTCGATTAGTGAATTAAGACTGGCGATTCGATATTACCCGCAAGATTCATTATTAAAATATGCCACGGAAATGGCGACCCTTTACCTTGATATCACAGACTATCCAGGGGAGTGGCTATTAGACTTACCAATGCTAGAACAAAACTTTGAGCAATGGTCAGAGCAAATGACAGAACTGCTTAATACCCCACCTCGAAACGCCTTGGCGCAACCATTTTTAGATAAAGTTGCTTTAATAGACCCATTTGCGGTGGCGTGCGAAAACCAATTGGCTGAGTTGGCCGATGAATATACCCAATTGTTGCATCAATTTAGACACGAATTGGGTCTTTCTGTTATTCAACCCGGTCGCTTTATTTTGCCGGGGGAACATGAAGGCGCACCCATTTTGCAATTCATTCCATTTCCGTATTTCTCCACCATTAATAAAGATGTGTATCAACAAGCAGGTCAAGACACCTTTATTGGGATGCTTAAAGCGCGCTATAAACAATATTGCGAACGCATTGTAAGGCAGTTTTATAAACAACATTTTGTTCATTTTGATCGGCAAATCGTGCTGGCCGATTGCCTAACCCCTCTTAATCATGGGACACATGCATTTAAGGATCTGCAAAAAGGCCTCAACTTAATCATGAAAAGTTTTGCATACGGTAAATCCAATGTGTTTACTCGGTTGTTTTCGCCCAAAATTGATAAATTGCTATTTGCAGCAACGAAAGCCGATCATGTTACCGCAGAACAACATCCCGCATTAACCGGATTACTTGAACAATTGCTGATGCAAGCAAAGCAAAATTTGAGTTTTGATGCGATTAAGATGAAGTCACTAACGCTGGCGTCGGTGCGAAGTACGATGGAAGGTGAAACCCAATATCAAGGGCACAAGATAAATGTCTTAAAAGGCCGGCGATTAGATAATCAACAAGTGATCACGGTTTTTCCTGGCAAAGTCCCAAGTCAATTACCCGAACCGTCCTACTTTGAGCAACAACCCTATAACTTTATTGCATTTTCTCCTTTAGAACCGTTAGCTGAACATCAGGCTTTAGATCAAATAAATATGGATAAAGTCTTGCAGTATTTACTTGGAGACAAATTAAAATGAATCCTGTCGATAAAGAGTTAAACCAACAAATATTATTTGATGATGATTTGCTATCAACCGATGCAAAGACAAACGACAAGATGCCTGAGCAACAAGTGGTGTTGCCAGAAACGGCTTGGCAGCCGGTTGAAGAGTTTATTGAGCAACCCGAGAGCATAACAAAGAGCAAACCTCGTTGGCTGTGGCGCATTGCCGGACTCGCGTTTACAGGGGTTGTGGTTTATGAATTAATCGACTTTTTTATTGAAGGCTTTGCTAAGTCGCCCATTATTACCTCGGTTTATGCGGTGTTAGCCACCAGTATTGGGGTTATTGCAGGACTCACCGTGAGCAAAGAGTTATGGAGCTTGCGCCAATTTAATCGACAACAAAAACAACAAGCTCAAGCAAAAGCACTGTTAACGCATCAACAAAGCTTTGACGCTAAGGATTTTTGTCAGCAAATAAGCAAACAATTACCCATAGATCAAATTAACCAAGATCAAGAGCGTTGGCTTAACAGTATTGAAAGTCATCACAGTGAAGAAGATATTCTACAACTGTATAGCCAACAGGTATTAACCGACGTCGATAAGCAAGCGTTAAGCTCAATTTCAAAACTCTCAACCGAAGTCGTGCTCTTGGTGGCTATTAGCCCTATAGCCGTGGTGGATATGCTGATATTACTTTGGCGAAACTTTAGGCTCATTGACAAAGTTGCAGGCTTATATGGTGTTCGCCTTGGTTTTTGGGCTCGAATTGGCTTAATTAAACGCGTATTTAGAAATATGATCTTTGCCGGAGCAACTGAAATCATTGCCGATGTTGGTGTTGATTTACTCGGAGTAGATGCTTTGGGAAGATTATCCACTCGGGCTGCTCAAGGCCTAGGCGCGGGTATGCTCACTGCTCGATTAGGCCTACAAACCATGTCATTGTGTCGCCCGATCCCCTTTATAGAGCAACCTCCAGGTATCAGCCATGTTCGGCGACAAGTTATCACGCAAGTAAAAGCGTTACTAACGTCTTCTCATGCTGGCAACGCAGATAAATAAAATTTGGTTAATGA
This sequence comes from Thalassotalea sp. 273M-4, assembly GCF_041410465.1. Taxonomy (NCBI): domain Bacteria; kingdom Pseudomonadati; phylum Pseudomonadota; class Gammaproteobacteria; order Alteromonadales; family Colwelliaceae; genus Thalassotalea; species Thalassotalea aquiviva. The sequence continues at coordinate 761,698 of NZ_CP166961.1, forward strand.
GTTGTAAAATATTCCTTACAAAAGTGTTCGAGCTGATCTGCCGAAGAATTTTAACTTAGCATCGACTTTATTTAGTATGAGAACAACTCGTGAGCATTTGCGCTGTTACTCTTTCGTTAATCGCGAGATGAGCGCCAAAAGCATACCCATAAATAACGTTGAAATTAATTAAACCCTAAAGGCCTATGTCCTGCCTAGTTTTAGGGAAATACAACAATGCAAAAAATTAAGCGTTGTATGTGAAGGAGGCTGATGTGTCGAAAACTACGAAATATGTTTCAAAACAAGCCAATGAAGACGGCTTTATTGCGTGGACTGAGCAAGAAAACAGTATTTGGCAACGCTTGTATAAGCGACAATTGGCGTGTATTAAAAATAAAGCATGTGATGAGTTTCTCCAAGGTTTGAGCTTGCTTAATTTACCTCAAGATAAGGTGCCTCAATTAATAGATGTTAGTAAAGTGTTGCTCGAGCATACCGGCTGGCAGTGTTACCAAGTGCCGGCTTTAATTGGTTTTGAACAGTTTTTTCAATTACTCTCAGAGCGTAAATTTCCCGTTGCGACCTTTATTCGCAGTGAAGATGAATTTGATTATTTGCAAGAACCCGATATTTTCCATGAAATTTTTGGTCACTGCCCGTTATTAACCAATAAAGATTTTGCTAACTTTACCCAAAAGTATGGCGAACTCGGGCTAAAGGCCAGTAAAGAAGATCGGGTTTACTTAGCTCGACTATATTGGTTTACCGTTGAATTTGGTTTAGTACAAACCGAGCAAGGATTAAAAATATACGGTGGTGGGATTTTATCCTCACCTGAGGAAACGTTATATTCTCTCGCCGATAGTAAAGCAATTCGAAAACCGCTTGACCCTTTAGATGCGATGCGAACACCGTATCGGATCGACATTTTGCAACCCATATACTTTATCCTTAATAACATTCATGATCTTGATGCGTTAAGTAAAAAGGATTTAGTTGGTTTAGTTCAACAGGCGAAAAAATTGGGGTTGCATCAGCCTTTGTTCAAGCCAAAAGACATACCCCAAGCAAGTTAACAGTCGTAAGATACAAAATTAACAACATAAAGAGACAACAATGACTACAGATTTACTGCAACAAAAATGCGAAGCTTGTCGTGCTGATGCGCCACAAGTTTCAGAACAAGAATTAGCCCAATTGATCAAAGACATTCCTGACTGGGTGGCTCATGCCCGTGATGGTGTGATGATGCTCGAAAGAGAGTTTGAGTTTAAAAACTTTAAGCTTGCCTTAGCATTTACCAATAAGGTTGGGGCTTTAGCTGAAGCCGAGTTTCATCACCCAAGTATTACTACAGAATGGGGTAAGGTTACCGTTACATGGTGGACCCATGCAATTGGTGGTTTACACAAAAATGATTTTATTTGTGCAGCTAAAACAGACGCGCTTCTTGATTCAAGTGATTGATATTTAGCAGCTTTGTTAGGTCTTCCCGATGCCTTTAAGTGTTTTTAGAGAGAAAAATAGTAGCAAATAACGCGGTCTGTATGTAAAATTATGTTTACATTAAGGTTGTGATATATGGGAACTTTTTGTGCGTCTAGAAATCACTTGCAAAGACCGAGTTGGCATTGCCAATGAGGTTTTTGCCATATTAGTTGAACAAGATATAAATATCAAAGGCATTGATGCGACGCCTGAATCAGGGCAAATATTCGTTCATATTCCCGATCTGGAATTTGCCCATTTACAGCAATTTATGCCTAAATTACGCATGGTAGATGGTGTTATCGATGTTAAAACTACCATGTTTATGCCTTCTGAACGACATCGTAATGTTCTTGATACCATTGTTCGCACTCTGCCCGATCCGATGTTCTCCATTGACACCCGAGCCAACGTATATGGCGCCAGTGATATTGCCCTTCAAAGAATCGGTGCTCAAGAAGCGGATGTTATTGGTCAACCGATAAGTCATTTTATTAAAGGTTTTCATTTTCATCGTTATATGGAAGGTGATGATATTTTGGCGCAAACTCGAAAAATTAAATTTCAAGAAGAAGATTATGTTGCCGATATTTTACCTATTACTGTCGACAGTGATAAAGATGAAGATGAAAAAGTCTATACCGGTGCTTTGATTATTCTTAAATCGGAAGCCCGTCTTGGCCAGCAGGTACACGCTTTTCGACACCCTAAAGACAATGACTTTGCCGGCATTGTGCAACATTCTCCATTAATGCGAAAAGTGGTCAGAGAAGCGCGAAAAATCTCGTTGTTAAACTCTGCCATATTAATTCATGGCGAAGTTGGAACGGGTAAAGAATTATTAGCTCGCTCTTGTCATAATGCCAGTGAGCGCGCCGAAATGCCTTTTATGACCATCAACTGTGCCTCTTTACCTGATGCCACGGTCGATGAAGAGCTTTATGGCAAAATCCTTACAACCAAAGAGTATAAAAAAGGCGTTTTGGAATTAGCCGAAGGCGGCACCCTTTTTCTTGATGAAGTTTCTTATATGACGCCATTACTGCAGTCCAGATTACTGCGCAGTTTAGAAGACGGTTTTTTTCGCCGAGAAGGTGAAGAAAAGCCACGAAAATTTAATATTAGATTTATCAGCGCCAGCAGCCAAGATTTAAACGAACTGGTCAATGAAGATAAGTTTCGTCAAGATTTGTTGCACTTGATAAATACTTTTGAACTGAAAATACCTGCACTAAGAGAACGAATGAAAGACATTGTTCCTTTAGCAGAGCACTTTGTATACAAAGCCGTTGAGCTTAATCATCGAGAAAATGTCATCATTGAGCAGGCATGCCTTGAGTTTATCGAAACTTATCCATGGCCTGGTAATGTCAGACAATTAGAAAACGTGATGTTACGTGCCGTTTCACTATTAGAAGGTGAAGTACTTACCATTGAAAGTCTTAACTTACCGGTTTACAGCCCTGAACAAGGGTATTTAGAAGGGCAATTTGTTGGAACTTTAGAACAAGCGGTTAAAGGTTTTGAAGCCGATTTACTGAGAAAACTCTATCCAGCTTTTCCCAGTACCCGACAATTGGCAAAAAAACTGGGTTTAAGCCATACCGCCATCGCGAACAAATTGCGTGAGTACAATATCAATAAAAAAACCGTAAAAATATAAATGGGGCAGTTATGATCAAATTATATGGCTATTGGCGCTCGTCTGCGGCTTATCGAGTACGATTGGCGTTGAATTTAAAAGGCCTAGAGTATCAATCTCAGTCGGTACACTTAGTTAAAAATGGTGGCGAACAGCATTTAGAAGATTATAAAGAGCTCAACCCCAATCAATTGGTGCCAACCCTTCAAGATGGTGATTTTATCCTAAATCAGTCATTAACCATTATTGAATATCTAGAGCAAAAATACCCTAATAACGCTTTGTTTCCTATCGATATAGAAGCAAAGTTCTTAGCTAAAGCCCTGGCCAATGATATTGCATGTGATATACACCCGTTAAATAATTTAAGGGTGTTAAACTACTTAAGCACAGAACTTGGGGTTAATAACGAGCAAAAAAAACAATGGTATCAGCATTGGGTTAAAACCGGCTTTGATAGTCTTGAAAACCGATTGGCTCAGACCAGCAAACGTTTTAGTGTTGGTGATGACATTACAATTGTCGATGTGTGCTTAATCCCGCAAGTATACAATGCCTTGCGATTCGATGTAGATATGTCATCATATCCAACCATAACCAAGGTCTACAATAATTGTAATCAATTAACCGCGTTTATTGATGCAGCTCCTGAAAATCAGCCTGATGCGGTGTTGTAAGATGGCCTGAGGGGCGGTTAATCAGTTTGGCGCTGATAACGAAAGAGCCCAAACGTCGAGTATTTATTATTGGCTACAGTGCGAATGTCATTGAAAAGGTGTTTTGACTACACTTCAGATCACAAATTGACTATTCTAATAACGGTAGATGTTTCAAAATCATAAGGTATTATCGTGTCAGAGCAATTATCTAACAATTCAATCGATGACAAAGAAGGACGCTCTTCTACGGTCGTTTTTATCCTGATTTTCTGTGTTGTTGTTGCAACCTTTGTCTATTTACTTATCGATGAAGAGCAGGAGCAGGTTGGATCGCCTCAAACAATCATTGATGAATCAGAAGTGATCATCACCACGGAAGAGTTAGAACAACCGCCTGAGCTCGCGAACCCTGTTGCAGAACCGCAAAATGTTGAAACAATCACAGAACCTGATCCAATAGAGCCGATAAAACCTAAAATTGCCTTACCAAAACTGGAAGCCAGCGATGAGTTTATTTTGGCAAAAATCAGTGAAATTAGTTGGCGCAAAGAATTGTTAGACCTAATTGTCACTGAGGATGTGATCCGCCGAGCAGTGGTATTTACCGATAATTTTGCTCGCGGTGACTTAGCCTATACGCATTTACCAGTGAAAGAGCCCGATGGCAGCTTTTTGACCGATACTCAAGGGCAAGATAACGAGGTCTTTACCATCTCGGATGTTAATCAACAAAGGTACCTTCCTTATATTGATTTACTTAATTCATTTGAACCAGAAACCTTGGTTGCGCAGTTTATCCAAACTAAGCCTTTATTTGAAAAAGCCTTTAATGAACTCGGCTATCCTAATTTAACCTTTGATGATGTATTGCAACAAGCTATTGACCGCGTGTTAGATATGCGTGTTATTAACGAAGACGTTGAGTTAGTTCGCCCTAATGTTATATACCAATATAAAGATTCAGACTTAGAAGCTATGTCACCTGCAGATAAGTTCCTGCTCCGTATTGGTAAAGAAAACTTACTGCAACTGAAAGCCGTCGCCCTAGAGCTCAATAACCAATTAAATTTACAAAAAAACTAGCTTTGAAGATCTGTAAAAATGACCCAAAAGTTACCTATACCGCCACCCAATGTCCCACGAACAAATAATCAGTTTGCCGCTTGGTTTGGCCGGTTATTAATCAACACCTCTGGTTGGTCGTTAAGTGGCAACTTACCCGATAAAAAAAAGTTTATTGTAGCGGTCGCGCCACATACATCGAACTGGGATTTTTTGGTCGGTGTTCGAATTAAATTTGCGCTTAATCTAAACCTTCATTTTTTAGGCAAAGATTCACTCTTTAAAGGCTTGTTAGGGTCTTGGCTTAGGTACTTGGGGGGGATCCCCATTGATCGTTCTGCGCCTAACGGGGTGGTTGGGCAAATTGTCGACCGATTTAATAAAGAAGATGAGTTGGTTATTGTAATAGCACCAGAGGGTACTCGTTCAAAAGTAAGCAAGTGGAAGACTGGTTTTTTACAGATTGCCAAACAGGCTAAAGTGCCGGTGGTGATGGTAAAATTTGATTATGCCAAAAAAGATGTGCATTTTTATCCTGAGCGCTACATCGAAGGTGAAATAGAGCAAGAATTAGCCAGTGTGCAAAGCTTGTTCAGTCCTGATTGTGCAAAAATACCGCAGAATTTTTAATATTAAAAATTAATCCTTTATTGCTTTATAATTCACTTGCATCAAGCAATACAATTCGACATAATGCGCATCCTAACAGCAAGTTCTGTTAGCTCTATGGTACCTCTCTTGGTCCTCTCGCAATGATACTCTGTGAACTCGGCCAGGTCCGGAAGGAAGCAACCGCAGCAGACGACTCATGTGCCGGGATGTGGCTGAGGGAGGGACCACCCAAATAATGCTTCACCCATTTTCCCCGCTTTTTATCTCTTTTATCAGACTCTTTTATCAGACTCTTTACCTTGTTTGATTGATTTGATTTTTATTTTTCTTCCTATGTGCGTCAGTAAAAAATAGCCGGATTGTTTTAACATCGTGCTTTGAATCATCGACTCGCTTTTTATTTAACGTTAAGGCCTAGATAGCGACACCAAACTATTGAAAAAAATCGCTTTTGCCTTGATGATATAAATAAAATAATAATATCTAAATGTTTGTGTTTAATTTTGCATAAAGTAGCTATAAAAGTGTTTTCGTTTTTGCCATAGCAAACTCTATTTCGCGACCATTCGTTGCGGCGCTATGGGCTCTTTAAAGCGTTAAGCATAGATATTTTACATTCATTGCATGGCTACATTATAAAACATAGGGCCATGTATCTAGTCAGGGAGACTTTGATGACAAATTCTACGCGTAACTTTATCCCCCCCTCGGCACCGCCACTTCAAACAACAGCATTATCGCTTCCTTATGAAAAACCCGTGTTAGGTGAGAACTATTGGATAGTCGATGACTTTTTTACCAACAAAGAGGCAAAAGACATTGCTAATCGATGTTACTTAAAAAGTAAATGGAAACTGGGGAAGCCTTATACCAATGAATTGTGGCCTGGCATGCGTGCTAAAAATGCGCTGAGAAAAAAAGAACTGGCTAAGGTTGAAGCTTGGATAAAAGAAAAAATCCAACAAGATAACATTTGGGTGGTTGACGATGAAGATGTTATCGTCGACAGCAATACTGCGATTTTAGTTGGGGCAGAAGAGGGCAGTGCAAGACCGCATGCAGATAACCGCAGACTTTGTCGATATGGTGCGGTTTTATATTTACACCAAAGCCCTAGTGCGCATTCCGGTACCTCATTTTATCGGTTAAAAAATGCGGATGGCAGCTTGGGTGGGAATATTGTGAAACCGCCATTTGAAAACTTAGTTGACGCTTTAAATACGACTTCATTACCAAAAGATAGTTGGCACGAAGAACTGGCAATAGAGAATAAGTTTAATCGCTTAATATTATTTAAAGGCAATATCGTCCACTCTGCTAGCAGTTATTATGGCCAAGATAAGCGTGATAAAAGATTAGCCGTTACGTTTTTCTATATGACAGATGAAAATTAGAAATCAACTCATTTGTTTGAACTCGCCAACAGGGTGAATTAACTAACGCTAATGCTAAGGCGCTTCAAAGTCAGGCGCTTTGCTGTTTTATTTGCTCTGATAAGCCGTAATTAAAACGCATTCTTTTCAGCCAATTCCAGTTCACGCTCTAATTGGCTGATTGCTTTTCGACAACGGCCTAAGCGTTGATGCAAAATCAATACTTGCTGTTGTAGTTCACTTTGCTGATTTGCTTTGCATTGATTTAACTCGGTTTCTTTATCAAATAGCATTTGCATCAGTCGTTTTTCAAAGCCGCGAGTTTCCGCAAGCTTAGCGTGTAACTGATGACTACCTTTCATTAAACCTTTGGCAATGTGTTGGTATTTATTTTGCTGAACTTGTTTTTGTGCTTGCAACCGATAGCGTCTCTGTAAGCGGTAATCGCTATCATGATGACGCGCACTGTTGGATTTAATCGCCGTAATTAAGCTGCTGATTTGTTGATCGAGCGTTTCTAATAATGAACTTTCTAATATGGTTTTGTTGCTTTGTTCTAAACGTTTAAGTTGAGTCAATTGTTTTAACGTGTATTGAACATAGTCGGCGTAATTTGAGCTGACGATAGGAAACAACTTTTGATCGAAAAGTGAGTCTTGTTGCAGATAATAATGCGACTTTTTTTGTTTGTTTTCTTGATCAACGGTTTTCGCATCGTCGTTCAATTGGAGCAGTAATTGTTCGAGTCGTTCTAATGCTTGTAAGCTCATTTATTGTATCCAAGCTGTATAGGTTAGTTTGATTGCCATAATTAACACGATTAAAGTAAAAATTGGACGAATAAATTTGCCACCATATCGAATGGCTGAGTGAGCACCGATCCATGAACCAATTAACATAAAGCTGCCCATGGTTAAACCAATAACAAAATTGACTTGACCAAGATAGATAAAGGTTAACAAGGAGGTGAAATTACTAATGAAATTCATACTTCTGGCCAAGCCCGAACTAAATAAAATATTCATTTTATACAAAGCCAATGATGATACCGTCCAAAATGCGCCCGTGCCAGGGCCGGCAATACCGTCATAAAATCCAAGTATGCCACCTTGTGAAATTTGCTTAAGATAAAGCGCACGAGTTTCTTTAGGAAGACGTGCCGACTCATTTAAACTTGAGCGACAAAAAAGGGTATAAAGACCACAAATGATAATAATGATAGGGAGCGCTTTATATAATATATCCTCACTCAGTAAGCTTACCGCCATGGTGCCAATGAATGCGCCTATTAGAGTGCTTATGGCGGCATATCGCCAAAACATAGGATTAAATAGTTTCTTTCTAAAGAAAGTAAAAGAGGCGGTAAAAGAAGCAAAGCAAGCAGAGAGTTTGTTGGTGCCTAAAACCACATGAGGGGGAAGGCCTGATGCCAGCAAAACGGGTACCGTCATTAAACCACCACCGCCGGCGATGGCATCAACAAACCCCGCTATTAACCCGACTAAAGCCAAAGTAATTAATAACCCCGGCTCTAAGGCTATATCTAACATAAACTCAGTTCTTACTAATGCATTAAACAGATCGCTAAGGGTGACCTAAGAGCGTCTAAAAAGCCAGTATTTTATCGTCATTTCATGATGAAAAGGTTTCAATTACATTTTTTTTAAATTTTTTTTAACTAATTGTCTTCTTTTTCTTTATGTTTTTTCATCTTTTACCCCTTTGCAAATTAATAGTCGTTTAAAAACAGTGGTTTACGTGTTTTTTTCTGTTGGTGATGTTTTTATTAACAGATTTACAGGCTTAACCTTTGATGGTTAAAAGTACACTAATGTTGCCACTGTGTTGCACCTGGGTAAGGTGAGTGTAAAAACCTTGTAACCTAGTGATACCAAGCGTTACAGAGTGTTACGGGGGTTGTTGACCTGTAACAAAAAATCGTTTTAATATGCTGGTTCACTCGAGAATTAGGTCAATAAAAATAATAAACCTCAACCACCTCGAATAAATAAAACTAAATAAAAATACCACTTTCCAATTTTGTGGTCTGGGAGTAAATATGTATAGCAATAACAAACTTACTAATGCAGTTCGTTTAGCACTATTAGTTGGTGCAACTGCAGGCGTATCAAATGTTGCGTTCGCAGAAGAAAAAGTGTCTAAAGTTGAACGAATCGAAGTAACTGGTTCACGTATCAAGCAAGTTGATTTAGAAAACAGTTCCCCTGTAACGGTTATTTCAGCTGTAGACATGGAAATGTCAGGTCTAACAACCGTTGGTGACGTTTTAAATAACATGTCATCAAACTCATTTGGTTCGTGGAAAGGTGTTTCTGGTTACGGTTCAGGTGCTTCAGCTTCTTCTAGCATTAACCTTCGTGGCCTAGGTTCTGATGCTACTCTAGTATTACTAGATGGTCGTCGTATGCCAGGTGATAGCTCTTCATCAGGTGCTTCTGCTGATACATCTCTTATCCCAATGTCAATTGTCGAGCGTATTGAAGTATTACGTGATGGCGCTTCAGCTGTTTACGGTTCTTCAGCGGTAGCTGGCGTAATTAACATTATCACTAAAAAAGACTTTGATGGTGTTAATGTTAAGTATGAAACAGAACAACCAAGCGTAGAAGGCGGTGATACGTCTCGTTTCTCATTAAGCACAGGTTTTACTTCAGAGAAAGGTAATATTGTATTTACCTTTGAACACGCTGAATCTGATGCTATTTTTGACCGTGAATTGTGGCCAGTATGGGATACTGATGTGTACGGTGGGTACAGTACATTTAGCCCAGTACCAAACTACAAAATCAATGGTAAAGGCAGTTATAAGACTAATTCTGAACTTTGTGCGCAAACTGCAAATGTAATCGATTTTACTGACGGTGAAGACAACGGTTACTGTGGTTACAACTACGGTGCTGTGACAAAATTCTACCCAGATTCAAACAAGAACTCATTCTTTACTAACTTTAACTATGAGTTAACCGATTCTGTAACCTTTAAAGGTCGTGCGATGGCGAGCTTAAACGAGACTGATGCTCGTTACGCTGGTACTCCGGTATCAACGACTAAAATTTGGATGGATGCAGACAACCCATACAACCCAGAAGGCGAAGACTTACAAGTACGTATGCGTTCAGAGTTTGTTGGCGCTCGTGATACCAAAACCGAAGTGACAACAACGGATATCGTACTAGGTTTCGAAGGTCAACTAGACATCGCTGACGGGATTGATTGGGAAGCTAACTACCAAAACAGTATCTCTAAAACCAATTCATTTGGCCGTAACCTAGTGAACGACGTTGCTCTACAAGCAACAATTGACTCTGGCGAGTATGATTTATTCAATACCTCGGGCATGAGCTACGCTGACTGGGAAACTCACATGACGGACTTTTTCCAACAAGCGCGTCACACCGGTAACTATGAAGGTCGTTACGAAAGTGAGCAAGTAGATGTATTAGCATCAACATCTTTATACGATAACTACGGTTTTACAGTAGCTGCTGTTGCAGGTGTTGAATTTGAGCAAATTACATTTAGCCAAATCTCAGATCCTGAAGCGGCTAATGGTTTCATCTCTGGTGGTTCAGGTGGCGATGACGTAGATGCTACTCGTGACCGTACTGCAGCATATGTAGAAGTACAGGCTGCTATGCCATACAACATCGACGTGAGCGCGGCTGCACGTTACGAAGAATACTCACAAGAAGGTTTAACAAACCTTGGTGTTTCTAAGTCTACTTTTGATAAAGTTATTCCAAAAGTTGGTATTACTTGGAGACCTATGGATGAGCTTTTAGTTCGTGGTTCTTGGGGTGAGTCTTTCCGCGCGCCAAACATGGGTGAAATGTTCTCTTCTTACGCGTTATCTTTTAACGACGTACGTGACACCACTTGGTGTAATGCCAACCCAGGTCAATACACCGACAGCTACTGTTCAGATAAAGGTGAGCAAGTTGCTACATGGTTTGGTGGTAACGCTAACCTAGGTGAAGAGTCTGGTGAGTCAATGACATTTGGTTTCGTTTGGAACATTCTTGATAACCTATCTGTTGAAGCTACCTACTACGATATCTCTTATGAAGATCGTATTGACAGCGTAGATGTCGATGAGCTTTTACGTATTGAAAAAGAAGAAGGTGGTTTAAACTCAACTCCTGATTCAATCGTTCGTTTACCAAATGGTCAAATCGACAGCATCTTTACTGGTTACATCAACAAAGCCTCTTTAGCAACTGATGGTATCGATTTAACGAGTCGTTACAGCCAAGAAACCTCTATTGGTGACTTTGGTGTTACATTCAACTATTCATACGTTATGTCGTTTGAAGAGAAAGTTGATGCCGACTCAGAAGCATTCGATTCTGCCGGTCTACAAGACTTCCCAGATATGAAAGCTGACATTGCATTGACTTGGACATACGCTGATTACACCGTTTCTTGGAATACCTTCTATGTAGCGGCTCAAGACTCTGGTAACGAAGAGTGGGGCGTAACTTACTTAGCAGACATCCCATCATACGTTAAGCACAATGCTCAATTATCTTGGATTGCCCCAACAGAGACAAAAGTTACATTTGGTGTGAACAACGTAACTGACACTGAAGCACCAACATGGTACGACGGTTTCCGTGACTACCGTGACGTTTCATGGTCACTATACGACTTAACAGGTCGTTCAATGTACTTACGTGTTGACCAGTCATTCTAATTGACGTCTTAGTTAACTAACTGATTAAAGCCCTGCTTAAATAGCAGGGCTTTTTTTTTAGCTATTTTTAGCTGTTATATCGGTTTGGACATCGCAAAAGTTAATAGGACCTAAATTTTAATTTTTGAGCTTTAGCTCGCACTAGTGTACGGTTTTTATTCAATTTTTATAAAAATAAAAAAAACATCGAGACTATTTACTGTTGCGGTTCTCAGCCCTTTTTTGTTTGTTTTACTATGTTTTTTACGGTTTTTCTTTGTTTTTATTCATTAAAACTGAATTAATATTCATTCGTGTTGTTTATGTTACCTTATGTTAATGTATTTGTTGGTAAAAAGTTAAATATTTATTGTTGACCTGTGACGTAAGTTGGTTCTATTATTGTGCTGAAGTAGAGTTTTAAAACTTAACTTAATACAAAGCAACATAGCTTTGATATTTAACAAAAGAATCACTGTATTGTGGTCCAGGGAGTAAACATGTATAGCAAAAATAGACTTGCCAAAGCAGTTCGTTTGGCTATGGTCTTCGGTGCAAGTGCAACTGCGGCACTTTCATCTTCAGCGTATGCCGAAGAAGAAGCATCGGTTGATCAGGTAGAACGTATTGAAGTAACCGGTTCGCGCATCAAACGTGCGGATATGGAAGGCGCAAACCCAATTCAGGTTATTACAAGGGAAGACCTTGTAAATACCGGTATCACCAACATGGGTGATATTCTTCAAGAAATACCATCCGTTGCTGGTGCAGCGACCAACACCGCGATTAACAACGGTGGTTCTGGTGCCGTTCGTGTATCATTACGTGGTCTAGGTTCTCCGCGTACCTTGGTATTATTAAATGGCCGTCGTATGGTGGCTTCAGGTACAGGTGCTAACAGCTCTGTCGACCTAAGTACAATACCAACCGCTATTGTAAAACGCGTTGAAGTATTAAAAGATGGTGCTTCTGCTATTTATGGTTCAGATGCGATTGGTGGTGTTGTTAACATCATCACTCGAGATGACTTTGAAGGCTTCGAATTTAACGCTGGTTATGATGTTGGTACCCAAGAGTGGGATGGCGACACCAAGAACATGGATCTAACCATCGGTTTCTCAAACGAAAAAGGCCATGCTGTTGTTAACGCTTACTACGTACAACAAAAAGCACAATGGTCTGGCGATCGTGATTGGTCTGCTTTTGAGTTTGACTTAGATCCTGAAACCCTAGAGTTTTCAAAAGGTGGTTCTTCGGCTCCACCATGGGGTCGTTACAATGGTATTGACGGCGCTGACGGTTGTTCTTCTTTCACTCACGGTGCCGGCAGTGGTCCAGGTCAATCTGATCCTACAGACTTTACCAGTCCAACTGGCTATGAGTGTTGGGATTGGGATGTTGACACATACAACTATGCACCTGCAAACTACCACTTAACACCACAAGAGCGTTACGGTTTATTTGCTTCTGGTTCATACGAAATCAACGAAGCAGCTCGTGTGTTCACCGAATTAAGCTTTAACCGTCGTACTTCAGACACTAAGCTTGCACCATTACCATTAGCGCCATTAGCGTTCTTTGGTTGGACTGATGCAACGTACTCTAAAGATAACTACTATAACCAAATCTTAGGGCCAAAAGATAAAGATGGTAACACCGTTGATATCGCTGATTGGCGCCGTCGTATGGTTGAAACCGGTGGTCGTGATTCGACATTCCGTGTTGAAACTGTTCGTGCAATGTTTGGTATTGATGGTGAATTACCAAACGGTTGGGGTTATGAAATTTCATACATCTTCGGTCGTAATGATGCTGCAACACGTGGTGCAGGTGGTGTAAACTTTGAGAAAGTGTCAATGGCTGTAGGCCCATCTTTCTTAGACGAAACCACGGGTGAAGTTGTTTGTGGTACTGCAGAGAACCCAATTCTTGATTGTACATCCCTAAACGTATTCGGTATTCCTTTTACCGATACGGGTGTACAAGAAGATATGTTAGATTACATCACTTTTGAAGCGCATGACTTTGGTTCAAATGAGCAGCAAGTGCTTTCTGCAAGCATCTTTGGTGACGCATTTGAATTACCAGCAGGTACCGTAGGTTTTGCTGCTGGTATCGAGCACCGTGAAGAAAAAGGTGATGATTACCCTGACGCATTAATCGCACTTGGTATTACCTCAGGTTCATCACGTACGTCTACTGTTGGTTCTTACTCAGTTGACGAAGTGTTCTTAGAAACCAATGTACCATTACTTAACGGCGTAACAGGCGCTGAGTCTTTAGAGTTAGATGCGGCTATTCGTTACTCTGATTACGATACCTTTGGTTCGACTACAAACCATAAGTTTGGTATTCGTTGGGTTCCATTTGAAGGCTTTGTCGTACGTAGTACTATTTCAGAAGCATTTAGAGCTCCATCAACATCGGACTTGTTCGCCGGTGCATCTGATAACAGCCCTGAAGTTGCTGACCCTTGTGCGACCAACCCAACTCAATTCTGTATCGCAGACGGCGTTCCTGCTGGCGGATTTGAGCCAATTGGTGACCAGTTATCATCAACTCGTGGTGGTAGCGACGATGTACAACCAGAAGAAGCTGATATCTTTACCGTTGGTTTAGTGTACAGTGCAAGCTGGTTAGAAGGTTTATCATTTACCGTTGATTACTGGGATATTGAAGTGGATAACGCTATCAGTACTCTAGGTGAGCAGTTAATCCTTGATAGCTGTGCGCAATCAGGTTTGTACTGTGACAAGATCACTCGTTTCACCAGTGGTCCTCTTGCCGGTAACTCAAGTGACATCGATGACCGTACAACCAACGTTGGTGGTGTAGAATCATCAGGTTATGACTTCAACGCAAGATACACAACGGAAATCGAATGGGGTCAATTAAGCTTAAACTTGGATTCTACATACTACGATACGTATGACATTACCCAAGCTGACGGCTCTGTCATTGAAAACGCAGGTTGGTTCTACCGTAACTCTGGTGACGGTAACTTCCCTGAGTGGAAGACGAACTTTGATGCGCGTTTACAAGCAGATGATTGGGCTCTAGGTTGGGCAGTTCGTTACATCGGTGAAGTAAATGAGCCGTTTGCGGATGAAGATGAAAAACGTACAATTGATTCTCAATGGATCCACGACGTACGCTTTACATACTACTTCGATAACATTACAACCACTGTCGGCTTTGACAACGTGTTTGATGAAGATCCACCGTTTGCGAACACTGGCTTCAACGATAACACAGACCCTCGTACATACAACACAACGGGTCGTCATGTATACGCTACTGTAGGTGTATCATTCTAGGGTAGAAAAACCCATTAGTTTAAATGTAATGAGGCTATGAATTAGCTCTTAAATAAATTTAACTAACGCTAAAAAACCAGCTGCTTGCAGCTGGTTTTTTTTATTTGTGTATTTAGCGCTATCTTTCAAATCTATAAAGAAACATAGAAACATAGAAACATAGAAACATAGAAACATAGAAACATAGAAACATAGAAACATAGAAACATAGAAACATAGAAACACAGAAAGAAATATAGAAAGGTAGAAAGATAGAAAAATTTATCTGTGTTCAGATGGCGCATTGATAAATGAGTCGGTATAAATACCGCGTAAGAGAAGGCATGCCCAATATGGTAAACATGGCACTTTTTTTAGCACCATGTACAAGGTGAAGGTTAACTGACTAAAAACGTGTGAGCGAAAAGAAGGACAAATAGGACTTAGTGTCATGCCCTATATTACTGATTGGTTGTTGATGTTCGGCCTTTGCGGCTGGCCTCTTTCATTGCTTGTTGATTTTTTTCGCGTACTTCAGCAGCAAGCTCTTTGGTCATGCATCTTTTTTTCTTCATGTGACTACCGGTCGAAGCAATATGTTCACAAACCATGTCTTCATTCTTGGCAATACCATTATATTTCTCATGCTCTGACTGACTTGGGGCACAGCCAGTAATAATACTGACTATACTTATGATTATAAGTGGTTTCATTAATCTCTTCCCTTTGGTTGAATAATAGACAACCCCAGTATGTTGGATGTACAGCGGATTGTAAACCATAGATTCTGTTTGCTATGGATCAAGTCAATGGTTAGCGTTTACAGTAAACTAGCCAAGAGTTTTACAAGAAAGCATTCACCGGCTCGAAATACACCGATTAAATGACGCTTTGGTCATCAACTAGAGTGCTTTAATCGTTTCGTACACTTACCGTTATATAGCGCGGAACATTGCCGATGATTGATTGTCAAAAGGAGGGTGGTTTAACCTAGTAAATTAGCGGGTAATGTCACAAGCTAATTTGTACAACATATTTGAGTTTCATATTTTAATAGACAGCGGATCTGAATCAGCCATCTTTACAGAAATAAATCTTGGCTAAATGTGGGTATTTTTTTGGCTAGATGTAAACTAATTGTTAAAGGTGCGTGTAAACTGCTCGTTTATCGCTGTGTTTTTGTTCGATGTGCTAATATCTAGTAAAATATTTGACTTTAATCTGTAGCTATTGTTTTATATACAGCTGTATTTTTACGAAAATCGATTAAAAATGACGAATTCTCGCAGTCTTTTTAGTCAATTAGTCTAAAAGACAGTAAATTTAATTTTTTATGAGCAACAAGTTAAAGCTAAGCCTTTTATTTTGATGTTTAAATAAATTCAGGACCACGAGTTTTCAAAAATGGAAACTTGCTGGAAAAAGTTAAATAGCAATTGGTTGGGAACTATGTCCAAAATAAGCAAGAAAAGCCTAATCGCTTCGTCGATTATTGGCGCCTTAGCTCTGGCAGGCAGCAATATTGCTTCTGCAAGCAGCCTAAAAGAACTTCAACAAGCGGAAGCTACCATCGTTAAAGCTTCAGTGAAGTCACAACAGAAAATCAACAGTCTTTATGAACAATCTCAGGAATTACTTGCTGAGTACCGTACAGTTGTTGACGAAACTGAAAACCTTAAAGTTTATAATGACCACGTACAGCGTTTGGTTAACGACCAACAAGCAGGTATCGATTCATTAGAGCGTCAAATCAGCACGATTGCGGAAACTAAGAAAGGTGTTGTTCCTTTAATGTACCAAATGATTGATGCATTAGAGCAATTCATTGCCTTAGACGTTCCAGTTAACGTTAAAGACCGTGAAGAGCGTCTTGAGCGCCTTAAAGATGTTATGTCTCGTCAAGGTATCTCAGTAGCTGAACAATTCCGTCTAGTACTTGAAGCGTACGAAATTGAAGCCGACTACGGTTCAATGTTCTCTGCTTACCAAGGTGAGCTAGACTTCGAAGGTCAAACTATCACTGTTGACTTCGCGCACCTAGGTCGTACTGTTCTAGTGGCACAGTCTTTAGACTTGAAAAACGCTTGGATTTACGATCACAGCGATCGTACTTGGAAAGCGTTGGGCGATGAATTCTTAAGCCCAATCACTAAAACAATCCGTATGGCGCGTAAACAAACTGCTCCTGATTTGATTAAATTACCAGTATACGCAGTGGGGGCTGGTCAATAATGAAAAAATTTATTAAAAATGCAGCTATTTTTGCAACTCTAACTTTAACGGCAGGCATTTCTGTAAATGCTTCAGCTAATCAATTAGATGAGTTGCTAAAACAAATCAAAAACGATCGTGTTTCTGTTGCTAAAATCGACAAGAAACGTGAACAAGAATTCTTATCTGAGCGTGCTGACAAGCAAGCACTTCTTAACAAAGCAAAAGCTGAGTTAAAAGCAGAGCAAGATCGCAACGATCGTTTAACTAAGCAATTCGCTGAAAACGAAATCACTTTAACCAACAAAGAATCTGAACTAGAAAACGCCAAAGGTGACTTAGGTGAAATGTTCGGTGTTGTTCGTCGTGCTTCAGGTAACGCATACGGTCGTATCGCGACTTCAATCGTTAGTGCACAATACCCAGGCCGTGAAGCGGTTCTTGATAAACTTGCTAACGCAAAAGAAATTCCAGTTCTTTCTGAACTAGAAGAACTTTGGTTTGCACTTCAAACTGAGATGACTGAGTCTGGTAAAATCTCTACTTTTGAAGCAGAAGTTACTCAGTTAAACGGTTCTAAGTCAATGGAACAAGTAACTCGTATCGGTACTTTCAACCTGATCTCTGAGCAAGGTTACTTAAACTTCAACGACGATGCTGGTCAAATTCAACCTCTAGGTAAGCAACCTGACGGCGGTATCTTAGGTTTAGTACCTGATTACTTAGCTCAAGACGCTGGTTACTCAGCTTTATGGCTTGACCCTGCAAAAGGTCAAATCCTTAACCTAGAAACTCAAAAAGCAACACTTGAAGACCGTTACCATCAAGGTGGTACAGTTGGTTACGTAATCACTGTAGTACTTATCATTGGTTTATTAATTGGTCTTGAGCGTATGATTTTCCTAGGCCTAATGGAAGCGAAAATCAAGAAGCAGCTTAAAAACCGTAACCAACCTAACTTAAACAACCCACTTGGTCGTATGATTAAAGTTTATCACGACAACAAAGGTGCTGATGCTGAAACGCTTGAGCTTAAGTTAGACGAAGCTATTTTACGTGAAACGCCGAAGATCGAACGTGGTATTAACCTAATCAAAATCTTCGCTGCTGTTGCACCATTGTTAGGTCTACTAGGTACAGTTGTTGGTATGATCGGTACGTTCCAATCAATCACGCTATACGGTACTGGTGATCCTAAGATCATGGCGGGTGACATCTCAATGGCACTTGTTACAACGGCAATGGGTCTAATCTGTGCTCTACCTCTAATCCTAGTTCACTCAATCGTGGCTGGTCGTGGTAAGTCGGTATTCCATATTCTTGACGAGCAAAGCGCGGGTATCGTAGCTGAAATCGCCGAGCAGGAGAAACAGTAATGATTTTCCTGATAGAACTTTGGGAATCTGTCAGGGAATTTATTGCGACAGGTGGCTTTGTTTTATACTTTGTTGCCATCGCTCTCTTCTTAATGTGGATCTTAATGATCGAGAAGTATTGGTTTTTAACCGCAGTATTCCCGAAAATGAAACGTGACATTATTGCACGTTGGGATGCTCGTGAAGATACAACTTCTTGGTATGCTCACAGAATTAGAGATAATTGGATTTCCGAAGCAGCAGAGATATTGGATGCACGCATGATCACCATCAGAACGTTGGTCGCTATGTGTCCCCTTATCGGCCTTTTAGGCACTGTAACCGGTATGATTGCGGTATTCGAAATTATGGCGGTACAAGGTACTGGTAACCCGCGCTTAATGGCAGCGGGTATCTCGATGGCAACAATTCCGACAATGTCCGGTATGGTTGCAGCACTGTCTGGCGTATTTTTTAGCTCCAGATTAGACGCGAAAGTAAAAATGGAGAAGGCGAAGCTAATCGATAGCTTACCTCATCACTAGAGAGATATTCTAATGGCTCGTAAAACAAGACGTGAAGAAGAAGATGCAGTAATTGATATGACACCGATGCTAGATATCGTGTTCATCATGCTTATCTTCTTCATCGTAACCACTTCATTCGTTAAAGAAGCTGGTATTGATGTGCAAAAGCCGAAAGCGGCTAATGCAAGTGCAAAACCATCTGCAAATATTTTCATCGCGGTTCGTGAGAACGGTGAAATTTGGATGGACAAACGTATGGTTGACGTAGAGCGTGTTTCTGCAAACATTGAAAAATTACTAGCAGAGCAACCTACAGATATCGTTATTATTCAAGCTGACAAGGGTGCCCGTCACGGTACTGTTGTAAAAGTAATGGATGCTATCAAGGACGCAGGGATCGATAAGATTTCAATTGCTGCAGCGACGGGTGGTTAATTATGGTTCGCTTTATAGTTTCAGCACTATTAGGCGTTGCAGTAACCTTTGCGTTGTTTGTCTTAATGGCATTCTTGATTTCAGGTGGGGCAAAGCGTTATGACGATGGCGGTAACAGCGTTGTTATCGAAATTTTGTCAACGCCGCCTAAGTCAAATGTTCAGCAACGTAAGCGTGTGCCGCCACCGCCGCCACCGCCACCTAAAACGCCGCCAAAACCTTCGACTCCTGAGCCGGAGATGAATAACAGCAATTCGGGTGTGACTTTCAACGTTCCAGGCGTTGAATTGAGTGGTACATCAACATCATTAGATGCTCCTGGTGCTGGTTTTGGTCGCGATGGTGAAGCAACACCTATCGTTCGTATCGAACCTAAGTACCCGATTCAGGCTGCTCGTGATGGTAAAGAAGGTTGGGTTCAACTGAGCTTTACGATTGACACATTAGGTGGGGTTAAGGATGTAGAAGTTATTGCTTCTGAACCAAGACGTATTTTCGATAAGGAAGCCAAACGTGCGCTTCGTAAATGGAAATACAAACCAAAAGTTGTTGATGGTAAACCAATTGAACAGCCAGGTATGACTGTACAGCTAGACTTTAGAATGAACCAGGAAGGAGGAGCACAATAATGATGAAAAAACTTATTACGTCTTCACTAATGGTTGCATTTGTTACGACAGCGGCATTACCAATGTCTGCAGTATCGTTTGCCGCTGATGCTCCTAAGCAAGAGCAAAAGAAGAAACGTACAAAGATCGTTGGTCCAGCCGTAGGTAAAAAAGTACAGAAAGCTTTTGAAGCCTACTCTGAAGATCGCATTGACGATGCTTTAGTGTTGTTATTGGAAATCGAAACCTCGAAAGAATATGATCGCGCCTATGTTGATCGCTTTATTGCGAACATGTACGCGACCAAAGGCGGTGCCGATACCAAGAAAGCGTTAAAGTACTTAATCAGTGCGACTAAAGACGAAGTTCTAAATGATAAAGAGCATTCTGATTCGATCAAATTACTTGCTGATTTACAGATGCAAGAGCAAATGTTCGAAGAAGCTCTAAAGAACTACGCGGCTTGGATGGCGTTTACGGGTGAAGAAGATGCTAACACGTATGTTAAAATTGCTAACGCCCACTACGCGCTAAAGCAATTGGATAAAATCATTGAGCCTGCCAATAGAGCGATCGCGCTTTTTGACAAGCCTAATCAAAATCCATACATTCTAAAGCTAACTTCTTACTATGAACGCAAGATGTACCGTGAAGCTGTTGATGTGTTAGAAACCGTTGTGGTTCTTTTCCCTGAAAAGAAAAACTGGTGGACGCAATTAGGTATGTTCTACACCCTAGTAGAAGATTACAAAAAAGCGTTATACACATTAGAAATGGCTTACAAGCAAGGTTTCCTTGAAAAAGAATCAGAAATCAAAATGCTTGCTAACCTTTATGCCAGCAACGATGTACCATATCGTTCAGCTAAATTGTTAGAAAAGTACATCGACAGTGGTTTGGTTACTCGTAATGAAACGAATATGTATGCCATGGCAAATGCTTTTCATGCAGCTCAAGAAGTTGAAACTGCAGCAAAGTATTTCGGTGAAACAGCAAAAATTTCAAACGATCCTAAACACTATCGTCGTCAAGGCATGTTGTTACAACAGGCCCAGCAGTATGATGCCGCTACACAAGCGCTTCAAAAAGCACTTGATTTAGATATCGATGACAAAGGCCGTGTTTACATGACTTTGGCAGAAGCATATTTCTATCAAAACAAGTTTAAGAAAGCGACAGTAGCGATTACAGAAGCACAGAAAGACCCTAAAACGCGTAAAGCGGCTAGAGCTTGGGCTTCTTACATCAAAGATACCGCAGAGCGTAAGAAAAAGATCTAATCTTTCTTAATGCCAATATAAAAAACCAGTCATTGACTGGTTTTTTTTTGTCTGTCATTTAAACGGTTATTTTTAATTTAATCAATAATACCAATCCCATTAAGCTTTTTTACACAACACAGAGTGAGATCAAAGGTTCACTACCAAGTTAAATCTTTTTAGCATAGTCATTCTATGGTTCAAAAATTTAAAGCCATTAATGGCTATTTGATGCACTCCCTCAGGGCGAGTTTTAAAGGTCTTTATTCTGTCTTATTGATTTTGATAAAGGAATGACCATTACCTGAATCAATAACTTGCCTAAAAACCTTTATATTTTCCTGAGTGAGCAAAACTTAGTGGGATTGGTATAAAGTCTATTCACATAAATCTTTAACCTTGACAGCACAAAGGGGGGAGGTGGTTAAAAGAGCAAAGCAGCTGTTATTAGAATCCCAACATTGAAAACAGCGTAATACACGACTCGATATAACCAATTCGATTTATTTAAATCGATGCTTCTTTTGAACCGATGGGTTTATAAGCTATTAAATTCTGATATTCCTCTTGTAATCAATCTATTATCAACTTATTTTAAAAAACTTAATTAAAAAAAGAACTTTATTCACGTTCCTCCCGACTATAAAACTAAATTGAAATAATCTAATTCGGCTCGTAAGGATTGAGAGTGTTTGAGCGCAATGATGAAGCATTAATAAAAAAAGCATTAAACGGCAGTAAATCCGCCTGGATAAGCCTGGTTAAACGCTATGAAAAACCCTTATACAATTATGCCTTTAGAATGGTGTCAAACCGAGAAGATGCGCTGGACTTGATGCAAGATATCTTTGTTGCAGTATTTAGAAACTTATCTTCGTTTCGAGGCGATAGTAAATTTAAAAGCTGGCTATTTCGCATTGCTCACTATCGTTGTATTGAGTTTTACCGGAGAAAAAAGTCGACTCTATCGTTAGATGACGAACCTGAAATGGAAGCTCAGAAGCACCAATCTTGTCCCGAACACAGCACCTTTCAAGCCCGACAATCGAGTGATTTAGTTGATGCCATGGGGCGCTTACCGATAAATCAACGTACGGTTGTTGAATTAAAGTTTTTTCAACATTTTACCTTTGAAGAAATATCAGAGCAGCTCGGGGTCTCTATTAATACGGTTAAGTCTCGTTTATACACAGCATTAGACAAATTAAAAATTACCTTGGAGGTAGATTATGTCTGAATCCGATAAACAATTTCAACGGTGGCTTGAGGGTAAACTGTCAACCGATCAATCTCGCCGTTTTGAGCAGTCTCTAGACACTGATGAGTTCACAAAAGACAGAATGGCTACAGCCAAACATATCGAACAGCAAGTATTTGCCTATGAACAATTGGAGGTACCTGCTTGGGATAGAGGCAATGCATATGAGGTCGGTAACCACTCATCACGGTTCTGGCCAGGTTGGGCGCCATTATCATTCATATTTTCTTGTTTAGCCCTAGTGTGCGTCGTGTTTGACGTTCAAGTTAGCTTTGAAAATCAAGGATTCACGGTTAGGGTAAATTCATCACAACACATAAATCAGACCGATCAAGGTCTAAGTATGCAAGCGTTTGACGACAAGCTAAAAGCCCATGCCTTAGAGCAAGAGTTAGTACTTGCTGACTTTGCTAGTCAGATGAATCAAAATATTCAGGCCAATAATTTACAGTTAGCACAATATTTGATCACCACGACTCGCAGTGAACGCCAGGAAGACATTGCTGATTTCTTAAAATACGTGAACCAACGCCAAAGTGAAGATGCTCTTGACGATAAATTGCGATTCCAACGATTGGAATATCAATTACAGAATCAGGCATTAAATTTCGCAACGGTTATGCAAAATCAAGATGAGATCAATCAACCAACATATCAAGAATCCAATATTGAGGAGTAACTATGAATAATTTAAATAGATCAGGTATCGCTATTGGCTTGATACTAATATCTTGTTCTCTTTGGGCAAATAGTCAAAGTGAATATGAACTACTAGGTAAACAGATGGGCATTATGTCCGACATTATTAAATCCAGTAGTCATAAAAACCCAAGTGACAAAAGCCTTAAAATCCATCATGTTGATCAGTTTTATTTAGCCGGACAAGGGGCAGTGTTCAACTTACGTACTGGCGCGGGTCCTAGGTTAGCCCATTCCGAGGAGGCGTTGATTGAACTCGTGCCACCAACAGCACCTATCGCCCCCGTTATAATTGACTCAAATTATGGGGATAATTTTGAAGTCATCATTGAACATTCAATAGAAGAAGCGAACTCAGCACTTGAGTTGGCAAAAGAGCAATTACGACTGAAATCCGATCAAAGTCGCGAACTGAGAGAGCAGCACAGACAGTTATCTTACGAACTGCGTGATTTAGAACGGGCAAAGCGTGATTTAAATTATCAAAAGTTACACAGCCAGGATAAAGATAAAGACGTTATCGAACAAGATTTAGCCAAGCTTGAATTGCGAGAAGCGACGTTAGAAAAAAACAGAGAACAGTTGAAAGAGAAAAAAGCCGCACTTCGAAAGCAGTTGCGCACAGAACAACAAGAAAAATTCCAACGGCATCAAGAGTTATTGCAACAACTTGAGGTTAACGTCACTCAATCTTTGTGTGATTACGGTGGTGGATTAAAAGCCTTACCAGCAGATGAACACGTTACCATCGTCTTTACAAACTCTGGTGTTCGTACTCGAACTGGGATAAAAGATAAGGTAATGGTGTTTAAGAAAAAAGATATTCGAGAATGTGCCCTAGAAAATATTAAGGCTGACACTTTGTTATCGCGAGCCACACGTTATCAATTTTAGGTGTTAACCCAACAAAAAAATCCCGGTCTATACCGGGATTTTTCTAATCATCAATTGATTATGTGACAAGAAGTTTATTGATCAATTGGTGTGTAAAATGACTCTGGTACGTCAAAATCACCATCAATGCTAGCCAACTTTTCATCTTTGAATATCACCACGAGTTTTTTCTGTTGATGATATTTTTCATCCTTACCAGATTTAAAGTCATAAACGTAGTGCCATGTATTTTTATTAAAACTATCAAGTAATACTGGGTTACCGAGAACAAATTTAACTTGTTCTTTATTCATTCCTATTTGCAGTTTGTCGATTTGTTTTTGCTCTAAGAAATTACCTTGTGGAATATCGATACGATAAACACAGGCTGAAAGTAGATTAACAGCCAATAAAACAATAAGTGCGCGTGATAACATGTAAACTTCCTTGATACCTAATTCTTAAAGGTATAATTATTTGAACAAGATAATAACCAAGCAGGCTTTCAGTTGAAAGCCTTTTGTGGTGTTTTTCTAACAATAAGTAAGTTTTTTATCTAAATAGTTCAATTTTATTTTGTAACCAAATCAGCAACGGTTAACTCGCTAATAATTCTCTGGCATTGGCCAAACTTGACTCTGTTATCGTGTCACCTGCTAACAATCGTGCGATCTCTCTAGTCCGTTGTTCAGCTTGTAACTCTCTGACTTTGGTCGCGGTTTGTTTGCCATCGGTGATTTTGGCAACAAATAACTGTTGATGACCCTTACTGGCCACCTGCGGTAAATGGGTCACACAAATAACTTGGGTATTGTTGGCTAAAAGCCTCAGTTGTTTGCCCACCATCGCAGCCGTAGGTCCGCTGATACCAACGTCTACTTCATCAAAAATTAGGGTCGGAGTAATAACGCGCTCAGCCAGTATTACCTGAATCGCTAGGCTAATTCGAGATAACTCACCACCCGATGCGACTTTATGAATCGACTCTAGGGGCTGGCCAGGGTTCATGCTAACAACAAAGTCGATTATATCGATACCGTCTCTATTGGGCAGAGGATTTTCTCCTTGCTTTATCAGTACCTTAAATTGTGCGTTGGGCATATTAAGTTGATGCAAACTTGCGGTGATCTTTTGCGCCAACACTTTGGCTGATTTTTGGCGGCTTTTGCTTAACTTCTCTGCGGCTCGTTGGTAATTTTGCAAGCAAGTTTCAAGCTCATCGTAGATGTGTTCAAGGCGACTGTCATCGTCGGTTAAATGCTCAAGCTGTTGCGTTAATGCACTATGATGTTGTGCCAACAATTCTGGCGCAACTTGATGTTTTCGCGCCAAGCTAATTGCATTTGAGTAGCGTTCTTCGATAAGGGCAAACGATTGCGGATCAATGTCAATGCTTTGTTGGTAATAATTAAGATCTCGATCGGCTTCTTCTACCATAATACATGCATTGTTTATCAGTTCGGCAATGGCTTTTACATCAATATCTATTTCCGCCAACTTATTTAGCTCATCATTACAGCGTTGTAAGTTAGCTAATACATTAAAGGTTTCATTTGCTGATAATTGCTCAATGCACTGACTCGATAGCTGTATGAGTTGTTGGGCATTGCTGTTTCGCTTATAGTCATTCTCTAACTGGATAAACTCAAATTCTTGTAAATTAAATTCATCCAGTTCTTTAACCTGATACCGTAATAATTCTTTTTGCGCCGCCCGCTGTTGTTTGGCTTGTTCAAGAGTGTCTATTTCTCGTTGCAATTGTCGCCATTGACGATAACTGTCTTGCAAATTATTTAACAGCCGCTGATGGTCGGCATAATCATCCAGTAATCGACGTTGTTCATTGTTTTTCATCAATAATTGGTGATCATGTTGGCCGTGAATATTAAGTAATAGTGGGCCTAATTGGCGCAATAAGGCTAAGGGCACGGTGCTACCATTAATATAGGCTTTTGACCGTCCTTCTTTATTTATCACCCGACGAATAATACATTCATCTTCCATTAATAAATCTTGGTTATTGAGCCACTGGCGAGCAGAAGGGCTATTGGTTAAATCGAAACATGCTATTAACTCGGCTTTTTCAGTACCAGGGCGAACAGCATTGGCTAAAGCTCTATCGCCTAAACATAGGCCTAAAGCATCAATGGCGATGGATTTACCCGCACCTGTTTCACCGGTTATTACCGTCATACCGCGTTGCCAGTCTATTTCAACATAGTCAACAATGGCGAAGTTTTTTATCGACAAACTTACAATCATGGCCGTACCCTAATTAAAAAACTAATTACTGTTTATTTATACAGTAATTAGTTTACAGGGTTATTTAATCAATGCAAGCTTAAATTTTGTCCGCAACGATGGTTGAAAGGTTGCAAACACAAGGGGCGTTTGGCAAATTTGAATGGGCTAGTATATTTTATTGCCCCAACTCAATTTACTTCGTAATACATTATAATAATCGTAGTTAAGGGGATGAATAAGCTGCAATAAATTTTCGCTCTTTTTGATGATGATTTCATCTCCAGGCATCACCGCTAAAATGACGTGTCCATCGCAACTTACTTGCAGCTCTTCGTGATTATTGGTTGCCGTTACGATTTTAATTTCACTGTTACCATCAACCACAATTGGGCGACTGGTTAAGGTATGCGGAAACATGGGGACTAAAGATAAGGCATTTAATGTTGGGCTCATAATTGGCCCTCCTGCCGACATTGAATAGGCTGTGGATCCTGTTGGTGTCGATATTATGATGCCATCAGAGCGCTGAGAAAACATAAACATATTATCAATGTGCACCGCAAATTCCATCATGCTTGCCACTTTACCAGGGTGCAATACCGCTTCGTTAACCGCACTGTTGCTGCTTTTTAGCATGCCATGGCGATATACTTCAACATGAATTAAAAAGCGTTGTTCGGTTTTTGATTTACCCTGTAAAATCTCTTCTAATGGGGGTAAAAGGTTATCTGGCGCTAAGTCGGTTAAAAAACCAAGGTTGCCTCGGTTCACGCCAATCACCCCGATGTCATAACAAGATAACACTCGAGCAGCACCCAGCATATAACCGTCACCACCGACGACAATCGCCAGATCTGCTTGCTCACCAATATCGGTGATCTGCACCGGATTTGGTAAATCTAACTGTCTAGCCACTTTTTCTTCCACGATGACGGGGTAACCTTGGCTTTGTAAGTACTGAAAAAGAATGGATATTGTGGCTAAAGCACCGTCGTGATCGGGCTTCCCTATTAATCCTATTTTTTTATATATTTTAGTCATTTACCATGCGGGGATTAAAAACACTTACTGGCAGTTTTACCTGTTATCTGTGGTTTGTAAAGGGATCGCATTATAATTAGTTAAAAATTATGCTTGAATCCTTTATTTATGTCCCCATAATTACCCTCATTGAGATTTATATTGGAGTTATCAATGACAACTGAGTCAACCAAACCTAGTGAAGAAGCCGTTACAGAAAACGCTGAGATTGAAGTAGAACAAACTCAAGTTGAAACACAAGAGCATACAGAAGAGCAAGTAGCACAAGCGCAAACAGAAGAAGCTGCACTTAGCCCTGAACAAGAAAAAATCGCTGAGTTAGAGCAAAAGCTTGCTGCTGCGACTGCGAAAGTTGCTGAACAACAAGATTCGGTGATCAGAGCAAAAGCCGAAGTTGATAATATGCGTCGTCGTAGTGCACAAGAAGTCGATAAAGCGAAAAAATTTGCTTTAGAAAAATTTGCCGGTGAAATGTTAGCCGTCGTTGATAACCTAGAGCGTGGCTTAGCGACAATTGACTCTGAAGACGAAGCGCAAAAAACCACTTACGAAGGGGTTAACCTAACGTTACAGGGTTTATTGGCCGCTTTAGATAAGTTTGGGGTAAAAGCCATTGAGCCTCAAGATCAACCTTTCAACCCAGAATTACACCAAGCTATGAGCATGCAAGAAGTGGCAGGGGTCGAAGCGAATACGGTTATCGCGGTGATGCAAAAAGGATATGAATTAAATGGCCGTTTAATTCGTCCAGCCATGGTTATGGTTGCCAAATAACGTCATCGGTCACATCGTCCTTAAAAAGAGCAGTTTATCTGCTCTTTTTTGATTGTATTGGTTGTCGTTTTAGCGTTATCAATATCCCCATCCCACTTGAATAAGTCAGCTCTCTTGCTATTGTTAAATTTATCTTACCCCTTGGTTTTAGGCGTTTCATTTTACTGACTAAGGCTAACCCCAACTGTTAACGAGGTTGCATGCATTTAGAGCAAAAACAATCGGTACTTATTGTTGATGATAACCCCGATAATATTGACTTGTTAATCGCACTGCTAAAACCATTTTACCAGCTTAAAGCCGCATTAAGTGGCGAGCAAGCTTTAAAAATAGCCCAAAGCGCCCACAAACCGGATTTAATTCTGCTTGATATTATGATGCCAAAGATGGATGGTTATGAGGTGTGTCGTAAGTTAAAAGCGGATCCGGTGACACTCGATATTCCGGTTATTTTTATCACCGCCAAAACCGAGATCGAAGATGAACACAAAGGGTTATCTTTAGGCGCAGTCGATTTTATCAGTAAACCCATCTGTGCTCCGATTGTATTGGCCAGAGTCAAGACACATTTGGCCTTATATGACATGCAACGAGAACTTGAACGTCAGGTGCATCAGCGTACCGAAGAACTTGAACATACCCGCCTAGAAATTGTTCGATGTTTAGGGCGAGCGGCTGAATACAAAGACAACGAAACTGGGCTTCATGTTATTCGAATGAGTTATTATGCAAAATTTATTGCCCAGCAATTAGGGATAAATGATGCTTGGGTTGACCTGTTGTTTCATGCCGCCCCAATGCATGATGTTGGTAAAATCGGCATTCTCGATAAAACCTTATTAAAGCCAGGTAAGCTTGACCCCCAAGAGCGAGAAGAAATGAATCGTCATGTCGAATATGGGGTCGAAATATTAGGTAAAACCGAATCGGATTTGCTGCAAATGGCCAAAGACATTTGTTTGTATCATCATGAAAAATATGATGGCAGTGGTTATCCCCACCAACTTAGGGGGAAAGACATTCCGTTATCGGCTCGTATTGTTAGCATTGCGGACGTATTTGATGCGTTAACCTCGAATCGGCCATACAAAAAAAGCTGGTCGGTTGATGACGCTGTTTTATATATCGAGCAACAAGCAGGCCGTCATTTTGATCCCGATTTAATTGAACCGTTTCGTCAATGTTTACCCCAAATGTTAAACATAAGGGAAAAATATCAGGATAATTTAGAGGAAAAAATTTAGCAAAGACGTCACTCAGTAGAAATGCCTTTAATGTATTAGTGTTTCTTTGCATTTATCGGGGTAAATTTACAAAGTCTTTGGCGCCTCGTCGTGAAAGAAATGGCAGAGATGTTCAGCCGATCATCGATTTTTTATCGCCAAAAGCATAAAAAAGCCTTTTTTTTAAAAAAAACGCAATTTTTTTGCTTTTCTCCATTGAAAAACATTCAAGCTCCCCCCACTAAGAGAATTATCAAAACATTAAGTATTTTTTTCGGAGATCCTAACGATGGGCAAAATTATTGGTATTGACCTAGGGACAACAAACTCTTGTGTTGCTGTTCTTGATGGTGACAAAGTTCGTGTCATTGAAAACGCTGAAGGCGATCGCACAACGCCATCAATCATTGCTTACACTGCAGATGGTGAAACTTTAGTTGGTCAGCCAGCAAAACGTCAATCTGTAACGAACCCAAAAAACACATTATTCGCAATTAAGCGTCTGATCGGTCGTCGTTTTGAAGACAAAGAAGTTCAACGTGACATCGGTATCATGCCGTTTGGTATCGTTAAAGCTGACAATGGCGATGCATGGGTTGAAGCAAAAGGCGAGAAAATGGCGCCACCACAAGTTTCTGCTGAAGTATTGAAAAAGATGAAGAAAACAGCAGAAGACTTCTTAGGTGAAAAAGTAACGGAAGCTGTTATCACTGTACCTGCATACTTTAACGACTCACAACGTCAAGCAACCAAAGATGCTGGTCGTATTGCAGGCCTTGATGTTAAACGTATCATCAACGAGCCAACAGCAGCCGCTCTTGCGTACGGTATGGATAAGCAAGAAGGCGACCGTATCGTTGCGGTTTACGACTTAGGTGGTGGTACTTTTGATATTTCTATCATCGAAATTGATGAAGTAGAAGGCGAGCACACCTTTGAAGTTCTAGCAACTAACGGTGATACTCACTTAGGTGGTGAAGACTTCGATAACCGTCTAATTAACTACCTAGTTGCTGAGTTCAAAAAAGATTCAGGCATGGACTTAACCTCTGATTCACTTGCGATGCAACGTCTTAAAGAAGCGGCTGAAAAAGCTAAATGTGAGCTTTCTTCTGCGCAACAAACTGATGTTAACTTACCGTACATCACCGCTGATGCTTCAGGTCCTAAGCACTTAAACATCAAAGTAACACGTGCTAAGTTAGAGTCATTAGTTGAAGATATGGTTAAAGCAACTCTTGAACCATTGAAAACTGCGCTAGCCGATGCCGACTTATCAACATCTGATGTAACAGACGTTATCTTAGTTGGTGGTCAAACACGTATGCCATTAGTACAAAAGTTGGTTAGCGACTTCTTTGGTAAAGAGCCTCGTAAAGATGTAAACCCTGATGAAGCAGTAGCGTCTGGTGCTGCGGTACAAGCGGGTGTTTTATCTGGTGATGTAACGGACGTTCTTCTTCTAGACGTAACGCCATTATCATTAGGTATCGAAACCATGGGTGGAGTGATGACGAAAGTTATCGATAAAAACACCACCATCCCAACCAAGCAATCGCAAACCTTCTCTACCGCAGAAGATAACCAATCTGCAGTAACGGTTCACGTCGTACAAGGTGAGCGTAAGCAAGCGTCTTTAAACAAGTCTCTTGGTCAATTTAACCTTGAAGGTATTGATCCGGCGCCACGTGGTATGCCACAAATCGAAGTAACATTTGATATTGACGCTGACGGTATCTTGCACGTAACAGCAAAAGATAAGAACACTGGCAAAGAGCAAAAGATCACCATCAAAGCATCTTCGGGTCTTTCTGATGATGAAGTTGAATCAATGGTACGTGATGCAGAAGCCAACGCCGATGCGGATGCTAAATTCGAAGCGCTTGTGACTGCTCGTAACCAAGCTGATGGCATGGTACACGCGACTCGCACTCAAATGACTGAAGCTGGTGATGACTTACCTGCCGAAGATAAAGAGAAGATTGAAGCAGCAATCAAAGAACTTGAAGAAGCAATCAAAGGCGAAGACAAAGACGCCATCGATGCTAAATCACAAGCTCTAATGGAAGCGTCAGCAAAATTAATGGAATTAGCACAAGCTAAAGCGCAAGCGGCCCAAGGTGGTGAAGCACCACAAGGCGAGCAAAAGCAATCTAAGCCTGCTGACGATGTTGTTGATGCTGAGTTCGAAGAAGTGAACGACGACAAAAAATAAACCAGGGTTCTGTTTATAGATAGAACGTCTGTATCAATAGAGCGCTGGGTTGTACCGGCGCTTTATTATTTTTGAATTATTAGTTTGAAGTAAAAAAAGATATGTCAAAACGCGATTATTATGAAGTTCTTGGGGTTGCTAATGACGCCAGCGAACGTGATATCAAAAAAGCTTATAAACGTTTAGCGATGAAGTTCCACCCTGATCGTACAAAAGGCGACAAGGGCAAAGAAGAGCAATTTAAAGAAGTCAAAGAAGCTTACGAAGTGCTTAACGATTCGCAAAAGCGTGCCGCGTACGACCAATATGGTCATGCCGCGTTTGAGCAAGGCGGTCACGGTGGTGGCGGTTTTGGCGGTGGCGCTGACTTTGGTGATATCTTCGGTGATGTGTTTGGAGATATTTTTGGCGGAGGCCGTGGCGGTCGTGGCGGGCAATCGCGTGCACGCCGAGGCAGTGACTTACGCTATAACTTAGATTTAACCCTAGAAGAAGCGGTAAAAGGTAAAACGGTTGAATTAAAAGTACCAACTTATGTCAGTTGTGAACCGTGTAATGGTTCGGGAGCGAAACAGGGCACGTCGGCGGCAACATGTTCAACATGTCATGGTCACGGTCAAGTGCAAATGCGCCAAGGCTTATTTGCAGTACAGCAAACCTGTCCGACCTGTTCTGGGCGCGGTAAAGTGATTAAAGATCCATGTACCTCATGTAGAGGTCAAGGTCGTGTAGAGAAAACCAAAACACTATCGGCTAAAATCCCAGCAGGGGTTGATACGGGCGATAGAATTCGTTTGTCTGGCGAGGGCGAAGCCGGTGAGTTTGGTGCGCCAGCAGGGGATTTATATGTTCAGGTTAATGTTCGCGATCACGATATTTTTGTTCGTGATGAGAACAACCTATATTGCGAAGTGCCGATCAGCTTTACCGTTGCCGCATTAGGTGGTGAAATCGAAGTACCTACTCTAGAAGGTAAGGTAAAATTAAAGGTTCCTGCTGAAACACAAACCGGCAAAATGTTCCGTTTACGTGGCAAAGGTGTGAAGTCCGTACGCAGTGCCATGGTGGGTGATTTGATGTGTAAAGTGGTCATTGAAACGCCAGTAAACTTAACCGCCGAACAAATTGACTTACTAGAGCAGTTTAATAAAAGCATGGGTACCGGTAAAGATGCCGCCCGTTATCGTCCAAAAGAGCAAGGTTTCTTTGACGGCGTAAAGCGCTTTTTTGACAGTTTAAAGTAACTGTAAAATCATATAAAGGCTGCAAATGCAGCCTTTTTTATTGCATTTTAAATGCTTAAAAATGAACTTTTTAGTCTGTTAAATGGCTGATTCGTTTATTTAAAAGTCATGATATATACTATTAATATCAAAAATTTAGCAACTTACTTTGGCTATTTTTAAGAATACTACTTAGCCATTGAAAGGAGAGGATGATGAAAAAACTTGTGCTGTTTTGTTTTTCTATTCTGTTCTGCTTAGCTCAAGCGAAAGCGAATGATTATAACGAAGCTTTAGACATGATTCACCGCGGTGACTTTGAAGCGGCCTTAGCTGAGCTCAAACCGTTGGTGGAGCTTGGTTTACCAATCGCCTTGTATCAACAAGGTAATATGTATGCCAATGGCTATGGCGTAAGTAAAGATTTAAACAAAGCCTTTGAGTTTTATAAGCGAGCTGCCGATAGGGGGATCCCTGAAGCCCAGTTTGCCTTAGCGCAAATGTACTTTAATGGCAAAGGCGTTAAAAAAGATAATCAAAAAGGCTTTGAATACACCCGAAGAGCGGCCGAAAAAGGCTTAGCGGCGGCGCAATTTAATATGGGCGTGCTCTACCAAAATGGCGATTACACTACGCAAAGCTATGAAAAGGCGGCGATTTGGTATCGCGATTCGGCGATGCAAAATTATGCCTTAGCCCAATTTAATTTAGCTCTGCTTTATTATGATGGTCTTGGAGTGAGTAAAGACATTGAAATGTCTTATGTTTGGAATCGAATAGCGGCTTTTAATGGTTATGCTCCGGCAGAGAAAAGCATGACCTTGGACGCTAAAGAATTGAGCCGAGATCAGATCAAACGTGGTCGTGAACGAGCCGATGAACTGTACTTAAAAATTGCGCCAAGAACCGATGACTTTACACCGATGGAATGGAGTCACAACCCTTAATTAATGGCCTATTTTGTTGCTTACCTAAAATACCAACCTAATCGTTGGTATTTTTTTTATCTATTTCATCAACCTTAATGGCATTGGTATCACAGCATTACGACAGTGGCAAAAGTCATTTGCAATGGATGTTAACAACCGTATCCTTGCCCTTAATGAGCAAAAAGCTAGGCGGTATTAAGGTTATAACATGGTTAAATTTCGATGGCTTTTTTCATCATGTCTCTGCCTTGAGTTTCAACATAGTCTAAAAATACTTGGGCAATTGGCGACAGTGATTTGCTTTTTGTCCAAGCAAATGACCACTTTGATTTAATTGGCAACGATTCAACGTTAATAACCTTCACATCGTAGATTTCACCAAAAGCAAGGGTATGGGCAGATAATATTGATACCCCAAGTTTTGATAATACCGAATGTATAATCGCTTCATTACTGGCGATGGTCATTTTTATATTTGGCTTTACACCGTGTTTTTTTAGGAATTTCTCAGTGGCAAATCGGGTGCCTGAACCTGGCTCTCGAATCAAAAAGTCTTGTTGGCAAAAAGTCTCAAGAGATACTTGCTTTTCTTGGGTAAAAGGGTGATCGGCTTGTGCTATGGCGACCAAGTCGTTCGACATAAACTCCCTGACTTCTAAATCAAGTCCTTCAGGTAAGTGACTAAAAACATAAAAATCGTCAAGCCCTTGCTCTAATCGGTCAATGACACTGCGACGATTGGCTACAGTAAATTGGATATCTATGCCAGGGTATTGCTCACAAAACGGACCCAATAAGTGTGGAATAAAGTACTTAGCGGTTGTTGCACTGGCAAGTCTAAGGGTACCGGTCTTTAGCCCTCGTAGGTTTGATAAGTGCATATCAAGCTCTTCACAGCTTTTTAGGATTTCTCTTGCGGTGGTCACGGTGGCTAAACCAGCATCGGTAAATTTTAGCTTTCTACCGACTTGCTGATATAAAGGCAAACTGATCGCATCGGATAATTTCTTTAATTGCATTGAAACCGTTGGTTGGGTCAAGAATAATGCCTCAGAAGCCGCCTTAATACTTCCCCCTTCATAAACTGCCAACAAAATTTCCAGTTGGCGAAATGTGCCTATGTGGGCATGTAAACGAGATGCCATAGTGTGGTCCTTAATGTTGTATATTATTTCGCATAGATGTTTATCTATTTATTTTATAGTTTTTATCTATTTTTATCTATTGTAGTGTTTATGTAAAATACCGCAAACACAAAACGGGAGAAGAACATGGATAACAGAAAGTACGCTCTAGCCTTGATCACTTGCAGTAGTTTGGTGATGTTTTACCTTTGTGGGCACCTTATTGGTCAACCTTCTATTGGTTTTTTAGCCTTAGCCGCTGTGCTTTTAACAATGACCATCATTTCTAAATACAAAACCTCCTCAAAACGGGCATCTCGAAGTGCTTATCGATTATCACCAAGGCATATCAAGGTAGGTAAATAGCAGATGATTATAGACGCGGTTGTCGCTTTTTTCGTACTCGGTATAGTCTGTCACTTAGCGGGTGCGAAAGTCGCTTTCCCTGAAAGCTTGTACAAAACTTTAAGCATGTTTTTGATGATAGCGATAGGTCTTAAGGGCGGGCTTGCATTACAAAAACATGTTGACCCTGCCTTATTGTACATGTCTATTGCCGTGGTCATATTTGGTTTTTTGCTGCCCTTAGTCGCTTACCCAATTCTACGTTATTTCGGTCAACTTGATAAAATCAACGCCGGCGCCATTGCTGCTCACTATGGTTCGGTGAGCGTCGCTACCTATGCGGTAGCAGTAGCCTTATTAGAAGCGAATAACATTCAATATGAAGCCTATTTTCCGTTGTTTGTTGTACTTCTTGAAATGCCCGCCATTGTAGTCGGCCTGATGTTGGCAAAAGGCAATTTCAAAGTGCTCGATGTTGGCTTTATTAAGAAAGAGCTGGTGGCTAATCAAAGTATCTTACTGATGGTTGGTAGTCTTATCATTGGTTACCTTGGCGGCAGTAGTGTGGACAAGCTCTCGCCATTATTTATCGAGCTGTTCTCAGGCATACTTGCGTTGTTTCTACTTAAGATGGGCTTAATCGCTGGCGCTCAATTATCTTCACTAAAAAATAACAGCGTGTTTCTCATTGGCTTTGCGATACTGATGCCTATGTTGGGGGGATTAGCCGGCACAGGTTTGGGGCTTATTTTAGGCTTTAGCGCAGGGGGCGTTGCTTTACTGGGCGTTCTAGGTGCGAGTGCATCTTATATAGCGGTACCAGCAGCGATGAAAGAAAGCCTACCAGAAGCCAATGCGGGGATGTCGATAACCGCATCTCTTGGTATCACATTTCCCTTTAATGTGCTCTTAGGGGTTCCATTTTTTATCGCATTAGGACAATACCTAGTTCCTTAAGTAGAGCTTAGCTTAATCATCAAGGCTTTGACTAAGGATTTAGTTAGGTGCTGATAAAACGATAAATTTTGCATCAAGAAAAGCGACAACTATGGCCATAGTTGTCGCTTTTTGTTATTGGTTAATAAGTTATTGCTCAATAAAATTGGGGATTTTAGGACTGCGACTGTGTTCAAATACCAAAGAGGTTTCCACATTGGTCACTTCTTCTCGAGAGGTTATTGCTTCAAACACAAAGCGGCGCAAATGCTCTGTATCTTTAACCGACATATGAATATAAAAATCAAAGGCGCCACCCATATGGAACATGCTAATGATTTCTGGCATCGGTAATAGTTGGTCTCTAAGGTTGTTAACGATCTCTTCTGAATAGGGTTGCAGTACAATCGCGGCCATGGCTTGGATATTCCCGCCAATGGTGTTGTAATTCACATCAATGTAGGAACCTTTGATCACCCCACTGCTTTTTAAGCGTTTTACTCGCTCTAAGCATGTTGATGGGGCAATGCCGATATCCTTCGCTAAGTCTTTGTTGGTGATGTCAGCATCGTTAAATAACGCAGTAAGGATTTGCTGATCGATGTCATCAAGTTTTTTCATCCATTTTCTCTTTATAACCCATGCCAAGTTGCTAGCTAAGTGTCTCAATTGTGCGAACAAAGTTCAACAACTTGGTTAAATTGGCTAAAAGCGTTAAAATGCCGGCAAATCACCCTAGTTAGATAAACACATGACGCACCACTATCAGCAGCTTATTGATATTTTTGCTGCAGAATTTTCACAAACAGAAAATACGCGCTTGGTCAAAGGCGACAATGAACCTGTGTATTTGCCGGCGAATGAGCTGGTATCTTATCATCGGATTGTGTTTGCTCATGGCTTTTTTGCCAGTGCTCTTCATGAAATCTCGCATTGGTGTATTGCTGGACCTAAACGCTTATTATTGGAAGACTTTGGTTACTGGTATGCACCGGATGGTCGCAACGAAGCACAACAAGCAGAGTTTGAAAAAGTTGAAATAAAACCGCAAGCACTTGAATGGGCATTTTGTGTTGCTTGTGGCTTTGAATTTAATGTCTCTGCTGATAATTTAAATGGCGCTG
The DNA here is from genome assembly GCF_041410465.1 of Thalassotalea sp. 273M-4. Classification (NCBI taxonomy): domain Bacteria; kingdom Pseudomonadati; phylum Pseudomonadota; class Gammaproteobacteria; order Alteromonadales; family Colwelliaceae; genus Thalassotalea; species Thalassotalea aquiviva. The sequence continues at coordinate 798,908 of NZ_CP166961.1, forward strand.
AAGTTGACCGGTTTGCCTTTCAGTCTAAAGTACAGCAACAGGTTCTGATTTATTTACAAAACGGATTCCCTAAAAGAGCACAGCGATTTATTGATGCATTGATTCAATATTATCGCTCTGGCTTAACCCTTGAGCCTGCGTTGTTTGAGTTTTCACACCCATTAGCCAATTATTCTCAGGTCAGTGAGAGGCCATATGCAAATATTTAAGTTAGCCCTGTTAATTAACCCTTTTGCCGGTATAGGCGGTAGTGTCGCATTAAAAGGCAGTGATGGTGTGATTGAACACGCACTGGCACTAGGCGCAACCCCAAAAGCGCATTTAAGAGCGAAATTAGCACTGCAAGTGTTACTACCCTACAAAGATAGCATTTGTATCTTAACCGCAAATAAAGATATGGGGCACGATGTGGCCAGTGAAATGGGCTTTAACACACAAGTGATTTATCACTATAGTGGTGAGCAGTCCGTTGCCAGAGACTCCGAAGCCTTTGTGATTGAAGCGCAAAAACACGATGTTGATTTACTGCTCTTTGCCGGAGGAGATGGCACGGCACGTAATGTGTGTGCGCAGGTAAAAGAAGCCTTCCCAGTGCTTGGGATCCCTGCGGGTTGTAAAATTCACTCTGGGGTATATGCGTTAACGCCCTCGGCAGCGGGTAAAGTGGTTGAGCAACTTATAAACAATCAATTGGTATCTTTTACAGAGGCTGACGTAATGGATATTGATGAACAGGCCTTTCGCAATGGGATCGTTAAAGCTCGCCGTTTTGGTGAAATGTCGATCCCAAGTCAACTGCAGTATATTCAGTCGGTTAAATCCGGTGGTAAAGAAAGTGATGAGCTGGTATTGCAAGATATTGCCGCCCATGTCATTGAACAAATGGACGAACAATTATTTGTTATGGGCTCAGGCTCAACGGTCGCCTTTGTGATGGAAGAATTGGCATTAGACAATACCTTATTAGGGGTAGATTTAGTGCAAGAGCAATCATTAGTCGCTAGCGATGTGACTGAAGCTCAGTTATATCAACGGATAATGGCGGCACAATCCACCCAACATGATGCCTGTAAATTGGTGATCACAGTGATTGGCGGGCAAGGCCATATCTTAGGTCGCGGTAATCAACAATTGAGTCCGCGAGTGATTCGTGCGATTGGAAAAGATAATATTTTGGTGATCGCAACAAAATCAAAGCTGCAGGCATTGAACCATCGTCCATTGATTGTCGACAGTGGCGATCCGGCATTAGATGCTGAGCTCTCTGGTTTTATTAAAGTCATAACAGGCTTTCACGATCAAGTGCTATACCCTGTCGCTAGCCCTGGTATAGATATCATCCCTACAGAACAGCAAATATCGGCAGAGCGTACAATAGAGCCTGCGATTAAATCAACAAAAGAGAGCTTTTAAATGCGTCTTAGTACCTTGTCCCACGTGACCACCATCGCCCAGTTATGGGCATATTTTGATACCTTAGTCGAGCAAGATAATGATGACTTGTTATTTGTGAGCAGTTATCTGCGAGGCTTTATTGAAGTCGCCGCCCTTGAATTTGGTGGCGAACAGCAGCGCTTGTCGGCTGACTTATACCACAATGTCAGTGCGCAATTAACACTAAGCCAAGGCGAACTGAGCCCTTCAGATATCAACTTGGTAAATGATTTTTGGGGGCAGCTAAAGCCTTGTTTTAAGTAAATAAACTTTTTATTTAATCGGGTGTGGCGCACGATCAGTCAAATTTACGGCGAATAATGTCGCGAATAACAAATCGATTCGGGGCTAAGTTAAACAACATTTTATCGTCTAGGTCAAAATGTTCATTGCATAATTCAGCGGTCAAAATCTTAGCTAAAAGTGGGGCCGAACATAGACCTCGCGCGCCAAGTCCGGTTAATACAAAAAGCCCTTTGTGACTTGGCGTTCTATCTTTTACTCGCCAATTTTTATCTTTGCTAAGATGAGCATATACGGTTTTATGCGCATTAATATCGGGCATAGAGCCAACAATGGGCATATGATCAGGGGTGGTGCAGCGTAATCTGGCTCGGCTATCCTTAACATCGTCTAAGTCCCATTTAGCCGGATTACCAATACATTTTTCTAGCATATTTAAGTTGTATTCATCGTCTGCGTGACGCGACTCGATATCCATGCTGTTTTTGTCAAAGGTCGCGCCGATACAATGTGTGCCCTGATTTTCAGGGGTCAGGTAGCCTTTGTGACACAATACCGTTTTAAGCCCTTGGATGTGGTTATTGGTTTGCATAACGCTAACTTGCCCGCGCACAGACGTTAACGGCAAAGTGTTCATGACCTCTAAGTTTAGAGAATCGGCGCCCGGACATAAGATTAAATGCTGTACCTGTTTTGTCCCTTTATTGCTCACTATTTGCCATAGGTTTTCTTTAGTTTGGGTAATGGAATCGATTTTGACCTTACCTTTTACTCTTAACAAGCCAGTGTCTTTGGCTTTTTGAATCAGTGCATTAACAAGTTGCGGTGGCGAAATCCAACCTGCTCTTGGGTAAAATAAACCGGGTAAATCAATATCGATACCACTTTGTTTGTTCACTTGTTCTTGGTCGATAGGATGAATCAAATCATCGGGCCAGCAATTACTTTGTTTGAATACTTGCCAGCGCGCCTGCAATGGTGGCTTATAACAAAGATCAATTAAGCCATTAAAGCGATGATCAAAGTGATAACCTTGGTTTGTTAACTCGGCGTAATAATGTAACGCATAGTCAAAAGCTTGTTGATAAAAACAACTGATTTCATCTTGCTGTTGGTGTAAAAGAGGGTAAATTGCGCCGATGGCATTTCCTGAAGCCCCTTGCGCAAGCTTGCTATCCTTACACAATAACTCTACCTCAATGCCTTTATCTACAAGGTGGGCTGCAAGACAAGCACTGGCCAAGCCGCCACCCACAATGGTCACGTGTTTTGGCGTATCAATGTATTGTCTAATTTGGTAGCCAGGCAAAGACGCGGATTGTCTTAATCCCCGATACTGCGCGGTTAAGGTATGTAGCTTATAACCACCAAGTTGGTGCTTTTGCACGTGAAAACCAGCATTGGTTAAACCACGTTTGACCACGCCGGCGACGGTGAAAGTCGCTAAGCTGGCATTTTTTTTCGCAATTCTGCCGATTTGATCAAATAACGGTTGTTGCCACATTTCTGGGTTATTAATGGGGGCAAATCCGTCGAGGTAAAAGGCATCTACAGACTCGTCTTGTAATTCACTCAATGCTTCGGTTGAGTCACAAAAATAAATTTGCAGTTCGACCAACCCATTAGCAAACCTCATAGGTTGCGACACTCGTTCGCTGTAATCGTATTGGTTTAACAGTTGTGCACTAAACTCGCTTAAGCTTGGCCAAATCGATAGCGCCTTTTTCAAATCAGCATGACTCATCGGGTACTTTTCGGTGCTGATAAATTTTAATGGCAACGGCGTTGGGCATTGGGCCTGATAGGCGATGAAATGTTGCAACGTCAGCAAAAAATTCATCCCAGTACCGAACCCGGTTTCGACAATAACAAACTTATCTTGGCTTAGGTTTTTTTCAGACCAAATTTGCGGAATTTGGTTACCGCGGATAAAAATGTGTTGGCTTTGTGAGCAATCGTCATCGTGAGCAAAATAAATATCTGAAAATTCATCACTATAGGGGATTCCGTCTTGATTAAAGCTTACTTTTGCAGTATTTATATTGGACACAATTTAAGAGCTACTTTATCGAACATTTGATAAAAGTAATTTTACGTGTAACTTCCGATCTTTTCTAGAGATGTCTAAGCCTTTATCAAAAAGGCGATAGAGAAACGGCCTATTTGTTACTGGCCTTGGCGCTGGCGATAAATTATGGCTTGTCGATTCACTTTATTTTACGGTGAACATGTGTACACTGGATAGACCAGATTGTTAGGAAAACATAGTATCATACGCTCAATTTAGAATAATTAAGATGGTAAAAATATGAAACGTGTCGTAATCACAGGTATTGGTGTAGTTTCAAGTATTGGTAACAATGCAGAAGAAGTTTTAGATTCCTTACAAAACGGTCGTTCAGGGATCACTCGTGCTGAAAGCTTTGTCGAAAAAGGTTTAAGAAGTCAGGTTTGGGGTGTTCCAAAGATTGACGTAAAAGAACATATTGACCGCAAAGTCATGCGTTTTATGGGGGATGCTGCAGGGTATGCCTACATTGCCATGGAACAAGCCATCGCTGACTCAAAATTAACCGACGAACAAATATCGAATGTTCGCACCGGTATTGTTGCAGGTTCTGGTGGGGCATCTTCGGCTAATATTGTGGCTTCTGCAGATACTCTACGCGAGCGCGGTGTCCGTCGCGTCGGCCCATATGCGGTACCTAAAACGATGTCGAGTACTTGCTCTGCTTGTCTTGCAACACCATTTAAAATTTTAGGTGTAAACTACTCAATCAGTTCCGCTTGTGCGACCTCTGCGCACTGTATTGGCCACGCCGCTGAATTGATTCAATTAGGCAAGCAAGATGTGGTATTTGCTGGTGGTGGTGAAGAGATTGATTGGTCATTAGCTATGATGTTTGATGGCATGGGCGCATTATCTTCAAAATATAATGATACCCCAGAAAAAGCCTCTCGTACTTACGACAAAAACCGCGATGGTTTTGTAATCTCTGGTGGTGGCGGTATGGTCGTTGTTGAAGAGCTTGAACATGCCCTAGCTCGTGGCGCTCATATTTATGCTGAAATCGTTGGTTACGGCGCAACATCTGACGGCTACGATATGGTCGCACCAAGTGGTGAAGGCGCTGTGCGTTGTATGCAACAGGCGATGCACGGAGTGGAAGGTAAGGTTGACTACCTAAATACTCATGGCACATCAACACCGGTAGGTGATGTCAAAGAGTTAGGGGCTATTCAGCAAGTATTTGGTGATAATTCTCCAGCAATTTCGGCAACGAAAGCGATGACAGGTCATGCCTTAGGCGCCGCTGGTGTACACGAAGCTATTTACACCTTGTTAATGATGGAAAATAACTTTGTCGCCCCATCAATCAATGTTGAAGAACTTGATGAACAAGCTCAAGGGCTTGATATTGTTACCGAAAAGCGTGAAGCTGAAATTAACTTAGCGATGTCAAATAGCTTTGGTTTTGGCGGTACCAACGCGACTCTGGTGTTGAAAAAGTACAAATAACACAATAATCTTTGAAATATTTACAGGGCCGGGTATTCCCCGGCCCTTTTTGTTTGTAAACTAACAGAAGATTCGATTTTTTATCGCAGTGCAATATGAACATATTCTATGATGAAAATATTCCTTATGCTGAGGAATTTTTTAGTGATTTTGGCAAGCTCATCCCCTTTGCTGGGCGTGAGCTTAGTGCCTCTCAGGTTAAAGATGCCGATGTGTTATTGGTGCGCTCAATTACCCAGGTAAATGAGCGCTTACTCAAAGACAACCGCCGAATAAAATTTGTGGGTACCGCCACCATAGGTATCGATCATGTGGATACCGAATATCTTGCTAAACGCGGTGTCTATTTTACTAATGCCCCAGGCTGTAACGCCATTTCGGTTGCCGAGTATGTATTAAGCGCGCTATTGATTGTTGCAAAGCGAACGAATTTGGATTTATCTGACATTCGTGTTGGTATTGTCGGGGCGGGAAATACCGGAACGCGCTTAGCCGAAAAGCTTGATGCGGTAGGGATTAAATACTGCTTATGCGATCCATTATTGGCCGAAGCGGGCGATGTTAGGCCATTCACCTGCCTTGAGGACGTGTTGACCTGTGATGTCATCTCATTGCATGTGCCTTTAACTCGAGATGGTTTGCACCCTACTTATCATTTATTGGATGAAACTCGGTTAAGCCAACTTAGCAATCAGCAAATATTGATTAATGCATGCCGTGGCGAAGTTGTCGATAATAACGCCTTGCTGGCCCTAAAAAAAGGCGAAGTAGGGCCTCATTTGGTACTAGATGTATGGGAAGACGAGCCCAATGTGTTAACCCCGCTAATTGATTATTGTCAGCTCACGACCGCCCACATTGCCGGTTATAGCTTAGAAGGAAAATCTCGTGGTACCGAAATGCTTTATCAAGCATTATCAAAACAATGCCAATTAAAAGCAGATAAACAGTTAACACAATTTTTACCAACCGCGACGTTTGCGCCAGTAACCGCGAAATCGGGTGATAAATTTTCAGATTTAAGTCAATATGTATGGCAGGTATATGATGTGCGCAGGGATGATCAAATCTTTCGCCAACAATTGCAACAGCAAGGGTTTGATCACTTAAGAAAGAATTATCCTGTAAGAAGGGAATTCAGTGCCATGACCATTGAGAGTGAGCACAATGCATTAACAGCAGAGTTAGCAGCTTTAGGTTTTAATATTTAATAAAGAGAAAGGAATATGGGACAAAAATTTGATGTCGTGGTATTAGGTGCAACCGGTTTAGTGGGTAAGCACATGATGGAAATTTTGGAAGAGCGTAAGTTTCCAGTAAATAATTTATACCCATTAGCCAGTGCCCGTTCGGCGGGTGAATATGTTGAATTCAATGGCAAAAGCATTGAAGTACTGGATGCCGAAACGTTTGACTTTAGCCAAGCTCAAATTGGTTTCTTTTCAGCCGGTGGGGCAACGTCACAAAAGTATGCGCCTATTGCCGCTGAGGCAGGTTGTGTGGTGATAGATAACACGTCACAGTTTCGTTATGAACCAGATATTCCTTTGGTTGTTCCTGAAGTTAATCCACATGCGTTGGCTGATTACCGTAACCGTAATATCATTGCAAACCCTAATTGTTCAACGATTCAAATGATGGTGGCTCTTAAACCTATTTATGATGCCGTTGGCATTGAACGGGTGAACGTTAGCACTTATCAATCCGTGTCTGGTGCTGGTAAAGAAGCGATTGAAGAGTTAGCCAAGCAGTGTGCGGACTTATTATCAGGCAAGCCGGTAAAAGTGGAAGCATTTAGTCGTCAAATCGCCTTTAATAGCATTCCGCAAATTGATGTGTTTGAAGAGAATGGCTATACCCGTGAAGAAATGAAAATGGTTTGGGAAACCAAGAAAATATTGGGTGATGAAAGTGTACTGGTTAACCCAACAGCGGTTCGGGTTCCGGCATTTTATGGTCATGGTGAAGCCTTGCACATTGAAACGACTCAGCCCATTTCGGCGGAAGAGGTAAAAAATTTATTAGCGCAAGCCCCTGGTATAGTGGTGGCAGAATCGGATGAAGACTTTCCAACCCAGGTAAGTGATGCAAGTGGCAAAGATGAGGTCTTTGTTGGCCGTATTCGTGAAGATATTAGTCACATCAATGGCATTAACATGTGGATTGTTGCTGATAATGTGCGCAAAGGTGCTGCTACCAATAGCATCCAAATCGCAGAATTATTGATTGCCGAATACATGTAATGTGGCAATAGTCGATTGGGTGAGCATCTTTACTCACCCAAATTGGATAAATCTAAGGCAGAATTAAATAAGGTATAGTAACTGTAAAACTTCTGGTTTATATTATTGTAAAACAATAATTAAATGCAGCTCATTAATCGTGTCGCTTTCTATTCACTAGTGTGAGTGTTGCTAACAAAATGCAGGAACTTTTACATGAATCTTTTACCGTCGTTAGCGAAGAAAACGACTTTATTTTCATCGTTTTTCTTTCTATTAGGTCTATGCTGTACGAGTGTTCAAGCCAACACGAAATCCGCAATATCCGAGCAAGCCACAGCACAACCTGAGCAACAAGTCACAAGCGCAGAAAATGTTGCAAAGCAATACGGTCCGATAAAACCATCAGACACCTTGTGGAAAATCGCTAAGGCGCATCGCCCTAATAATCAGGTAACAAACTACCAAGTGATGATGGCGATTTTTGTTGCTAACCCATTAGCTTTCAAACAGTATGACATCAATGGCTTAGTCGCCGGTCGATACCTCACCATTCCAACTCTTGAACAAATTAAAGAAATCCCTAGAGATCGCGAAAAAGCTGACCAAATATACCTGCAAATACCGCAACTAAAACAAGTTCCAAGCGCAAACGAGCAAGTTGAAAAGCTTGAAAGCATTATTGCGCAATTAGACGCTGACAACAAAACCCTCTCTAGCCAACTGGTTGAAGTTGAAACTCATTTACAAAACGCCTTACAAAAAGGCTTTTTGCAAGGTAAGAACATTGAAACGCTTGAACAAAATATTGCACAACTAGAAAGTGAGATGGCATCAGCAACAAACAAGCTACAAACAGCGCAACAACCAAAACCTGCAACGGTTGTCGGCCAATTTCAAGTTCCTTTATTCTATTGGCTTGCATTGGCGTCATTGGCACTTTTGACCCTGTTCTTTATGGTTCGTATGGTGCAATTAAGCAAAGAACTTAAGCAACAAGCAAACGCGCAGCCTCGCCAAGAAAATTTAACTGAACCAGAGTCTAACACCCCGGTTGCAATAGCGAGCCCTGATGATATCGAGCTTACAGAGCAGAGTGCCCCAGAGGACGATGCGCTGTCGGCACAAGTAACCAGCGCTGACTTAAGTGTTCAGAGCGGTGCTGAGAAAGAAGATAATCTGAAAACAGAAGTTGTAAAAGGCGATTTAGCAAACAAAGACTTTAAAGCTGAAATCATTGATGAGGCTGCATTATACGCTGATTTTGACTCTAATTTCGTCACTAAACCAGACCTTAAGAGTGAGCCTGAAACAGAGCAAAATGTACAGATTGTAGAGCAAACGCTTTCCCCAGAGCCAGCTCTAAACGATATTTCTGAGCAACAACCGACAACGGATTTTGTTCAAAATGAGCCAGAGCAAGACTATCAAGAGCAGCCGCAACAAGAAGAAAAAGAGCAAGTTGAGACGGTGTCAGCAGATGCTAGTGAGACAACACAACAGACTCAAGATTTTGCTACCACTGAAGGCCATCTTATCAATGAGCTTAATCAAGCTGAAAAGGTCAATGAGCAGCAAAAAATTACTGAGTCTGAGCAAGACTTACCATTATCGGCAGAGCCGACGCTAAGTGCCGATAACGAGCAAAGTGATGTCAGCCAGGATAATACGGCTGATGCTCCTATCGAGTTAGACGCTGAGCCGGCACAATTGCATTCAGCGAAAACTGGGCAAATTAAAGCACAAGTTAAAATCGAAGCCGAAGCGCCAGAGGATAAAGAAGAGTCAAACAAAGACATCAAAGATTATAATGAAGTCGAGTTTGACCAACTGTTAGCTGAAATATCGGCCCAATCTCAAGAAAATGGCAAGCCTAACAACATTGTACAGTTAGCGCAGAAAGGCGAACAAGAAAAAGCGGAGCTAACGGCATCAGAGCAAACACCGTTAGAGCAAACAGCAAAACCTGAAAAACTGCAGTTTCTAGATCCGGAATATAATCTTTCGCCAGAAACTCAGTCAGACGATGTTAGCGCAACCCAAAAAAGCGAAGAATATATAGCGATTGAAAAGCTATTAGAGGATAGTTTTACCCCAGTTGAAGACGACGCTTACGATGGCGACAAAATTGACGTAGGCTTAGATGAATTTCCTGAATTTAAGAGTCACGACGTAAATTTTGATGTTGATGATGATATGCAAGAGGTGGGAGCGCAACTCGATTTAGCCCAAGTTTATATTGAAATCGGTGATTTGGATAACGCCAAAGTGATTTTGAACAATGTATTAAAGCAAGGTAACGAGAAACAACAACAACAAGCAAAAAAACAACTTGAAGCAATCACCTAAATTTTTTGCCCATTAAAAAAGCGCGAAGGTAAATCCTCGCACAAAACAAAAAGGCGTTCATAAACGCCTTTTTGTTTATCTAGCGGACGGTGGTTTGCGAGGTTATTCTGCTTGGTATTATTGAGCAAATAGATGATAATGTCGCGATTAATGTTATAGAGGAATACTTCACTAAAATGCGATTTGCTTTAGGTATTGAATACGATGGTTCAAACTATTGTGGTTGGCAGCGCCAAAATCACGTAAATTCGGTTCAACAGGAAGTTGAAAAAGCGCTGTCGGCGATTGTTAATCAGCCCATAGAAGTGGTATGTGCTGGTCGAACTGACACTGGCGTGCATGGTACCAATCAAGTGGTTCACTTTGATTCGCCTATTGACCGAGGCCAAGCTGCTTGGGAGCTTGGGATGAACACTAAGCTACCTAAAGATATTTGCGTGCGCTGGAGTGCTCGCGTTAGTGATGATTTTCATGCTCGCTTTAGCGCAACCGCAAGGCGTTATCGCTATGTTATTTATAATGCGCCTTTACGCCCAGCCATTTTGCGACACGGGCTCAGTCATTGCCATTACCCGTTAGATGAAAAGCTAATGCACCAAGCCGCGCAACAATTAGTCGGGGAACATGACTTTACGTCTTTTAGAACCGTGCATTGCCAAGCCAATTCACCTGTTAGGACGATTTCTCACTTAAATGTTTCTCGACATGGCGACTACGTGGTCATAGACATCAAAGCCAACGCTTTTTTACATCATATGGTTCGCAATATATCGGGCAGCTTGATTAGGGTAGGTCGGAAAATTGAAACGGTAGAATGGTTAGGGCAAGTACTCAATCTGAAAAACCGATGCAAAGCGGGAATGACAGCCCCTTCAGGTGGTTTATATTTTGTTGACGTCGATTATCCTGAGCATTTTAACATACCAAAAGCTTCTTTAGGGCCACTGTTTCTGTAGTGCCTTAATGTTGATTTGCTAATACGGTCAACTACAATGAAGCAAAATTGAACGCAAAATGAGCGAAAGTGAACGAAAAACAAGCAAAAAGTAGGCGAAAATGACTGAAATGCTTGTTATTATGAGAAAACAGACCAGTTTTTACTTCGTGTTGCAAGCACAAATGTGTTTAAATTAACGGATATTTTTCAGATTATAACAATAGCCGAGGTATCACTTGGCTTAACCAAGATGTTTAGTGCTATTTTGTTGCTAAAGTCGCAGATTAATTTATAGGGTAACTCACAGATGAGTTGGATTGAAAAAATTCTACCAAAAGCAAAAACTTCTACATCCAATAAGAAAAACATTCCTGAAGGTTTATGGAGTAAGTGTACTTCCTGTAATTCCGTGCTTTACACTGCCGAACTTGAACGCCAAATGGGGGTTTGTCCAAAGTGTGACCACCATATGCGTTTGTCAGCTCGAAAGCGTATAGAATCGTTTTTAGATGCCGGTGAAAGACACGAGATTGGTGCCGATCTAGAGCCTCAAGATAAGCTTAAGTTTAAGGACTCCAAACGTTATAAAGACCGCTTAAGTGCCGCTCAAAAGAGCACCGGTGAGAAAGATGCATTGGTTGCTATGCGTGGTGAACTAGCGGGTATGCCAGTGGTTGTGGCAGCGTTTGAATTTTCATTTTTAGGTGGTTCAATGGCCTCTGTTGTCGGTGCTCGCTTTGTTAAAGCCGCTGAAGAGTGTATAGAGCATGGATTGCCGCTGGTTTGTTTTTCTGCCAGTGGTGGTGCTCGTATGCAAGAGGCATTGATGTCTTTGATGCAAATGGCTAAAACCGGTGCCGCATTGGCGAAAATGAGCGAGAAAGGTTTACCCTTTATTTCGGTATTAACCGACCCTACGATGGGTGGTGTTTCGGCGAGTTTAGCGATGCTAGGTGATGTTAATGTGGCTGAACCTAAAGCGCTTATTGGCTTTGCCGGGCCACGGGTTATCGAACAAACCGTACGTGAAAAATTACCGGAAGGATTTCAACGTTCAGAGTTCTTACTTGAGCATGGCGCCATCGACATGATTGTTGACCGTCGTGAAATGCGCTCAACACTAGCACGACTATTGGCTAAATTTACGGGTCAACCTGAACCAAGTATTTAATTATATTCATTGCCACTTATTTTACCTTCGGGAGTTGTTATGCATAATTTTCAAACGGTTACGCAGTGGCTTGATTACTTGGAGTCAATCCATGCAACAGAAATTGACATGGGTTTGGCGCGGATCTCCAAAGTAGCCAAAAGAATCGGTATCGATTTATCTGCCAGTCAGGTTATTACTGTTGCAGGTACTAATGGTAAGGGCACAACCTGTGCCTTTATCGAGAACGCCTTGTTGGCTGAAGGTAAATCGGTTGCGGTTTACTCTTCGCCTCATATAAATGTTTTTAATGAACGTTTACGCATTAACCAAGAGTTGGTGCAAGATCCCCCCTTAATTGCCGCTTTTGAAACCATCGAACAAGCTCGCAAAGAAATTTCATTAACCTATTACGAATACACCACTTTGGCTGCTTTGATTATTATTCAAGCGGTTAAACCGGATGTTGTTATTTTGGAAGTAGGTCTAGGGGGGCGATTAGATGCGACCAATATCATTGATAGTGATATTGCGGTGATCACCAGTATTGATTTAGACCATCAGGCATTTTTAGGTAATGACAGAACCAGTATAGGGCTTGAAAAAGCTGGAATTATTAGGGCCAACAAGCCGGTAGTTATTGGTGAGCCTAATTTACCTGAGAAGGTATTACAACACTGCCAAGAGTTTGGCGCCTTGGTGTGTTTACGTGAGCGAGATTTTTCTATCCGCGAAGATACAAACAGCCAGTGGTGTTGGCGCTATGGCGCAGTAGCGCTATCGGCATTAACCCATCCATTTATCCCCAGAGACAATGTTGCGACAGCCTTAGCTGTGTTAGCTCACACCGGCATCGAGTTAAGTGCTCATAAGGTCAATCAGTGGATTGTTAAAACTCAGGTTGAAGGTCGTACCGAAGTGATTAAGCAATCACCATTGGTGGTGTTAGATGTTGGTCATAACCCTCATGCCGCGCGTTATTTAAATGATTTTGTAAAACGTCAAAATAAAGCTAAGGTGCTGGCGGTTTGTGGTATGTTAGTTGACAAGGACATTAAATCGGTATTGCGTGAAATGCTCGATTGCATTGACCATTGGTATGTTGGCTCGTTACCGACGCCAAGGGGAGCAAGTTCAACAGTGATGGCTCAAACACTGGCCGATTTAGGGAAAAGTTGTAATCACTTTGACAATATTAGCGAGGCCTATAAAATAGCCCTAGAACATGCAAATAATAATGATATGATTTTAGTGTTTGGCTCCTTTTTTACGGTGGCTGAAGTAAAAAAATCTCAATAAGGATCCATTGTGTCGAGCCCGTTTCAAAATCGTTTAGTTGGTACTATCATCGTCGCTGCTGCGGCCATTATTTTTCTTCCTGATATTTTTGATGGAGAACGCAAAGCCTATAAAGCTCAGTTTGAACCAATCCCCAAAGCACCTGAGTCGGTAAAAGCAATTCCATTAGAGCCTTTAGACCAATCTCAGTTTGTAGCATTAGAGCCGCAATCCGTTAATGATGAGCAAGCTGATGATGATGCGCTTATTGATGATGACTCGGTCAGTGTGAACGATACTTCTTTGGCGCCATCAACCACGTCAACTAAGATCGAAGACACCACAAAAGATACAAAAACTGTTGTAACTAAAGCCGTTGCGAACAAAGCAAAGCCAAAACCTCAGTTTAGCGAAAATGGCATTACCCAGATTAACCCTGTTGCCAGCAGTATCGATAAGTCTAAGTCTTATGTTATCCAGTTGGGAAGTTTTAAACATCAACAAAATGTTGAAAAGCTTACATTAAAGTTGAAAAAGAGCGGCTATAGTGTGTTTACTAAACCGATTAAAACTTCAACCGGGACCTTAACGAAAGTGTTTATTGGTCCCCAATTTGATAGGCAAAGTTTACAAGGGATGTTGCCCGAACTCAAAACCTTAACCGGAGTTCAAGGGCGAGTTGCTCAATATAGTGCAACAAATTAAGTCGATGTATTTAAAAAGGTGCTTTAACAAAGCACCTTTTTTGGCTAAATTGTTTTAGAAATCTCAGGGAAATAGCTATAAATTTTTAGACGCAACTGATAGAATGCGCCGCATAAACAAGAGGGAAAAAATATGCTTTGGATAGATTATGCCATCTTAATAATAATAGGCATTTCAACTCTGATCAGTTTAGTTCGTGGCTTTGCCAAAGAAGCAGTATCGTTGGTAATTTGGATAGGCGCATTTTTCGTCTCGAGCACCTTTTATCAGGAGCTTTCGACGTACCTCACCAATATCACAGATCCTATGCTGCGAAATGCTGCAGCCATAGCCATTTTGTTTATAATCACGTTAATTTTAGGGGCAATTATCAATTATTTGATAGGCCAACTTGTAAATAAAACTGGTTTGTCTGGCACCGATCGCGTGCTGGGTCTGGCATTTGGGGCGCTTCGTGGCGCCCTCGTTGTAAGTGCAATTCTATTTTTCATGGATGCTTTTACCCCAGCCCCAGATACTTTGTGGTGGCAACAAGCCGTATTAATTCCTGAATTTAAAGTTGTTATTGAGTGGTTCTTTGAGTACATCAAGTCCACCTCCAGCTTTTTAAATTAATTCAGTATCTTTGGAGAGAAAATTCATGTGTGGTATTGTTGGCATCGTCGGCACCTCCCCAGTAAGTCAAGCTTTGTATGATGGTTTAACCGTTATTCAGCATCGTGGTCAAGATGCAGCTGGTATTGTTACAATCAGTGATAATAAATTCAGAATGCGTAAAGCAAATGGCCTGGTAAAAGACGTTTTTCATACGCGTCATATGTTACGTCTAGAAGGCAATACTGGTATTGGTCATGTTCGTTACCCAACCGCTGGTACCTCAAGCTCGTCTGAAGCTCAACCATTTTATGCCAATTCACCATACGGTATTTCCTTAGCGCATAATGGTAATTTAACCAATGCCCAAGAGTTAAAAGAATGGTTATATTCAAAAGCGAAGCGCCACGTTAACACGACTTCGGATTCAGAGTTGTTGTTAAATATCTTCGCACATGAGTTACAGCAAAGCCAAAGCTTTGAATTGTCATCTGAAGATATTTTTACGGCCGTATCTCGCGTACACAGTCGGGTAAGAGGGGCTTACGCTACGGTAGCTTTAGTGATTGGGCATGGTCTTGTCGCTTTTCGTGATCCAAATGGTATTCGTCCGCTGGTTTTTGGTAAAAGAGAAACCGAAAAAGGCGTTGAATACATGGTCGCTTCAGAGTCTGTTGCATTAGATGCTTGTGACTTTGAATTTATTCGTGATGTAGCTCCAGGTGAAGCGATTTATATTACCGAAGACGGTCAATTATTTAGTAAGCAATGTGCCCAAAATCCATGTTATAACCCATGTATTTTTGAATTTGTATATTTTGCTCGCCCTGACTCTACAATGGATAAGATGTCTGTGTATGCTTCTCGTGTAGAAATGGGCACGGCATTAGGAAATAAAATCGCCAAAGAATGGGAAGATCTTGATATTGACGTGGTCATTCCTATCCCTGAAACGTCGTGTGATATCGCATTACAAATCGCTAATATCTTAGACCTACCGTATCGCCAAGGTTTTGTTAAGAACCGCTACGTTGGCCGTACCTTTATTATGCCTGGTCAAACAGAGCGTAAGAAGTCGGTTAAGCGCAAACTCAATGCAATTACCCAAGAATTTAAAGGTAAGAACGTCTTATTGGTCGATGATTCAATCGTTCGTGGTACCACATCCGAACAAATTATTGAGATGGCAAGAAATGCTGGAGCCAAAAAAGTCTACTTTGCATCAGCAGCGCCAGAAGTTCGTTTTCCAAATGTTTATGGAATTGATATGCCAAGCGCCAATGAATTGGTTGCCCATGGTCGAGAGTTAGAAGATATTTGTGAGTTGATCGGAGCAGATAAGTTGATTTATCAAGACTTAGATGACTTGATTAGCGCTGTATCGACTGGCAACAAAGATATCAAGCAATTTGAAACATCGGTATTTAGCGGTCAGTACATTACTCAAGATATCGATAACGACTACCTTGTGCAGCTTGATGCTATGCGTAATAACAACACCAAAGAACTAAGCGATAAAGAAGCAGATTCAATTATTGATATGCATAATGAAGGGGCCGAATAAGGTTTCATTCTAGCGAAATCAAAAGGCGCATTTAATGCGCCTTTTTTGTGCTTATTTTACTATCAGCTAGTCAGGTTAGGTTAACTTGAAAACTCAGGGCCAAAACCTAATGTCCAAATCATTGCCGTTGCGGCAAGGATGCATACCAGTAGGACTAAAGCCACGGTAACGATTGAACTTGAATAAATAAACCCCTTTTCTTCTGGTATGTGCATCATGATAGGAATACCAGAATAGAGCAAATAAACCGAGTAGGCGACAGCAATCATACCGGCTACGGCGACAAACCAAAGCACAGGATACAAGGCCGCAACCCCCACCATAAGTACAGGAGTTGATGCGTAAGCAGCTAGTTCAAGACATTGAGTAAAACTTGGATTGGAATCAAATGTCTTACTCATCCATTGGATCATATAGGCCAGTGCGAATACCCCAACAATAATGGCAACATACATAGAACCCGCTAATAAAAGACCTGTTTCAGGCGTGATTTTGATAGGATCGCCAGCGCCAATAGACCAACCTATGTGTGCAGCTGCAAAATAGCCACAAATAGTAGGTATTAATGCGACCAGCAAGATGTGGGATAATGCGTAAAAAAAACTTTCATGGCGTTTGTCGATACTGTCCCATTCATCTTTAGGATGGGCATATAGACCCCATATGTGATTTAATATCATCTTATAACTTCCTCTTTGCTTCCCCTGCGAACAACCCAAACTCAAAGGTATTTTCGGTTGAACGATTAATGCAGTTATTAACGTTTATCTCGTTTTTATGTTTACATTTTTTTAACTGCTTAACCTAGTTATGAAATAACAGGAGCTATTCGTCAAGACTTGGGTAATAATTAATCACTTTTTACGTTGCTTTTTGCTTGTTTTTTACTCATCCGTTAACATTTCGGGGTTAGGGGAGTGTAAAGAGGTTTTCAATGAATGGGGAGCAAGATGTAAGGTAAGGCTATTTTTCGTTGTAGCAGCCTTGTTGAAAGCCTTGGTGAAATAACACCGTTAAGACCTACCTATGGATAAAAGCTATTGATCATGAAGATCGATCAATGATGAAAAACTGGCTATTTTATCGTGGATTATAAATGTCGCATTCAACCTCGCTAGAGAAGGGCGTTACGCGACTTTAACCCGCACAACTTTCATCACTTCAATTTGAAAACCGGCGATAGTTTCTACCTCTGGGTAGTAGGTTAAATTCACTTTTTGCCCTGTTAATATGCGATATAACTTCTTACGCTTGTATTTAAAGGGCACACTATATTTGTCAATCATCAAAGTGTTAAGGATCCAATCTCCTTGTTCTCTTTGGACATGCGAAGTGACCTTAAGGTTTTCGCTATGAATTAATTGTCGGTGTGTGTCTAGTTGCTGTTGAAGTTTTGATTTTGGCATAAAAATTATTCTTAAAAATATGTGGTGCCCAGAGGGGGGCAAGCAATGGGGTGCTTGGTAAGATTTTCATCAAATTTCACAATCATCGGCTATTTCATCTGCGCTTAGCTTTACATCTTAAACTTTACATTGTGCGAGGTAGGTAAACTATTTATTTGTCATCCTAACATATAACCCGCGGAACAGGTACGAGTCTGCGAGTAAAAACTAGCTGAAAACAACAGATGATACATGGTAAACTTGCCACATTATTTAAACCAGTTTTATGCCCCTTATGCCTTATTCTGAACTACTCGCACCCATTCATAGCTTTTTACAATGTAAAACACCTGATAGCTGGATTGATGAAGCGAAAAAAACAGAAAACTTACAGTTAATCTTAACCGATCATATGCTTTGTGAGCTTAAGGCTGCGCAATCGGCGATGTTCCTTATTCGTAAATATGCGGTGGATAAAGACTCTGCGACTGCATTATTAGAGTGGTTAAAACCGTTTGAAGAGTTTGTTTATAAAAAGAAAGGCGATTTGCAATCACTTGCAAAAGCGGAAAAGCTGACCAAAGCGATTTTACCTAAGAGTGAATCGCCTTATGGCCAAGAGCTAATTGATAAAATGGTGCTGCTTATTAAAGAAGAGTTGCATCACTTTTACCAAGTGCTAGAAATTATGGTTAATCGTAATATCCCATACCAAAACATTAGGGCAGGGCGCTATGCTAAGGGGCTATTAACTCATGTTAAAACTTATGAGCCAGATGCGTTGGTTGATAAACTGATCATAGGTGCTTACATTGAAGCACGTTCATGCGAGCGCTTTGCTAAACTTGCACCGTTTTTAGATGATGAATTAAATAAGTTTTATGTTTCACTGCTGCGCTCAGAAGCAAGGCATTATCAAGACTATTTAACTTTGGCTGAGAAAATTGCTGGGCGTGATATTTCAGAGCGTGTGGCTTATTTTGGTAAGGTTGAAGCCGAGCTTATTTTATTAAGTGATGATGATTTTAAGTTTCATAGTGGGGTGCCTCAAACGGCAGAACTTGAGCTTAAATAACCCATCATACAGCTGTTAAAATCATATCTACCTTTAGTTAAAGCGGGTATTCTTTTAATAAAAACCCGCTTAAAATTGAAAAAGCATTAGGTAATTTGCCTAGTAAAGCAAAACTTTGCTTAATTACCTTGGGGATTTTGATCGCTTAATGTCATTCTATAACCACTATCACTGCTTTGATCTCTTTCTAATAAAAGAAATTGATTGTTACTGGATTCATCTAGTACCAGCAGTTTAGATGCTAAAATGATGTCGCTACTGTCATCTTCTGCGACGGCATATATTTCATAGGTATTGTTCGTTAGGTTAATGTCAGATGGTGTAGCAAACCAAACTGTGCGCCAATGTACAGCACTTTGAATCAGTTCATTACTACGAACAAAATAAACTCGAATGCTCTTATAATCATCGTCATTAACAAGGTTTAATAACTGTAGGTTATGTTGAAATGGTGATTCATTGAGGTTGTTTTCAACCACCATAGATTGTATTTTTATCTCCACTTCATCAACATAGCCGTCGCCATCTTCATCTACATCCCCGTCACCATCATAATCTACGTTCTCTTCACTTAAATAAAAAAATACTGTCTTAAATACATTTTCACTTAGAGTCAGTAAATGGTTCCTTAAAAGAGGCTGTTCAGTTTCACTGGTCGTTAAAGCAATTTGATAATCGCCTCTCTGGGCTGAATGGACTTCACTGAACTCACCAATATTCAAAGAGTCTATGGAAATTGTATCGCCAATAGTTTCAAGAACAGTGCTTATTTCTCCTGTATAATTTGGTAATAATTCGTGATTTTCAATGCCATTGTAAACGCGAATTTTACCTGATTCACCTTGATGCTCTAGATTGATAAAACTTGCCCAAGTCAAAATGTCGACACTAAATTTAGAATCACCACTACCGTTACTAGGTTTGACCATAAATATATATTGATAAGCATAAGGAAAGTTGATTGGTTCAGATTGGAACAGTATCTCTTCTTGATCTGGAGAGGTTAGATAAAATATATATTCCTCTTGTTCCAGCTTTTGGTTGCTTGTGAGTTGTTGGTATTCAAATTGGCTTATAGCCACGGCCTCATTGAATGTTTCGTTAGCTAGTGAAACGTGTAGTTGTAAGGAATCATACTGATTATGAAGGTTGAGAATAGAGAAATTAAACAGTTCCTCTTCATAATCATTCTCATCATTGATTATTGGTAAATTGTACTGAAGCAAAGTAGACTCACTAATGTCGCCATCTAAGACGAATAGTGTTAATTGCTCTTTTTCAATATTAACGCTCGTTTGATGAACGATAGTTAGATCTTCCCTATCTTTTGAGTCTTCACTTTGCCAAGACACCTCAATAAAATAGTTGGTGTCCTCAATATTTTTACTAGCGGTAGACTCACCGTAACCAATGTTAGAATAGATGAATTCAAGGGCATCCTCATCTTCATCATCGAGATCTTCATCGACAACAAAAAACATATCTGGTGAATTGCTAGAGGCGTTGTAAAACTTTACAGCACCACTATTGCTTTCACCATCACTACTACTGTCAGTACACGCTGTAAGTAATGACATTAATGCACTAAGAATGAGTACACCGTAAATCCGCTTTTTTACTCTAATTAATTTATTGCGCATAATTTATCTCCAAAAATTTATTGTGATTATTTTTACTAATAAACGCTCGTTTTAACGGTTATTAGTGATTAATGGAGTGCAATGTAACTTATCTGTTCCTTATCTGAATCCTGCTTTACTTAACTTTACAAAAGCACAATCGACGTTGACAGACTATTGACAAAAGTGGCTTTTTTTCATTCAGATAGGTGTGTTTTGGTTGCTATTAAACAGAAAAAACAACAAGGTTTACTTAATTATAAAAATGGGAGTTAATTTGAAAACTTGGTTTCACCTTGCTTTTTATATGATGATTTTAAGTTTCATAGTGGGGTGCCTCAAACGGCGGAACCTGAGCTTAAAATAACCCATCATACAGCTGTTAAAATCATATCTACCTAGTTAAAGCTGGTTAAAAACCCGCTTTAAATTGAAAAAGCATTAGGTAACTTGCCAGGGGCGTGTTTATCATTTCTTTAATGATTCTACTGAGAGAGAACATCGTTTTAATCAAGGCAAAATTTATGTTGTTTAGTCTCCTAAACCCATCATATTTAACGCAGAGTAAAGCGATTTTAGCTTCAATCCAAAGGGCAATGGCTATATACATCTAACATTCATCTACTTTTAAATACGTTTTGAGTGGAATAGTTATTTAAGTGCCTCATTGGTTGCAAAAAATTTCCAACTGTTTAATATGAGGTTTACGAAAAGGAACTTTTGGGCTATCAGATAAAAATAATTATTAGTTCCTAGACACTTGATGTTTTCAGGAGCTAGTATGATAAAAACACCAATAAAAAGTTTAGCGGCTTGTTCTATTACCCTTACTTTTATTACCTTCGCCTTTGCCACTACCGAAAATTATCAAAAGCACTCCCATGATGATATTTATATAGATAAAACTTTTAGCCTTACAGAATCTCTAAACGCGTCTGAATCTACAGAAGAACCCCGCGAATGGAATGGTTTTACAAAAGAAGAGTTACTATCTAAAGACACAACAGAAGAGCCTAAAATCCGTGAAAATATTAGAGTTGGGTTTGTTTATGACGAAGCGACCGAGCTTTATTTTAAGTATAAAAACACTGACACTGTAACAGCTTTGAATAAAGCTGCACGCGCTGTTAATGCAAAATTAAAATCCTCAGGTTCAATTGCTCAATTTGAATGGGTCTTAATTAAAAGCACAGAAACTTTGGTTACTGATGATTGGCGAGAATTACACGCTATTGGAAATAGGATTGTTCTTGAGCAAAGTTGGTTTAAAAAAATGATGGTGATTAATGGACTAGATATCATCATGAATATTGTTGATCCTTCTGATTTAGGTGGTTATTTAGGCGGGGCTTGTATTTTTGGAGTACAGCCTAGGGACTACAAAATGAATATGGAGAAAAAGCAGCCAATAAGAATATGCCATACAACCGCCAATGCTATTTCAACTGCAGATCAATTAGATGCGTTAGCTCATGAGCTAGGGCATTTTTTGGGGGCTGAACATGATAGATATTCGTCATCTCGTTATCAACAAGGCAGCCTAAACGAAAGCGATATCCATTTTGGTTATGTTGACATTAATAATGCTTTTTACACTGATATGGCTAACTCAGCACAATGTGATAATGAAGGTATTGAATGCGTTAATTTGCCTTTATTTTCAAACCCTGAAATTTTGTATAACGGTATACCTATCGGCGTATCTGAATCGGAATTAAGCCCTGCAAATAACGTGAAGTATTTCGATCACAGTTCTAAAGATATTGTGTCATTAGATTATTGGGCAACGGATTTGAATATTTCTTCAACGATAGAAGAGGTGGTGGTTTCGTGGGAAGACGCTGATATCGCTGAAAGCTACCTAATTAGTAATTTAAGTGGGAGATATAAACTACGTCCCGATAAGGATGGTAATTCCCGAAATTTCAAAACAATTGTGACCGAACCAATAGTAACGGTGCCTAGGTACACTGGTGATATAACAACAATGGCTATTGGTATATATGGTATTTTTAAAAACCACGATGAAGTAAGGCTTCTTCCTATGGGAACTGCTTATGTTGGAGCAAGGAGAAAAGGAGCTGAATGGATAGGTGGTAGTCCAATAGAATATGATATTGATTCAGGACAAATAACTCCTGAAACAACACTAGTATCTCTTCCTGCTCTCAATCAAACACAAGAAATTAATTTCAAGTTAAGTTCTTATGATTCAGAAACCAGCAATGATACATTTGAAATTTCTACTCCTGTTGGTAGTTGTGAAGATTCTAGTCGAAATGATTGTGAGAGAGTCAACATTCATCAATTTTTTAATTTTGAATTTACGGGGAGTGGCGTTGATAGAGCTTTGATTATAACTTCAAAGTATTCTACCGAAGATTGGTTAGATTATTTTTACGAAGTGACAGAAATAAAACTCACTCCATACGATATTCCGAACTCTGATTTTGTAACGCACCAGTTTAGGACTTTGTTTATTCAAAAACGACTACCTATAGTAGTAAAGGCTTTTAATGGAATTAATGGTGCTGGAAATCCAATCAATGTAGGAGAATTTTCGTTTAATATCGACCTAGCTGATGTGGTCAAAGATTCGAATATTGAAACTATTTTTCCAAAAGAAAATTTAGTTCCAGGATTTAAAGCACAAATATCTCAGTCTGATAATCCTTCAATTGTTTTGGCGAAATCAAGTTTGGATAAGCCAGTATTAAAAATAAGTAGTTTTTTAAATAACTTAGATAATTACTCAGTTGATATTGAGGGTTCGATAATGATGACTGAAATAGGATCTGGAGCTTTTGAATTTGACATTAGTGATTTGGCATTAGGGCTCCATAAAATTGTCGTTGATATTTATCATAAAGAGCTCGCTCAGATAGATAGTAATCAAAAGATTGAAAGCGGTAGCAAGCAAGTTTTGTTTACTCAAACCATCTATTTTGAAGTTGTAGAAACATTGCCTGACTTATTGGACACAAATGATAATGATAATGATGGCTTAAGTGACTTGAAAGAAGGGCTTACTGATTCTGATGGTGATGGCATACCCGATTATAAGAGTGCCTCTGCAGAGCTTTTTACCTCTTTTGAACCAGTTTTTGGTTTTGACATTAATAACAATTTGACATTAATAAATACTCAACAGCTATCACTTTTCTCTTCTAAAGTTTCGAGAAATGTTAGAAATATAACAGATGCTAAGGCTGATTTTGACAAAACGTTTTTATTATCAATGAACAAGTTAGAAAAGTTTTATTCTAATGGTATAGCTGAAGATAGATTTTTTACTCCGTTTACCGAAGTGATCGGCTTATCCATTGAAAATTTAATTCAGCTTGACGAGTTTTACCTGTATATAAATAAGAAAGAGGGGTATCAATTCCCTGAAAACTCTTCTCTAAGAGCCTTTAGTCCAACAAAAGGATGGGTAGATCTTACTGATTATCAGGCATTTGAAGAATACGGTATAGAGCTTAGAGTAGTAAGTGTGATAGAACCAACACGAAAGTATGGTGGTATATCCGATGGTGGATTCGGAGAGGAGATTAAATCTCTTGAAATTAGAGTGAATTCCTTGGAAGGTAATTTTCCAAATAAATTTGAATTACCCTTAATGGTATTTACTCAAGAACGAGAAAATACCGTACCTGTTTTAAATTCAGATAAAGTATTTGAGTTTACCGAAGGTGATGCATTTGATTTAGTTTTCGATGCAACTGATGCTGAAGACGATCCTTTAATATATGAGTTGGTTCAATATGAAGGAGCCAGCGTGACTATTGTTAGCAATGAGAGCAATAGCTTTACTATTCAAGAGTTTTCCATAAGTAAAGACACCACTTTATCTTTTTACTTAAATATCTCAGATGGAATGGAAGCTACTCAAGAAGAAATTACTGTTACTATCAAGAAAAAGAAAGAAGAGACTAGTTCACCAGCTCCACAGCCTACTAAGGATTCTGGTTCAAGTGGAGGAGCAATACACTTCTTATTTATTCTTTTAGGTTTATTAGTGGTTATCCTAAGAACTCAAAGGTTAAAAAACTTTAAAAAGGTAATAGATAACAAAATTATTTACAGGTCCATTTAAAATAAAGCACCATATTTTTTAAGGGAGAGTGTTTAAAAATTTTTGTCATTTCAATACGGTGTGAATAAATAATTCTATTTATGTAAAAAAGTGTTTTCTAAAGAAACTGTTATGGTATGACTATTTTAAGTTCAAACTTGCTAACCTAAGTAAACTTGTCTTATGGATAAAAGAAAATTTATAAGATAGTGCCAAAAGTTTGGCACTATGAAGATGCAAGAGGTTGGTTAAGTAATTCCATGCTCTCTGGGGTGACTTTTAGCCAAGCGCCTTGTTCGTACCAATCACCTAACACAATGCGCTTAGCCTGTTTGCCATTAAGTTCAAATTGATGGACATTAGGACGGTGGGTGTGACCATGAATAAGCAACTGACACTTTGCTTTTTGTAATTCACTTTCTACTTCTGATTGAGTCACATCCATGATCTCAAGCTTGAGTTTAGATTTTTGCTCTGCAGATTGCATTCGGTAATTATTGGCAATGTTCTTACGTACTTTTAGCGGTAAGTTTTTGACAATAAGTTGCCACCACCACGAACGTGATTTCTTACGAAATTTTTGGTACTGAACATCATTTGTGCACAAAGTATCACCGTGCATAATTAACGTCTTTTGACCATAAAGATCAATCACCGTTGACTCTGGCAATAAAGTCATACCAGATTTTTCGGCGTATTTAGCCCCGAGAAGAAAGTCTCTATTGCCATGAATAAAAAATATTTCAGTTCCGGTGTCGGCTAAAGCTTTAAGCTCTTTCGCCATCGATAAGACAAACGGGTTGTCGTCGTCATCACCGACCCAATACTCAAAAAAATCACCAAGGATGTAAAGTTTCTCGGCTTTTGGTGCTTGTTCGCGCAAAAAACTCAGGAAACAATCAGTAATATCCTGACGCTCCTGAGTTAAATGCAAATCGGCAATAAAATAGGTGGTTTGCACTTATGCTACTTCTACCGACTCAATAATAATGTTTTCTAACGGTACGTCATCGTGATAACCATGACGGCCAGTATCAACTAGGGTCATTTTGTCAACCACGTCCATGCCTTCAACCACTTCACCAAACACACAGTAACCCCAACCTTGTAATGTTTCGCTTTTAAAATCAAGGAATGTGTTGTCAACTAAGTTGATAAAAAATTGTGCTGATGCTGAGTGTGGATCTTGGGTACGAGCCATCGCTAAAGTACCACGGGTATTACTTAAACCATTATTGGCTTCGTTTTGAATGCTCGCACGAGTTGTTTTTTCTGTCATACCCGATTCAAAACCACCGCCTTGGGCCATAAAACCCTTAATAACACGGTGAAAAATAGTGCCATTATAAAAGCCATCTTCGCAGTATTTTTTAAAGTTTTCTGCGGTTACCGGTGCATTATCAAAATCTAAAGCGATTTTAATGTCACCTAAGTTGGTTTTAAATGTGATCATAGGAATTACCTTTTTTATGAATAAATATCGCGACAAAGTGGTAGCGAAATATTGAATTGATTGTAACCTAATAGAGTTAACTGTAAAGCAAAAATCAGATTACCGTTCGGTCTGCAGTGAATACAAAAATATGCACCAACAAAGTTCGCAAATACCTGTATGGGGGCAAAGTCATAAAATTCAAATAAAAATGTGAATTTGTTTCAACCTCTTTACCTTTTTAGGGAATTGTCTGTTCTTTGGCTGGGATTTCGTGCATTTTATCGCCCCTAATTTGAAGGTTAGCAACAGAGTCAAAGGGGTAACGCTAAGCTAGTTTATCGCTTGAACATCGGGTACAATTGGCCAGATTTTTTTCTTAAATGACAATGAGAGCAACAATGTTACAAGTATACAATACATTAACCCGTAAAAAGGAAGAGTTTAAACCTATTGAGCCAGGCAAGGTGGGCATGTATGTTTGTGGTATTACCATTTATGATCATTGTCATATTGGACATGCACGTACCTACGTCGCGTTTGATGTGATAGCGCGTTATTTTCGTCATTTAGGTTACGATTTAACGCATGTGCGTAATATTACCGACGTTGATGATAAAATCATTAAACGCGCAGCAAAAAATAACGAGAGCTGTCAAAGCTTAACAGAGCGAATGACCGCTGACATGTACGCAGACCTTGATGCGTTAAATGTTGCCCGCCCTGACATCGACCCCAAAGTGACGACCCATATGCCAGAGATTATCGATTTGGTTGAACGCTTAATTGATAAAGGACACGCGTACGTTGCCAAGAATGGGGATGTGATGTTTGATGTTAAATCCTTTCCGGATTATGGCAAATTGAGCATGCAAAACTTAGATATGCTTCAAGCGGGTTCTCGCGTTGATATCGATGAAGCCAAAAATAATCCATTAGACTTTGTTTTATGGAAAATGGCCAAGCCGGGTGAGCCTAGCTGGCAATCACCTTGGGGCGAAGGTCGCCCAGGTTGGCACATTGAATGTTCGGCGATGAATTCCAAGCACCTTGGCAAACAC
Organism: Thalassotalea sp. 273M-4; assembly: GCF_041410465.1. Taxonomy (NCBI): domain Bacteria; kingdom Pseudomonadati; phylum Pseudomonadota; class Gammaproteobacteria; order Alteromonadales; family Colwelliaceae; genus Thalassotalea; species Thalassotalea aquiviva. Next base: position 825,551 of record NZ_CP166961.1, read on the forward strand.
TTTGACATTCATGGCGGTGGCAGCGATTTACAATTTCCACACCATGAAAATGAAATTGCACAATCATGCTGTGCCTTTGATACGCCATATGTAAATTACTGGCTTCACGGTGGTATGGTGCAAGTTGATAAAGTAAAAATGTCCAAATCTTTGGGTAACTTCTTTACTCTACGTGATGTATTAAGTCAGTACGATGCGGAAACCGTGCGCTACTTCTTAGTATCAAGCCATTATCGTAGTCAATTAAATTACTCTCAAGACAATTTAACTCAAGCTCGTGCATCGCTTGAACGTATTTACACGGCTTTACGTGGGGTAGAATTAGTGGACATAGAGCTGACAGGAAACGAATACGTAGAGCGCTTTGAACAAGCAATGAATGACGATTTTAATACACCTGAAGCCTTACCAGTAATTTTTGAACTGGCAAAAGAAGTTAATCGTTTAAAAACCAACGAGCCGAAACTTGCTGGAGAATTAGCGTATATCCTTAAGTCATTGGGGGCGATTATTGGCATTGCTCAAACCGACCCTGAGTCATACTTTCAAGCCGGTGATGACGAAGATACCCAGCTTATCGAGCAACTCATTGAGCAACGTAATACAGCCCGCGCCAACAAAGATTGGGCGATGGCCGATGATGCCAGAGACAAACTGAAAGCGCTTAACGTGATCCTAGAAGACAGCGCCGGTAAAACAACTTGGCGCCGTGGTTAATCTTTTATTCGCGCAAAAAAAAACTCTGCATAAGCAGAGTTTTTTTTTGCGCGAATAAACCTTATTTAGTCATTAAACTGTTCACATGCGATTAAGGTGTTCTCAATTAGGCTTGCAACTGTCATTGGACCAACGCCTCCTGGCACTGGGGTAATAAACGATGCTTTTGTGGCCGCGACATCAAATTCAACATCACCAACTAATTTGCCACTATCGAGGCGGTTAATACCGACATCAATCACAATTGCGCCTTCTTTTATCCATTCGCCTGGAATGAATTCTGCTTTACCAACCGCGACAATAACTAAATCAGCCTGACGTATTTTAGATTCTAGGTCTTTGGTGAATCTGTGGGTCGTCGTGGTGGTACAGCCTGCCAGTAACAATTCTAAGGTCATTGGGCGACCAACAATGTTAGAAGCGCCAACGATAACCGCTTCCAGACCATGAGTTTTCACCCCAGTAGACTCAATTAAGGTCATAATACCCTTAGGTGTACAGGGGCGAAGGCCTGGTTGACGTAACGCAAGTTTACCAACGTTATGAGGGTGGAAGCCATCAACATCTTTTTTAGGGTCAATACGTTCAATAATTAAATTGGCATCCAACCCTTGAGGTAATGGTAACTGAACTAAGATACCGTCGATTTCGTTATCATTATTGAGTTGGTCGATAAGAGTAACAAGTTCATGCTCTGTGGTGGTTGCTGGCAAATCATAAGATTTAGATACAAAACCTACTTCTTCACAGGCCTTGCGTTTGCTACCAACATACACTTGTGAAGCAGGGTCTTGACCAACAAGAACAACAGCCAGACCTGGTGCGCGCAGACCCAGTTCTACTCGCTGTTTGACTTTGTGTTTTACATTTTCTCTGATTTGACTGGCAATTAGTTTGCCATCGATTAATTGTGCTGACATAGGGTAAATACTAAAGGTTGTTATTTGTCGCTATTTTCTCATAAAAGTATTTCTTCTTATAGCACTAGGTATAAGAATTTGAAAAAATTTATGAGATCGAAGTGATAAATGTTTTCGTAATGTATATTGTTTGTATATAGATTAGGCGGTAAATGGCTTTATTGCTCTGAACTGCTGTAAAAATAAGCGAACAGTAATTTTTTATAAAAAAAGATTTGACGAGCTCCAGTCTCCTAGGTAATATGCGCATCCGTTGACAGGGAACACTCAGTCAGCAAGAAAACATGTCGGTGATTAGCGCAGCTTGGTAGCGCACTTGGTTTGGGTCCAAGGGGTCGCAAGTTCGAATCTTGCATCACCGACCACTTTTCTAAAATATTAGCTTCCAATTATTTGTAAGTTAATATAGCCTTTAAGGTAAGTTATTTGCGCCCTTAGCTCAGCTGGATAGAGCAACGCCCTTCTAAGGCGTGGGTCAAAGGTTCGAATCCTTTAGGGCGTGCCATTTACTTAATGGCAGAAAGAATACAGTGGTGGCTATAGCTCAGTTGGTAGAGCCCCGGATTGTGATTCCGGTTGTCGTGGGTTCAAGTCCCATTAGCCACCCCATCTTTGTCGGTGATTAGCGCAGCTTGGTAGCGCACTTGGTTTGGGTCCAAGGGGTCGCAAGTTCGAATCTTGCATCACCGACCACTTCTTTCCCTATTTTTACTCTCAACTTCCTCAACTTCCTCAAGTTACAAACTTTCATATTTACTTTCTTACTTTATTCTATTTATCTCTCGTTTATTTATTTTTGCTTATTGCTTATATAGCCGTTATTAGCCGTTATATTTTTTGTTTGTCCTGTTTTGTTGGCTTAAAACAGCGAAAAAACTGGTTTATGCTAATAAATTAAAACGTTTATTTTTTTAGCTGAGGTTGATTTCTTTTTAACCTTAAGGGCTATTATTACCAATGCAAAAACTTAATGGGATTGTATAAAGCCTGATCTGATCAAACTTATCATCTTTTAGCCAATTGAGGCGGGATAAGTATTTACACACGGTATTTGCATGGCTATAATTCTGCGTCACATTTTAAACAAGCTCTTCTGTAGGGCTAATCAGCATCTTTTTAGCGAAAGGTCATTTTGAAACTTTTCGAATCTTGAGATCACGCTGATCTCAATAATAAGCAAGTCGATTACGATGCGTTTATTTTATTAAGATGCATATATAGGCGTATTACGTCAGAATTTGAGGTACTTAAATGCAAGTTTCAGTTGAGACTACACAAGGCTTAGAACGTAAATTATCTATTTCTGTTCCAGCCGAAACAGTAGATTTAGAAGTTAAAAACCGTTTGCGTCAGTTAGCTAGAACGCAACGAATCAATGGTTTCCGCCCTGGTAAAGTACCAGTTTCTGTTATTCAAAAGCGTTACGGCCAATCTGTTCGTCAAGAAGTTGCTGGTGAAATCATGCAGCGCAACTTTGTTGATGCTATCGTTGCTGAAAAGCTTAACCCTGCTGGTCGTCCTCACTTTGTTGCTAAGAGCAATGAAGAAGGTAAAGAATTAGAATTTGAAGCAACGTTTGAAATCTACCCAGAAATCGAACTAGCTGGTTTAGACACGGTAAACGTAGAAAAGCCTGTTGTTGAAGTAACAGATGCCGATCTTGACGAAATGTTTGTTACCCTTCAAAACCAACACAAAACTTGGAAAGAAAACAAGCGTAAGACCAAAAAAGGTGATCGTTTAACATTAGACTTCAATGGTCGTGTTGACGGTGAAGAATTTGAAGGCGGTAAAGCTGAAAACTTCGTACTTGAATTAGGTTCTGGCCGCATGATCCCTGGTTTTGAAAAAGAAATCACGGGCATGAAAGTTAACGAAGAAAAAACAATTTCTGTAACTTTCCCTGAAGATTACCACGCTGAAAACCTTAAAGGTAAAGACGCTGAGTTTGATATCAAAGTTCACAAAACTGAAGGTCCAGTACTACCTGAAATCGATGACGAGTTTGCTAAACTATTCGGTGTTGAAGACGGTGGCGTAGAAGCGTTACGTGTTGAAGTTAAAAAGAACATGGAACGTGAATTAACTCAAGCTGTTAAAGCAAAAGTTAAAGAGCAAGTACTAGACGGTATCGTAGCGGCTAACGAAGTTGATGTACCAAAAGCATTAGTAGCACAAGAAATTGATGCATTACGTCAACAAGCGATGCAACGTTTTGGCGGTCAAATGGACCCTAAAAACATGCCTCAATTACCGGCTGAGATGTTCGAAGAGCAAGCTCAACGTCGCGTAAAAGTTGGTTTGTTATTAGGCGAAGTGATCAAAGTTAACGAATTAAAAGTTGACGAAGCTAAAGTTAAAGCCTTGATTGAATCAGCAGCTTCAGCTTACGAAGATCCTCAAGAAGTTATTGAATACTACAACAATAACAAAGAGTTGATGCAACAAATGCAACACGTTGCACTTGAAGAGCAAGCCATTGATCTTGTTCTTGAAAAAGCAAACGTAGAAGAGAAAGCGTCTAACTTCAAAGATATCATGAACCCACAAGGTTAATTCCTGTCGGATATTTCTTGATATGCATTGACTTTGTCGCGTGCAATCGCTTAAATGGCTTATATGAACTCATATAAGCCATTTTTATTTTTTAAGGATATATTCTTTGTTTAACTCCAATAATAATTCTCACCCCATCGAAAGCGCACTAGTTCCTATGGTTGTGGAGCAAACGTCGAAAGGGGAGCGCTCTTATGATATTTATTCTCGCCTGTTAAAAGAACGTGTCATATTTTTATGTGGCCAAGTTGAAGAACATATGGCGAATCTAATTGTGGCTCAGCTGTTGTTTTTGGAATCTGAGAACCCAGAAAAAGACATCTTTTTATACATTAACTCACCTGGTGGTAGTGTCACTGCCGGTATGGCCATTTACGACACCATGCAATTTATCAAGCCGAATGTTAGTACGGTATGTATGGGACAGGCTGCGAGCATGGGCGCGTTTTTGTTATCTGCAGGGGAAAAAGGCAAACGTTACTGTTTACCTAATGCCCGAGTGATGATTCATCAACCTTTAGGTGGCTTTCAAGGACAAGCGTCTGATTTTGAGATCCACGCCAAAGAAATCTTATCGATTAAAGAGCGCTTAAATCGTTTAATGGCCGATCATACCGGCCAGGATTACGAAAAAGTCGCTAAAGATACCGACCGAGATAACTTTTTAAGCGCTGAAAATGCTGTTGAGTATGGCTTAGTTGATGCCATCTTAAAGCACAGAAAAGATTAATCCAGCAGGTAAGCAAACCCGTACTACAATAATCAGTGATGTTTTGAGCTGGTTGTGAATTGGGTATAATGTGAAATACTTAATAAACAAAGCGTCTGTTTTGTTTCAAGCCCTTAGGGGAAAGCAAGTTTATATTGAGGTGTATACCGTATGACCGATGAGATAAAAGGTAGCGGTGATAACGAAAAGTTATTGTATTGTTCATTTTGTGGTAAAAGTCAGCACGAAGTTAGAAAGTTAATTGCGGGACCTTCGGTTTTCGTATGTGATGAATGTGTTGAGCTATGTAACGACATCATCCGTGAAGAAATCAAAGATATTTCGCCAAAGGCTGAGGTTGATGAATTACCAACACCAGCAAAAATCCGCGCGCATCTAGATGATTATGTCATTGGTCAATCTCATGCGAAAAAAGTGTTGTCGGTTGCTGTATACAACCATTACAAACGCTTGAAAAACGGTGATAACCACAATGGTGTAGAGTTAGGTAAGTCAAACATCTTGCTGATTGGCCCTACGGGTTCTGGTAAAACGTTATTAGCAGAAACGTTGGCAAGAATGCTTGATGTTCCATATACCATGGCGGATGCGACCACATTGACCGAAGCGGGTTATGTTGGTGAAGACGTTGAAAACATCATTCAAAAGCTTTTGCAAAAATGCGACTACGATGTGGAAAAAGCACAACGTGGTATTGTCTATATTGACGAAATTGACAAAATTTCACGTAAATCGGAAAACCCGTCAATTACGCGTGATGTATCGGGTGAAGGGGTACAGCAAGCGCTGCTTAAACTTGTTGAAGGTACGATTGCTGCGGTACCACCGCAAGGCGGTCGTAAGCACCCACAACAAGAATTTTTGCAAGTTGATACGTCAAAGATCCTCTTTATCTGTGGTGGGGCGTTTGCCGGCCTAGATAAAGTTATCGAACAACGTATGGCAACTGGTACCGGGATTGGTTTTGGCGCCGAAGTGAAAGCTGGCGATAACAAAAAATCATTAACCGAGCGTTTTCAAGAAGTAGAGCCTGAAGATTTGGTAAAATACGGCTTAATCCCAGAATTTATCGGTCGTTTACCCGTTGTGGCAACCCTTACTGAACTGGATGAAGATGCGCTTATTCAAATCTTACAAGAACCTAAAAATGCCTTAACCAAACAATTCTCAGCCTTGTTTGATATGGAAGGTGTGGAGCTTGAGTTTAGAGAAGACGCATTAAAAGCCATTGCCAATAAAGCCATGGTAAGAAAAACAGGGGCTAGGGGCTTGCGCTCTATCGTTGAGGGCGTATTACTTGATACCATGTATGAGTTACCGTCATTATCTAATGCGACTAAAGTTGTTGTAGATGAGGCCGTTATTAAAGGTGAGTCAAAGCCTTTAATTATGTTTGAGTCTAACGAACAACAAGCAAACGCTGAATAAATAAAAAAGGCCTGTAAAGGCCTTTTTTATTGGCTAAATGGCCGCGGCTAAGATCTCGCCATTGGCAAAACTCAGTGAATCTTTGAGTGAAGCCTTGAACCCAGCTCAATGAGCTTATATTTTTTCAACTAGGTGTTGAAACCTTCAAGCCAATCCCCATATACTAATTTATAATCAAGACATTTACAGTGAAACGTGAGCGTACACAATACGACTCAATGTTTTGTAAATTGACACACCACTTTCCAAGAGAACCTTTCATGACAAAAGAGCATTCAGGAAATATTGAAATCCCCGTTTTAGCATTACGTGACGTTGTAGTGTACCCGCAGATGGTCATCCCTTTGTTTGTCGGTCGAGAGAAATCCATTCGCTGTCTAGACAGAGCCATGGAACATGACAAAAAAGTGTTCTTGGTTGCACAAAAAGATGCCAGTGTCGACGATCCACAACCGGAAGATTTATATCAGATAGGTACGGTCGCCACTATTTTGCAAATGCTTAAATTGCCTGATGGTACCGTGAAAGTTCTTGTTGAAGGCAGTCAACGCGCTTCAATAAACCAGTTTGTTGAAAACGAAGAATACTTTATCGCCGATGTTGAGTACTTAAGTTCAGAAGAGACCACGGAAGAACATAATGAAGTATTAGTACGCTCGGCGGTTTCTCAGTTTGAAGGCTATGTCAAACTGAATAAAAAAATTCCACCAGAAGTATTAACCTCGGTTTCTGGCATTGACGATGCCGAGCAATTAGCCGACACCATGGCGGCACATATGCCGTTAAAATTGCAAGATAAACAACATGTTTTAGAGATTTCGAATATTTCTGAACGCCTTGAATATTTGATGGCGTTGATGGAAGGTGAAATTGATTTGCTGCAGGTCGAAAAGAAAATTCGCGGCCGAGTCAAAAAACAAATGGAAAAAAGCCAACGCGAGTATTATCTGAATGAGCAAATGAAAGCCATTCAGAAAGAACTTGGCGATATGGACGATGTGCCAGATGAAGTTGAGCAAATCAGCCAAAAAATTGAAAAAGCACAAATGCCAAAAGAAGCCAAAGAAAAAACCTTGGCTGAATTGCAAAAACTAAAAATGATGTCCCCGATGTCTGCAGAAGCCACGGTGGTTCGCAGTTACATTGATTGGATGATCAGTGTGCCATGGAAAAAGCGTTCAAAACTAAAACGTAATTTGAAACTGGCCGAAGAAGTGCTGAATCAAGATCATTATGGTCTGGAAAAAGTGAAAGAGCGGATCATTGAATACCTAGCGGTGCAACAACGTGTGAGCCAACTTAAAGGACCTATTTTATGTCTTGTTGGGCCTCCAGGCGTTGGTAAAACGTCTTTGGGTAAGTCGATAGCCAAGTCAACCGGTCGTAAATATGTGCGTATGGCCCTTGGTGGGGTTCGAGACGAAGCCGAAATTCGCGGTCATCGTCGTACCTATATTGGTTCTATGCCGGGCAAATTAATCCAGAAGATGGCAAAAGCCGAAGTTAAGAACCCACTGTTCTTATTAGATGAGATTGACAAAATGTCATCGGACATGCGCGGTGATCCAGCGTCAGCGTTGTTAGAGGTACTGGATCCTGAACAAAACAACAATTTTAACGATCACTATTTGGAAGTTGACTACGACCTTTCGGATGTGATGTTTGTTGCGACATCCAATAGTATGAACATTCCAGGTCCATTACTTGATCGGATGGAAGTCATTCGTTTGTCTGGCTATACCGAAGATGAGAAACTTAACATTGCTCGTAATCATTTGCTGACTAAGCAAATCAAGCGCAATGGTCTAAAGGACTCCGAAATTGTTATCGAAGACAGTGCGATTATTGGCATCATTCGCTACTACACCCGCGAAGCCGGTGTTCGTGGCCTAGAGCGAGATATTTCAAAGCTTTGTCGTAAGGCGGTTAAAAACATCTTACTAAACGATAAAGTTAAAAAAGTCGTCATTAACATCGACAATCTAGAAGAGTACCTAGGAGTGCGTCGTTTTGACTATGGTAAGGCTGAAGATGAAAATCGCATTGGCCAGGTCACAGGTTTGGCATGGACGGAGGTGGGTGGTGAATTACTAACCATCGAAGCGGCTTCGGTACCAGGTAAAGGCAAGTTGCAATACACTGGCTCTTTAGGTGATGTCATGAAAGAGTCGATACAAGCGGCCATGACGGTGGTTCGTAGTCGCACCGAAAAATTACGCATTAACGAAGACTTTAATGAAAAACGCGATATTCATGTCCACGTACCAGAGGGCGCGACACCAAAAGATGGTCCAAGTGCGGGTATTGGTATGTGTACGGCGTTAGTTTCAAGCTTAACGGGTAATCCGGTCAAAGCTGATGTTGCAATGACTGGTGAAATCACATTACGTGGTGAAGTACTTGCCATCGGTGGTTTAAAAGAAAAGCTACTGGCCGCCCATCGTGGTGGTATAAAAACGGTGATTATCCCCAAAGACAATGAACGTGATTTGAAAGAAATCCCTGAAAATGTCAAAGCTGATTTATCAATCCACCCAGTAAAATGGATTGATGAAGTATTGCAAATCGCACTCGCAGAGTCGCCAGACAAGTGGTCTGTGGCCAGTTAGTTCGATATTTAAGCAAAAAAACACCGGTTTTTGCAAAAAAATGCAAAAAATTTGATTTTAGGGGTTTTCAAACGAAATGACTGTGGTAGTCTGAAGTTGATTTAGCGCCAAGTCCTCGCTACAGCCAAGTTAAAGCAAAGGATTAGCGATAATTAAAATTGAATTTTTAGATAACTTAATTGTAAACCATGGAGCTTTTTAGCGGTTTTAAACCATAACTTAAAAGCTTCATATAATAACAAACAAAGAGGAATACATCGTGAATAAGTCTCAACTAATCGACAAAATTGCAGCTGGTGCTGATATCTCTAAAGCGGCGGCAGGTCGTGCATTAGATTCTTTTATCGACGCAGTGTCTGATGAACTAAAAGCAGGTGAGCAAGTAGCCCTAGTTGGTTTTGGTACATTCTCTGTACGTGACCGTGCAGCACGCACTGGCCGTAACCCTCAAACAGGTGCAGAAATCCAAATCGCTGCTGCTAAAATCCCAGCTTTCAAAGCCGGTAAAGCACTTAAAGATGCCGTTAACTAAGATTTTTTCTTAGACAAAGATTATAAAAAGCTGGCGATTGCCAGCTTTTTTTTTCCCTCAAACTCGAACGCTAACACACGGCTTTGTGGTTTTAAACAACGTATAAATAATCATTAAATCGCAGATTTCTATGACAACACGAATCGGCTCTAACGATAGTTTACTGCTCGGTTTTTAAGCAGTTTTTTTATTGTTAAATTAGTTGTTATTTATGCTTCAAGCGCGCATAAGCTTTTGTTACAATCGAGGGATAAATACAATTAGTAAGTCGTTTCAAATCTGAATGGCTTTAGTCCTGAGCAAAAGAGACATACATGTTAGAAAAAATTAGAGAAGGATCGGGCGGTCCTGCAGCAAAAATAATCTTAGGTTTAGTCATTGCAACCTTCATCTTTGCTGGTGTTGGAAGTTACACCAACAGCGTAGATACATCTGCAGCGAAGGTTAATGATGTAAAAATTTCGCAACAAGAATTTGAACGCGCATACCAAAATCAACGTGCTCGCATGAAACAGCAGTTTGGTGACATGTTTGAACAAATTGCCAGCAATGATGCATTCATCCAAAACATGCGTTCTGATGTGTTAGAGCAACTTATCAACGAAGCATTGCTTGAGCAAAATGCACGTGATTTAGAAATCAGCATCAGCGATGAGCAAGTTAAAGAAGCCATTACGGCGATGCCTGAGTTTCAAGTTGATGGCCAATTTGACTACGATCGCTATGTTATGTTGATCAACCAAGCAGGATTTAGACAATCGTCTGATTTTGGTGATTATTTACGTGTTGACATGGCGCGTCGTCAATTAATGAACTCTATTATGGCATCTGAAATTAGCCTGCCTTACCAACAAGAGTTAGCCGCTAAACTTGCTAATCAAACACGTGACATTCGTTATGCAACTATTTCTGCGCAACAGTTTGTTGAAGGCATCGAAGTCACTGACACTGAAATTGAACAGTTTTATCAGTCTAATCAACCGCGTTTTGCGACTCAAGAGCAAGTTCAATTAGAGTATGTTGCGCTAAATATCGAAGACTTAGCGGCAGAAGTGGAAGTGACTGACGAGCAGGTTAAGGCCTTCTACGACAACAACTTATCATCTTTTCAGTCTGAAGAAAGACGTCGAGCTTCGCATATTCTCGTTGAATTTGGTGATGACGAAGATGCGGCAAAAGCGCAAGCCGAAGAGATTTTGGTGAAGGTTAAAGCCGGTGAAGATTTTGCCACATTAGCACAACAATACTCAGATGATACATTCTCTGGTGAAAATGGTGGTGATCTTGACTGGTTTGGTCGTGGCGCTATGGATGTGGCTTTTGAAGACGCTGCATTTGCCTTGACTTTAGAAGACAATATTAGTGAAGTGGTTAAATCAGACTTTGGTTTTCATATTATTAAATTAACCGACTATGCGCCTATTGATACTAAGCCTTTTGCTGAAGTAGCCCAAGAAATTAAAACGCAGTTGGTAAATAATCAAGCGTTAGAACAATTTTATGAACTTCAAGGTCAAATGGCTGAAGTTGCATTTGAATCAGCAGAATCGCTTGATGATGTTGCTGCCGTCTTTAATGGCGAGATCAAAACCTCTGCTTGGTTAGCGCGTATGGGCAATTTCGCCCCATTTGATAACGCTAACATAGTAGATGCTGCATTTTCATCAGAGCTTATCGTCGACGGTTTGAACTCAGATGTTATTGAAGTTGAAAACGATAAGTTGGTTATGGTTATTCGCGTTGCTCAACATAAAGCCGCAGACACTAAACCATTAGAAGACGTTCGTGACTCGATTAAAGCCGAATTAATCAATGATAAAGCGGCAACGCAAGCAACCGAGGTGGCTCAGTCGCTACTTGAAAAATTAAAAGCCGGTGAAAATGTCGATGCTGAGCTTACTACGTATCAGGCATCGTTTGTTCGCTCTGATGCGGTTAGCCGTAACAGCAACGAAGTTGCACGTCATATTGCATCACAAGCTTTCTTATTGCCTCACCCTGTTGAAGGTCAAATTTCCGCGGGTATCGCCACGGCCGTTAATGGTGATATTGATCTAATCGAAGTGATTAATGTGAATGAAGGTACGGTTGATGAAAGTGTTAACGCTCAACAGTTAGCGATGGCCCTAAGTCAAGCGGTCTTCTCATCGTATGTTGAGAACCTGAAAAAAGATGCCGAGATTACTCGTAATCTACCAGCTAATGCACCTCAGTTCTAAACGTACTTGACATGTATAGAATAAAAGGTCAGTACCCTGGTGCTGGCCTTTTTTATTTATAATAACCTGTGTTTATAGGAATGAAATTAAGATGAAAACCGTTACCATCGATAGGAACATTTCTTTTGGCGATTGTGATCCAGCCGGTTCAGTCTATGCACCTAATTATGGGCATTTTGCGCTACAGGCAGTGCATGAAGCCCTAGATGTCTGGTTAACTGACAGCAGTGTTATTGCACTCACCGAAGACGGTGTATTAATGCCGGTTAGGTATTTAGAGGTCGACTATGTTTCGCCAATGAGCTGGGGTCAGTTGTTAAAAATGCACGTCAGTCTCGATCGTATTGGCGAGCACTCGATGCATTTCGTCATTAAGGGGACAAGTAAGCAAAAAGATGTATTTGTCGCTAAAATAGCGTTAGTCACACTAAACAAAGCAACGAAGAAAAAGATGCCATTACCGTCATTAATTCGTCGTTGTTTGGGTGAAGGTTAGAGACGAGTATTTATTAAAGTTTGTTCAGCGTATTGTTGTAAAACTTTTCGGTTTATTTTTATCCCGGTACCGGTATTCTCGGGCCAGGGTAAAAAGTGCTTCGGGACATAAATTTTAGCAATACGCTGTTGCAAATAATCGTTAATTTGCTGCCAAAGGGCGTTATTTTTGCAATCGATCAGCGCACAGGCAATATGCCCGAATGTGTCATCCTTAATCGGTACAATAATCGCTTGGATGACATCTGGGTGGGTAAGAAGTTCTTGTTCTATGGCCTCAGGTTGGTAGTTTTCGCCACCGCAAATAAACATATTATCTAGGCGGCCAACAAGGTGGATTTTTCCATCTTCAGTGCGGGCTAAATCCTTGGTTGCAAACCAACCATCTTGAAAAGGCTGAGTTAATTTCCCTTGTGTTACGTAACCTAAACATAAGGTTTTGCCTCTTACCTGTATTTCCCCATTCACCAAGCGCCACTGACGATATGCTAATGGTTGACGAAAACCTGATTCAGAAATCGGTTTGGTTGCAACTTGAGAGCTCATCTCCGTTAATCCATAACTGTCATAGACTTGCCAAGGCAGGTTTTTACACGCTTCGACCACACTGCTAGGCACGGCTGCACCGCCGATGAGGATGGTTGAAAGTGATAACCCCTGAGGTTTTTCACTCAGCATCTTAAGCAGTCGGATAACTTGGGTTGGTACCATAGAAGCATGAGTAATGGGATATTGTGACAACACTTTAAGGATGTCTTTGCTGTCATCGAGCACCATAGTGGCGGCACTAAACAAGCAACGAAATATAATGGCTAATCCGCCCACATGAAAAAGGGGTAAACTTAGCCACCAGCTATCGGTGTGAGATAAGGGGATCAACTTAGCACTGCCACAAGCACTGTAATAATGATTGGCTAAAGAATGTAATACGGCTTTTGGCGAACCAGAGCTACCTGATGTCATCACCAAGGTTGCAGCAGAGTCTAAGTCTAACCATGTTACAGGTCCCTGATTCATCGGTAACTCTGCTTTGTCGTTAAGGTTTTTGCTATTTAAGCTGTTGCTGCTTAAGGTTGTCACAATGATTTGTTCAATGACCTTTAATTGGCTTTCATCGGGCCCTAAATGATGGTTAACGCCAATGTCTTTTGATATTGCTCTGATCTGCGTAGTTTTAAGCCCAGGATTTAAAGGGCATAAAATAACAGCACGTTTTATGCAGGCTAACAATAAGATGGTTGTGGTTAGCTTCGAGGCAGTCGAAAGCGCTAATATCTCACCTGGGTCTATGTTGGCGTTTTCTAATTCTAATATCACCCTATCAACGACCAGCTTTAACAAAGCCCAGCTAATGTTATGCTCAGGTGTTCTTAACGCGATAGCGTGAGGGGCGTTTAGAGCATTTTTTTCTAAAGGGCAGGTTACTTTTGCCATATCAAATTCACATCTGTACCATTTATAAAATCAACAATATTCGCTTTTTTTAAGGTGTGTTGCTGTTGAAAGTATTTTAGAGTATCAAGACCAAGTGATGCATCATCGGCCCACATTTGAGCAATACTGACAATTTGACTTAGCGCCAAAGGGCTTTCAAAGCTGCTGCTAAAGTACAAAGTTTGTTGCCCTTTCTTTGCTGTTTCTATTAATTTTATGAGCTGCTTAAAACCACCTATTAGGCTGGGCTTTACAATCACCGTGCTAACCTCTGCTGGCAAGCCGTGTTGCCAAGGATAAGAGAATAAGCTCTCATCAATGGCCAGCCTAATATGAAACTTTTGGGCCAAGGTTAAGCTCTGCTCAAACGCTTGGCATGGTTCTTCTACGACCTCAATCAACGACCTTGATACATTGGCTAAAAAACACCAAGCCTGCTTTTTAGTCCAGCCTTGGTTGGCATCAAGATGACATTTTAAACGTGGATTAATGTGGCCAAGTTTGGTTAATAAGGCAATGTCGTCGTCAACTGGCTGACGAGCGACTTTCAGTTTTATTCGCATCGGTTTGCCGAGCGTTTTATATTGCTCTATCACTTGTTGCTTGGTGCCTTGCAGTAATGGCACCATCGACGGTTCAAGCGACAACGGATGAATAGGAATTTGGTTTAAGGCGCAATCAATAGCAAATTGCGCCGCCGGCGTTTGCGCACGATAGTAAGTCTTGCTTTTACTGCCATCAATGGTGTTCATAAACTGGGTTAAATCTTGTTGGCATTGCGCCATAGTTTCCAAGCTAAAACCCGGTAACGGACTGGCTTCTCCCCAACCCACACTGTGATCGTTAAACTGCAGTTGTAAAAAAAAGCCCTCACGTGCTTTTAGGCGAAAAGAATTAAAAAAAAGTGGCTGAGCAAAAGGCAATCGATATTGATATAAACGAGCCCCCGTTACCTTTTGGGTGTTATGGATTGCGTTGAAACTTACCAAAGTCTGGTGCCCGCTTTTCATTAAATGCGTTTCGCCCCTCTTGACCTTCTTCTGTCATATAAAACAGCATGGTAGCGTTCCCGGCCAGTTCTTGTAACCCTGCCTGACCATCGCAGTCGGCATTGAGTGCCGCTTTTAAGCAGCGAATAGCCATTGGCGAGTTCTGTAATATTTCTTGACACCACTGCACCGTTTCTCGTTCAAGTTGTGCAAGCGGTACCACGGTATTCACCAGACCCATATCCAGGGCTTGGTTAGCATCATACATTCGACAAAGAAACCAAATTTCGCGAGCTTTTTTCTGACCAACAATCCGGGCCATATAACTTGCCCCCCAACCACCATCAAAAGATCCAACCTTTGGCCCCGTTTGACCAAATTTTGCGTTGTCGGCGGCAATGGTTAAATCGCACATCATATGTAAAACATGACCACCACCAACGGCATAACCGGCGACCATCGCAACGATTGGTTTTGGACAGGTTCTAATTTGGCGTTGAAAATCAAGGACATTAAGGTGATGTACCCCCGACTCATCTTGATAGCCGCTGTCACCACGAACACTTTGGTCACCACCTGAGCAAAAAGCCAAATCACCTTCTCCGGTTAAAATAATGCAACCAATCGATTCATCATAACGGGCATCATTAAGCGCATCGATCATTTCTTTCACCGTTAACGGTCGAAATGCATTTCTTACCTGGGGTCGGTTGATCGTAATTTTGGCGATTCCATCGGCCTTATGATAGCGAATATCAGTATATTCATTCCCCACATCTTGCCATTGGATTGGGGTCGCTAGGGTGTTTTCGTTATGCATATCTTTTTGTCCCCTGAAAGTGAAAAAACACTGTCGAAAAGTTGGTTGATCTGGTGTGCAAAAGCCTCAGCAGACTCTCGATGTATATTATGTCCAGCATGGTTAAATTTTACGGCTGTTAGAGAGTCATATTGTGCCTTAATCTTTTGTACAATTCCTTGATATATATAATCTTTTTCACCATAAAAATAATAGCTTGAAAATTCACTTTGTGCTAAAGCATGAATTAGCATTGGCTGCTTGGCCAATGACAAAGCCCGTAAAGTTTGCGCCAAGGCCGCTGCATTGTTGTGTTGTCTTGCATTGATCAGTTGCTGTTTTTGCGTTGCCGTTAACGAAGCGAAGATAGGCTGTTGATACCAATGTGCTAGAACCTCAGCCAATGTTTTCTGCTCGAAATTTTCGGCCCATGTAAGATCTGATTGCCATCGCATGGTTTTTTGCTGCTCGTTTTCAAGACCAACATGGGCTGACTCAATAATAAGCCCGCATAGTCTTAGGCCATCTTGACGCCTTTGTGGTAAATAAATGTGAGCGCTGTGGTATAGACTTACTCGCCCACCAAGAGAATAACCACAAAGAATATAGTCTTTAATCTTGTGTTTGATTAAGGTGTTGGTTAAATAGTTGTTGCATTGCTTAAAACCTAATTTGTGATCTAACTCGATTGCCTCAGAGTTGCCATGTCCTGGTAAATCTATGGCGAGCGTGGGGATATCATCACTTAAGTGCAAACGCATAGAGTGCCAGTCTTGATGATCGCCCATAAAGCCATGCAATAAGACCAACGTTGGTTTTGTTGAACCTCTAACGGCTTTATGTTGCGCAAATAAAATCATTGTTTATCTGCTGTTTAATATGTTGGCAAAATTGACTGCTCTGATCGTTTTCGCATACCACTTCAATTAAGCTCGCCGTGTTTAGCGTTATCGCATCCTGATACGAATTTTTAAATGCCAACAGAGAGTTTGGCGCATAATAATTAAGCCTAAACATTGACGCTGCTTGGGCAAATGTAAATCCATGAGGCATTTGATAGAAAGTGGATTTAATATTGTGCTCTTTGGGCGCGGGCAGCATATTAAAAATAGAACCGCCGTCGTTGTTTAGCACAACAATGACAACCGGTGAGTTCATGTTGGATAACAACGCCAGTGAATTTAAATCATGTAGCAGCGATATATCACCAATCAATAAGGTAACCGCTTGCCCCCTAACTTGGCTGGCAATGCCTGCGGTTGTTGCGACAAGCCCGTCAATGCCACTTGCACCTCGGTTACTGTGAAAATGAACGTTTTTAGAGGTTGCAGGAGCAAACATATCCATTAACCGTATAGGCATGCTATTACCGATAAATAAATGGCTTTGCTTTGGCAGCATTTGCGTTAAGTTGCGAACCACCTGATACTCTCCCCAGTTTGCAAAGCCCGTGTTAAATGTGGCTGACGAATTTGGCGTTGAACGTGGCTCTAAATCAGTGGATACATTCAGTTGTGCGTCTAACTGTTGAAAGTAATTTTTGGCCTTTTTTTCAAATTCAATCAATTTTTGTCGCCACAGACTGACGGTCACTGCAGGCGTCGTTAATGTATTGATTTGGGTAAGAGCATTGGTTAACCAAACCTTAGGTGAACACACAAAGCGTTGGTTAACCCGATGAAATGGATCAAAACGTTTTATACCTGGTGCAACGAGCCAATATTGAGCGGTACTTGTGCTAATACTCTGTTGTAGGCGTGTCGAAATAAGCGGATGTCCTAATTGAATAAAACATTCGCATTCTTGCAATAACTCAGCAAACGTTTGATGATGCAATAATTGGTCGTAATAATGAATTGTTTGCTCACCTTTTGGGGTATTGGCCATCACATCATAAAATACTGGCCAACCGAGTCCCTTTGCCAAAGATTCAATGCTATCGCCAAGATCTTGCCCGATCGCTTGTTGGCCAACAATTATAATCCCTTTAAGGTGGTCTATCTCTTTAATGTCAAGAGTCTCGTTTGTAACCTGCCGTGTCGGTTGATGATATTGGCTATAAGGCTTTTGTTGTCCTTGCCATTGTTTTACTGGTTGTAAGTATTGACTAAAATCTTGCGTTTTGGGGCCAGGGTATAAAGGCTCTTTATAGCGACAATTAATATGTATCGGCCCAGGGGATTGGCTTTGTTGAAATAAAACTTTATCAATGCTGGTTAAGATGTATTGAGGCGGTAAGTCTGGCGTTGGGGCATCAAAATCAAGCTGTTGGCAAATAGAGTTGGCAAATAAACCTGATTGAGTAATTGCTTGATTGGCCCCGCAGTCAAGCAATTCAACAGGGCGATCAGCGGTTAACAATATCAGTGGTAATTGGCTGTTATTAGCTTCATCCACCGCTGGGTGCAAATTAGATACCGCGGTGCCCGAAGTTACAATAACCGCAACAGGCTGCGCTAGCGCTTTAATCATTCCCAAAGCATAAAATCCTATGCCTCTTTCATCAAAGTGGGCATAGGTTTCAATTTTTGGGTGCAAGCACGCGGCCAAGGTTAATGGCGTAGAGCGTGAACCTGGAGCAATACAAATATGTCGAATACCATGTCGAAACAATTCTTCGATAATTAATTGAGCACTCACTAAGTTAATGTTTGCGGTGGTTTTTAGTGTCATATATTTTTATTATGGCGATTGAATTACTCAAGCTAATAAAGACAGTATAGTACTTACTTTATTGTTTAATTCATGCCATTCTAGTTCAGCAGTAGAGCCTTCGACAATCCCAGCCCCGGCAAAAACTTTAATATTATTGTTTTGAATCAATGCACTACGAATTGCTACTGAAAATACACAATGTTCAGGACTGCAATAACCAACGGCGCCACTATACCAACCTCGAATATAAGGCTCTAACTGAGAGATTATTTTTAATGATTCTGCTTTACTGACCCCAGCAACGGCTGGGGTAGGGTGAAGTAAATTCAGTAATTGGTGGTCGGTTACCCGTGTTTTTAATTGCCCGCTAAAGGTTTGATTTAGGTGTTGTACGTGCGCCAGTTTGACAATGTTAAGTTCGGATTGACTATATTGGCGACATACTTGCTCTAATATTTCAGTGATGTAGTTGGCGACGAGCTCATTTTCATGCCCTAATTTGTTGTCGTTTATTAATTGCCGGTAAAATTGTTCATGCTCTTTTTGGGTGTTGCCTATTGGGGTGGTGCCAGCCATCGCTTCGGTGTGTAAAGTGTTGCCTATACGGCGAAATAACTTTTCCGGTGAGCTCCCAATAAATATTGTGTCAGGCTCAAATTGTAGAGCAAATTGAAAGCAATTTGGGGTTAAATGTTGCCATTGGCCCAACAAATCCCAGCAACTGTGTTCAATACTTTTGTCGCCTTGACTATCTGATGTTTGCTCAAGCTTGAGCGTAGTTTGTCGTGATAAAACAACTTTTTGCAACGAACCTTGCTTGATGTTCGCAAGCACAGAATTTACCATGCATTGCCACAGGGGGTAGTCAGGTGAGTGGGTGGTTTGCTCAATTAAAAAGTTCAAAGGTGCTGAATGGATTTCGACCTCCGGTTTTAACTCATCAAGTATCGCCAAGCAGGCATCGATTTCAGTATTGAGATGATGATCACGCGCATTAATATGACACGCTATACTATATTGCCCTTGATTACAGCGAATTTCGATTCTTGGCACAATAAATTGACTGCTTGAAAACCCCGGCCATTGTTTATCTTTGGGGTTAAAACTGACACCACCAAAATAGTTGGCATGTGTTAATCGGTTTGGAGCTTCTAGGGTACTGATTTGATGAGAAACACCCAACATGGCTAAGGTAAAATCACCACTTTTATCACGCCAGTAAAATTTTTTATTGCCAGTTTGTGCTTTTAACCAACCAAGCAAACTGATTTGGTTTATACCGATGCGCAGGCAATGATAGCCGTCGATTGGCTGTTGTCGCAGGTTATTAAGGGCTGAATAAATTTGCTCTATGTTTGTCATTATTTGCTTAGGTTTAAAGGCTCTAGCTAACTTATAAAAAATAAACTGCTTAAAAGGTGCTGTTTATTGTAACATAATCAATATGTTTTATTTTAAAGCCTAATACAATCAATGACTAATCCTTTTTCTGTGTGGTTGTTAGCCATTCGCCCAAAAACACTACCATTATCTTGCTCTGCCATTATTTTGGGCACAGCGCTAGCCTATTATCAAGGCAACTTCGACCTTTTGATTTTTATTTTGGCGTTAGTGACGGCTATTTTACTCCAAGTTATTTCAAACCTAGCGAATGACTTTGGTGATCTAAAGCATGGCGCCGATAATGCGCAACGAGTGGGGCCATTACGGGTAATGAATGCTGGCTTAGTGAGCGAAAGCGCGATGAAAAAAGCATTATTCATCGCCATTGGGCTAGCCATCGCTAGCGGTATCAGTTTATTGGTGCAGGCCTTTGCCAATCAACTTTGGCTTATTATCACGTTTATTGTACTGGGCAGTCTCGCTATCGTTGCCGCTATCACTTATACCATGGGCGATAAGCCTTACGGCTATCGAGGGTTAGGCGATATCTCGGTATTTTTATTTTTTGGTTTGGTTGGGGTGATTGGCAGCTTCACCCTATATCAAGGTGAGTTTTACGGGTTATTAATGTTACCGGCAAGCAGTTGTGGCTTGCTCTCTTGTTCGGTATTAAACATCAATAATATTCGTGATATGAAAACCGACTTAGCAGCAGGCAAAGTCACCTTAGCGGCACGTTTGGGTTATAAAGGCGCCAGAGCCTATCATTGGTGTCTGCTTGGTTTAGCTGAGTTGTTTATCATCGTTTTTATTTTGCTCGCTAATATGCCTATAACCACCTGGTTACACCTATTGGCCTTACCCGTCTTGATTGTATCGACCAACAGACTTAAAAACGTCGATGATGCCACCATAATGAATAATCAACTTAAAAACACCGCTATTGCAACCTTCGTATTTTGTTCATTATTTTCAATAGGTTTGGTTTTATAACTTGGGAGGGGGAGAACGAAACTAATAACCTTTAGCAAGTAATGCTTAAAAAAGTAAAAGATTGGGGTATTTCAAATAGAGTGAGCAATAAAACCGAGTAATTTAATAAGTAACTGAATTTTATTGCACTATTATTTAAAGCAAGGTTGTAACAAAAATACGGCTCTGACTTTAACTCTCTCTATTTTGGATGACTCTATGCGAAGCAAAATTATACTCACACTTAGCGTGTTGTCAGTAACTTGGCTTGCTCTTACCGGCTGTGAAAAACCTACCCGCCCAAATATTGAACCACAAGTTGTGGTTGATATCATTAAGCAACACCCTTTTAAAGAAAGTAATAGTTTTGTCGGGCGACTGACGGCAGGGAGCGATATTCAAATCCCGGCTCGAATAACCGCCGAAATTGCTGAAATTCATTTTCAAGAAGGGAAAAATATTGAGCAAGGTGCGGTGTTATTCACCCTAGATGATGATGAAGTAAAGGCCAAACTCGCTCAAATGCAGGCTGAGCTCAATAAGGCGAAAGATGCTCTTGATATCGCAAGGAAAAATCTTAAGCGAGCCAATGAGTTAAAGGCTAATGGCTACATATCCAGTTCGCAAATTGATGAATTGGTTTCTAACGTAAATCAACAAAAATCGGCCCTTGAGTCGGCAAGAGCACAATTAGACACCGCGAAACTTAACTTATCCTATACCAAAATTTTAGCGCCAATAGGGGGGCGAATAGGGCGAAGTGAGTACAGTGTTGGGGATTTGGTTGGGCCATCATCAGGAGCTCTAACCACCATTGTGGCAGTGAATACCATGGAAGTGCCCTTTCAAGTGAGTGAAAATTTATATTGGCAGATGGTGCGTCGAAACCAAATCGCTAAAACCCAACTTGGCGATAGCAAGCCTGTTGTGAAATTGATGCTCAATAACGAGCTTTATCCTGAGCAAGGGATCATAAGTTATGTGGCCAATCGGGTCGATCCAGAAACTGGCACTTTGGAAGTTGCCGCCACCATTCCAAATCCATTAGGGGTATTAAAACCTGGTCAATACGTTAAGGTTATTGTGGAATCTGCGCAAGCGGTTGATACCACGATGATCCCACAAAGCTCTGTTCAATCCGATCAACAAGGCGATTTTGTGATGATCTTAGATGCCAATAATCACGTGCAACGTCGCAATGTGGTGCTGGGTAGGCGAGTTGACACTAAGGTGATAGTAAACGAAGGGGTAGAACCAGGTGAAACCATTGTCACTGTTGGCATGCAGCGCGTTAGAGACGGGCAAAAGGTGCAAGTAAAGTCTGCTGAAATGGCACCTAAGCCCTTGTCCGAGCAAACCAATCAACAATCGCAGGGTTAATTCATGATTAGTTCTAGGTTTATCCAGCGGCCAAAATTGGCGTTAGTGATTGCGATTGTGTTAACTATCGCAGGTATTATCTCAGCACTCAGTTTACCCGTAGCCGAGTACCCAACGGTAGCCCCGCCTCAAGTTGTGGTGAATGCGTACTACTCTGGCGCTTCTTCTGAAGTGGTAAAAGAGTCCGTTGCGCAACCCATCGAAGAAGCGGTTAATGGAGTAGAGGGGATGATCTATATGTCCTCAAAAAGTGCCAATGATGGCTCATACACCTTAACCGTGACCTTTGAAGTCGGGATCGATCCCGATCTTGCTTTGGTTCGGGTGCAAAATTTGGTCTCAATGGCTGAGCCTAAATTACCGCAAATGATCCGATTGTCAGGACTTACGGTGCGAAAACAATCGCCCGATATTTTATTTTTAGTAAATTTTTTCGCTAAAGAGCAGGAATATGATCGACTCTTTATTTCAAATTACGTCAAAATCAACCTGTTAAATGCGCTAAAAAGGGTTGATGGTATTTCTCAAGCCAGCATTCTTGGCGAAGCGGCTTACTCGATGCGAGTCTGGCTTGACCCTCAAAAAATGGCGAGCTTAAAAATCACCTCTTCTGATGTGAGTGCGGCTTTGAAAGAGCAAAATGTGCAAGTTGCAGCCGGTAAAGTGGGAGCTCCACCTTATGTTAGTGATGTCCAAACTCAATATACCCTGCAAGCAAAAGGTAAACTCGATACCGTTGAAGACTTTGAAAACATCATTTTACGCGCTAATGCCGATGGTTCTTTGGTGCAATTAAAAGACGTTGCCGATGTCGTCCTTGGGCAAGAAGATTATGATATTGTTACTCAGGTCGACTCAAAAGATGCCAGTACGGTGGCGCTGTATTTATTGCCCGGCGCTAATGCCCTTGAGACCGGTCGCAATGTTAAAGATCTTATTGCCACTATGGCCGAGCAGTTTCCCCAAGGTCTTGACTATTCCATTGGTTATGACACCACCCGATATGTAGGAACGTCCATTGCCAAAGTCGTGGTGTCGTTGGTTCAAGCGATTGCCTTAGTCATTATTATTACCTTTATCTTTTTGGGTAATTGGCGCGCAGCTTTAGTGCCGACGGTCGCTATCCCGGTGTCCTTAATTGCCTCCTTCTCTATTTTGCTGTTAATGGGAATGACCATTAATACCGTGACCTTGTTTGGTTTAATTCTCGCCATCGGGATAGTCGTTGATGACGCCATACTGGTGGTTGAAAATACCGAACGCCATTTAACCGAAAGCCCTGACCTTACGCCTACTCAAGCGGTTACTAAAACCATGGAAGAAGTCACTGGCCCAATAATCGCCACAACCCTCGTCTTATTAGCGGTATTTGTTCCTGTGGCTATGTTGCCAGGCTTAACCGGTATTATGTATCGGCAATTTGCTGTCACTATTTGTGTGGCCGTGTTATTTAGCTCGCTAAACGCATTAACCTTAAGCCCCGCCTTGTGCCGTTTATTGCTCAAACGTGGGCAGAAAGAAGCTAAGTGGTTTGCTCAATTTAACCGGCTATTTAATGGCCTAAAATCACGTTATGGCCAATCGGTTGCTGGTGCTATTCGAAAATCTGTGATGGTCATGGTGGCCGTTGTTATTACGTTTGTAGTGCTCGCTTATGGCTTTATAAAAACACCAACCGGTTTTGTACCACCAGAGGATAAAGGCGTTTTTATTGTCAGTGTACAATTACCCGATGCCAGCTCTTTAGGACGAACGCAAAAGGTCATCGACAAACTCACCAAGCAATTACAACAAGACCAACGAATAGAAAGTATTACAGCGGTAACCGGTTACAGCATTTTAAATGGCGCCGCCCAGAGTAATGCAGGTTCTATGTTTATTGTCTTAAAGCATTGGGATCAGCGTGAAAACCGTCAAGACATCGTTTTTGCGATCACCCAAAAGGTTAATTATTTAGCTTTTATGCAAGTGCCTGAAGCGCAAGTGTATGCTATTGCGCCACCAGCCGTGCCCGGTATGGGGGCCGTTGGCGGACTTGAGTTTATATTACAAGATACTATTGGTCGCGATGGTACTGAACTCGCCTCAGTTCTTAATACCTTTGTTATTGAAGCAAACCAACACCCAGCCTTAACGAATGTCTACAGTACGTTTCGAGCCAATGTACCGCAGTATTTGCTTGATGTTGATAGAGTTAAAGCGAAAACCCTTGGTATCAGCCTTGAGCAAGTATTTGATACCTTACAATCGAATTTAGGCTCTTTATACGTCAATGACTTTAATAAGTTTGGTCAAACCTACAAGGTAGTGATTCAAGCAAAACCCGGGTTTAGACAAAGTATTGACGATCTACACATGCTTTATGTGCGCAACAACGATCAGAAAATGATCCCGCTCTCCACCATAGTCCATATTGAAGCGATTCATGGGCCAGATATTAGCGAACGCTATAACTTGTTTAATTCGATGAGTATCAGAGCAGCCGCTGCACCTGGTTATAGTTCAGGAGAAGGAATATTAGCCCTGGAAGAGGTTGCTGGTGCGACATTACCCGAAGGATTTCAATTTGAATGGACAGGGATGACATATCAAGAAATCGAAGCCGGAAATATGGCCGTTTATGCTTTTACTTTAGCCTTTGTGTTCATCTATTTATTTTTAGTTGGCCAATATGAAAGTTGGTCGGTACCCATATCGATTATTTTGGTTGTGCCTATTGCCGTCGCTGGCGCGTTACTGGCATTAAATTTGGTTGGCTTTTCTCTTAATTTGTTTGCTCAGGTAGGGTTGATTTTATTAATTGGCTTAGCGGCAAAAAATGCCATATTAATTGTTGAGTTTGCCCGCAGTTTAAGAGAAGAAGAGGGCCACAGTATTGCCGATGCTGCGACAACCGCCGCCAGTTTGAGGTTTCGAGCCGTGTGTATGACAGGGGTTTCATTTATTGCCGGTATTATCCCACTCGTTTTAGCAACAGGCGCTGGGATGTTCAGTCAAAAAGCGCTTGGTATCACCGTTTTTGGCGGTATGTTAATTGCCTTAGTACTTGGTACGCTGTTAATCCCTGTGTTTTATGTGGTGATCCAAAGTATTCGAGAGCGTCTAAAAGGCGACGAAAAGTTGAACCAACAAGGAACCGCTTAAGCAAAGCCTTGAAGCATATTTTAAGCGTCCCAGGATGTCTTGCTTTTAGGAGAGTAACGAATGTTGCTCTCCTTTGTCTTTATGCCAATATTGATTTTAAATTCAACACCCCATGCGCATTAGATAACCTGAGTGATGGTTGAATATCGTGAGTTTTTGATCTGACTTAAAGTATAAAACAGAGAAAGGCAGTAATTTGAGTAAGTTAATACCAAACACACTAAGTCGCTAATTTTAAGAGCTTTATATTGTAATACACCCTAGTGGTATGGTTTGTCGTAAGACAAATTTTTTATATAGTTGAGTTAACAATAAAAAGAAATACCGAATTGGACTAATACAAAGGCACTTTTACTGCGTGGTATTAGCACAAGTCGACTGAGGTTAGAAACAAAAAATAAGCAGTTCCTGAGCTTCTTAGAGTTTAAGAACTAAATTTAATTAACCCAAAAACGAGAAGGTATGCATTTATGCTGATCGGAATACCTAAAGAAGTTGCCGATAATGAAAATCGTGTTTCAGCTTCGCCCACTTCAATAGAAGCCTTAATTAAACTTGGTTTTGATGTGGTTGTTGAGTCAGGTGCTGGTGATAATGCCAGTTTTAATGACGATGTTTATCACCAGGCTGGCGCCCAAATTGGCGATAAAAACACGGCCTGGCAGGCTGATATCGTGATGAAAGTTAATGCGCCACAAGCCGATGAAGTTGAACAGCTTAAAGACGGCGCTCACCTTATTAGCTTTATCGCACCAGCCCAGTCACCTGAACTATTAACACAACTTAGTGCCAAACGCGTGACCACCTTAGCGATGGAAATGGTACCTCGCATGACGCGTTCGCAGTCGTTAGATGCACTGAGTTCGATGGCAAACATCGCCGGCTACCGTGCGGTGGTCGAAGCCACCAATCATTTTGGTCGCTTTTTAACGGGGCAAATTACCGCCGCAGGCAAGATCCCACCAGCAAAAGTGATGGTTATTGGCGCCGGCGTAGCAGGTCTTGCCGCGATTGGTACCGCCGGTAGCCTTGGCGCCATTGTTCGAGCATTTGATACTCGACCTGAAGTAAAAGAACAAATAGAAAGCATGGGCGCCGAGTTTCTTGAGCTGGATTTTGCCGAAGAAGAAGCGGGCAGTGGCGATGGCTATGCGAAAGAAATGAGCCAAGCGTTTATAGATGCCGAAATGGCGTTATTTGCCGAGCAAGCTAAAGACGTCGACATCATCATCACTACGGCAATGATTCCAGGTAAACCCGCACCCAAATTAATCACCAAAGGTATGGTTGAGTCGATGAAACCTGGAAGCATTATTGTCGATTTAGCGGCCGCCGGTGGCGGTAACTGTGAATTAACCGTTGCCGGTGAAATAAACGAAGTTAATCAAGTTAAGGTCATTGGTTATACCGATTTGGTTTCACGTTTACCAAACCAATCAAGTCAATTGTATGCTAACAACCTTGTCAACTTGATGAAATTATTGAGCAAACAAAAAGACGGTAACATTAACATCGATTTTGACGATGTGGTGATTCGTAACATGACAGTGGTGAAAGGCGCAGAGGTTACCTTTCCACCGCCGGCGATTAAAGTCTCAGCGGCCCCCGCTCAAGCTAAGATCAAACCTGAACCGAAAAAAGAGGCGATTGTTGAGCAAAAACCAAGTCGCAAAAAGTACATTGCAATGGCATTTGGCGCTTTGGCCTTCACTTGGATAGCCAGTGTTTCACCACCTGAGTTTTTATCTCATTTTACGGTGTTTGTCCTTGCTTGTGTGGTTGGCTATCACCTTGTTTGGAACGTTACTCATGCTTTACATACCCCGTTAATGAGTGTTACCAACGCTATTTCAGGGATTATTATTGTGGGCGCTTTATTGCAAATAGGCAGTGATAATTTGTGGGTGCAAATTTTGTCGGGGGTTGCCGTATTAATTGCCACCATCAATATTGCGGGTGGTTTTTTAGTTACCAAACGCATGCTTAAAATGTTTAGAAAATAGGGAAGGAATACACCATGTCTGAAGGAATTATCAGCGCAGCATATATCATTTCTGCCCTGTGTTTTATTATGAGCTTGGCAGGGTTAAGCAAGCAAGAAACCGCGGCGGCAGGCAATTGGTATGGCATCATCGGGATGACCATTGCTTTAATTGCAACCATTATGAACCCGAAAGTATCTGGGGTCATGATCATCATTGTGTGCATGGCTGTTGGTGCTCTTATTGGCTTGCGCTTAGCCAAAAAAGTAGCGATGACAGAGATGCCAGAATTAGTGGCTATTTTGCACAGTTTCGTTGGTTTAGCCGCCGTACTTGTCGGTTATAACTCGCACCTTGAGCACGAAACAGTGATGATCGGAGCGGATCTGGCTATTCACAATGTTGAGGTGTTTTTAGGGGTGTTTATTGGCGCCGTAACATTTACCGGCTCGGTGGTCGCTTTTGGTAAATTAAAAGGGATCATAAATACCAGTGCCCTTATGTTACCTCATCGTCATAAGCTAAATTTATTGGCAGGGGTTGTATCCTTTGCTTTGATGGTCGTTTTTGTTCAAGACCAAGGCCATCAACTATGGCCATTAATGGCGATGACCGTGATTGCGTTAGTTTTTGGCTGGCATTTAGTTGCGTCTATTGGTGGTGCCGATATGCCCGTGGTCGTTTCCATGCTGAACTCTTATTCGGGCTGGGCGGCTGCAGCGGCAGGCTTTATGCTTGGTAATGACTTGCTGATTATCACTGGCGCTTTGGTTGGCTCATCAGGGGCTATCTTGTCATATATCATGTGTAAAGCGATGAATCGCTCATTTATTAGCGTAATAGCCGGTGGCTTTGGTACCGATGTGCAAATAGGCGCCGATGTTGACTATGGTGAGCATCAAGAAATCTCAGCAGAAGCAACGGCTGAGTTATTAAGCGATGCAAAATCGGTGATCATTACTCCAGGCTATGGCATGGCCGTCGCACAAGCGCAATACCCAGTGTATGAAATCACCCGTGCATTACAGAAAAAAGGGGTCGAAGTGCGTTTTGCTATTCACCCTGTAGCGGGGCGTTTGCCTGGGCATATGAATGTATTGTTGGCCGAAGCAAAAGTACCATACGACATTGTCTTGGGTATGGAAGAAATCAATGATGATTTTGCTAACACCGACGTGGTACTGGTTATTGGTGCTAATGACACCGTAAACCCCGCGGCGGCTGAAGACCCAACAAGCCCGATTGCTGGGATGCCTGTTTGTGAAGTCTGGCATGCCAAGCAAGTGGTTGTATTTAAGCGTTCAATGAATACCGGCTATGCTGGTGTACAAAACCCATTGTTCTTTAAAGATAATACCCAAATGCTTTTTGGTGATGCGAAAGACAGCGTCGAGCAAATCCTAAAGGCTCTGTAACCATTCAAGGTTAATGCTGGAAGTTCTAAATATGAGCAAATTTGCCCATATTTAGCACTTCGTTGACAATAACAAAGCCCGTCATCTTATTGACGGGTTTTGTTTTTTTAAGTTATCGAATATAATCAAAATATCACATTTCAATCTATTTCATTATGACTTGCAAAACGGCACCAATCGGGGTTTTTGACTCAGGCGTTGGCGGTTTATCGATTTTAAAAGGCATCACTCAAATCTTGCCAAACGAAGATGTCTTATACGTCGGCGACACTAAATGGTCACCTTATGGGAATAAGTCATTGGATTTTATAGAGCAACGGGCAATTGCTATTTGTCAGTTTTTTATCCATCAAGGTGTGAAAGCAATTGTTGTTGCCTGCAATACCGCTACCGTGTCTGTGGTACGAGTATTAAGAGAGGTATTTGATGTGCCTATCATTGGTGTCGAACCCGCCATCAAGCCAGCCTCATTGTCCACTAAAACGGGCCATGTTGGGGTATTAGCAACGACAGCAACGTTAGCCAGTCGAAGCTTTAATAACTTACTTGATAATCATCGTCATGCCGCCAGTTTTCATTGTGTCGCCTGTGTTGGCCTTGCTAACGTCATTGAACAAGGCAATGTTGACAGCCCTGAAACGAGGCAAATGCTGCAACAATATTTACAAGCCTTTGAGCAATATCCTGTTGATTCGGTTGTTTTAGGCTGTACTCATTACCCCTTTATTAAACCCTTATTGCAGCAGCTATTACCGGAGCATGTCCAGATTTTTGATACCGCCGAGCCGGTAGCAAATCAGTTAAAACGCAGACTTGAGCAAGAGCAATTGTTAACCGAAAAAACCATGCTCGGACAAATCAGTTTTTATTGTACCGGCAACAGAGCTGGCTCAGAGATGATCATCAGCCGCCTTTGGGAGCAAAATATCCAGGTTAACTCTGTGACAATGTAAGTTATACTTAATCAAACGATTTTACAGCAAGCCTGCAAATTCATTACCTTAAACCTTAATTCAATGTGGAAACATTATGCTAATTTCAAAAGATACCGTTGTTCAATTTCATTATGTACTGAAAAATGAAAACGGTGATGTCATCGAAGATTCAACCGGTGGCGATCCTGTTGCTTTACTTTTTGGTCATAAAAATATGATCCAAGGCATCGAAAATGCTTTGGAAGGTAAACAAGCGGGAGATCAATTCACCGTGACTGTTAAACCAGAAGATGGCTATGGTGAATACCTTGATGATGCCGTTCAGCGTGTCCCAGCGAAACATCTTCAAGGTGCTAGCCGTTGGCAGCCAGGTATGGTTGCTGTGGTGAATACTGAACATGGCCAGCGTCAGGTGACCGTATTAAAAGTAGGTAAGTTTATGGTAACCGTTGACACCAACCATCCATTAGCCGGGCAAACGTTAACATTTGATATCAATATTGTTGGTGTACGAGCAGCAGAACAAGAAGAAATCTCCCATGGGCATGCGCATGGCGTTGGTGGTCATCAACACTAAAGTGGCACCATTTTTTTGCTTAATAAGCGAAGCTTTTAGCTTCGCTTTTTTTATTCTTTATCTATTCAATTTCGTGTTAACAAGCACTCAATCCTTAGAGCCATTTCATCAGCTTGCTTAAAGGTTAATCAGTTGAGCATTTTAATTTAAATAATATTTGATATTGCTCAATAAAAGACATTTGTTTAGGCTAAAATACCCCAGTTTTAGTTTACTGGGCGTCTTGCCTAACACTTTTGTTTGTTTAACGATTGGAATTTATATAAATGATGAAGTTGCACATTGCCAACCTACAAGCGGTACTGAAAAAAATAGACTCAAGTCGGATTTTTCAGGCAGTTGTGATCACTGTTATTGTGTTATCTGCTCTATTAATTGGGGCTAAGACCCACCAGTTACCCGAAAATGTCATAACCATTCTTGAAACCCTAGATTTTAGCATCACCATTTTCTTTGCTATTGAAATCGTGATTCGCTTTATTGCCACAAACAATGTTCGAACATTTTTTAAAAGTGGTTGGAATGTATTTGATACGTTAATCGTAATAGGCAGTCTTATCCCAGCGGGTGGTTCCGGCGTTTTACTGGCACGTTTATTACGGGTTTTTCGCGTTCTTCGTCTAGTCTCTATGATACCTGAGCTAAGAATGTTAATTAATGCATTAATTAAATCAATTCCGCGAATGGGCTATATTGCGTTACTAATGTTTGTTATTTTTTATATTTATGCCGCCGTTGGAAGCATTTTATTTCATCAAATTAATGACTTTTTATGGGGGGACGTAAGTCGCTCATTGTTGACGTTATTTAGAGTCTCAACATTTGAAGATTGGACCGATGTGATGTATGAAACCATGACGGTTTATCCATTGAGTTGGATTTATTACATTTCGTTTATCTTTTTAGCCGCATTCGTGTTTTTAAACATGATGGTTGGTACGGTACTCGAAGTTATGGCCAAAGAACATGAAACGGAGCGAGCGATTGCCCATGGCGAATCAGTACAAGGTGCAGAGCCGGCAAGTCGAGCCCAGATAGAACAGCTACAAGCAGAGATTCAGGAACTCAAAAGCCTGATCAAATTAAGTCAAACTAGCAAACCTGAGCTAATGTCGACAGAACCTTCATAAAGGTATCGACGCGCTTTAGGCGAATAAGAGGTATATTTGTGATTGAAACAATAGTTGATACGTTAAATGGTTTTTTATGGGGCTCTGTGCTGATTTACCTGCTGGTATTTTGTGGCCTTTGGTTTACGTTTAAATTAGCCGCTATTCAGTTTCGACACTTTCCTCATATGTTTTCGGTGATGAAACACAGTCGTTCAACCGATAAGCATGGGATCTCCTCTTTTCAAGCGTTATGTACAACGCTTGCTGCTCGAGTCGGTACCGGTAATCTAATGGGGGTAGCGGTTGCTATTTCATTAGGAGGGCCAGGGGCGGTTTTTTGGATGTGGGTCATTGCGATTATAGGGATGGCCACCGCCTATGCTGAGAGTACCCTGGGTCAACTTTATAAAATCGAAGATGAAAACGGTCACTATCGTGGTGGTCCAGCCTTTTATATGCAATATGGCTTAAACAATAAACCGATGGCGGTGTTGTTCTCGATTTGTCTGTTGTTGGGGTATGGCCTAGTGTTTTCACCAGTGCAAGCCAATTCAATCACCGATGCCTTTAACGGCTCATATGGTATTGACCCGATATATTCAGGTATGGTGCTAACGGTTTTAACCGGCATTATTGTCTTAGGTGGATTGAAAAAAATCGCCAGTTTTGCCGAGTTGGTGGTGCCATTCATGGGGCTTGCCTATGTTTTGGTGGCGCTGGCAGTCATTGCGATTAATATTACTGAGGTACCGGCGGCACTGGCGAACATTGTTTCTTCAGCCTTTGGCCTTCGCGAAGCTGGCTCTGGTATGGTTGGAGCGGCGATTATGAATGGGGTTAAACGTGGTTTGTATTCCAACGAAGCCGGTATGGGCAGTGCACCTAATGCCGCCGCTGCCGCAACCCCATATCCTAATCACCCCGCCTCACAAGGCTATGTGCAAATGTTAGGGGTATTTGTGGATACCATTGTTTTGTGTACCTGTACCGCCTTAATTATTCTATTAAGTGGCATTCCCCTAGGACAAGAATTTGGTATTAAATTAACCCAACAAGCGCTTGAAAACCAGGTGGGTTTTTGGGGCGGCGACTTTATTACATTAGCCATTTTCTTTTTTGCCTTTACCTCTATGGTGGCAAATTTTGCGTATGCTGAAAATAGCCTGTCATTTTTAAAACTCGACAATAAAATTGGTCGAGGCTGTTTTATAACCCTGTTTTTAGCGATGATCTTCTTTGGTTCATTTGCCAGTTTAGGGCGCTTGATTGCGATGGCAGATCTTGCGGTCGCGTTAATGACTATTGTCAACGTGATAGCCATTATAATGTTAACCAAAGCGCTTATTCGTGTTTCTAAGGACTATAATAAACATATTGATGAAGGCGAAGAGCCTAACTTTAAGGTATCCCAACAAGAGGCTAAATCAATGCGCCTGCGACCTGGAATTTGGTCAGATAAGTAAGGTTTGTATCTAAATGATTGATAAAGGCGGTAAGTTTTATGGATTTACCGCTTTTTTTGTTATTATTCGCGTAATTTATATCGATTAGGATTTTTTATGAGTTTTGACTCTGTTGGTTTGCCTGAAAATTTATTACAAGCAATAAAAGCGTGTGGCTATAAAACCATGACCCCGATTCAGCAGCGTGCGTTACCTGCGATTCGATTTGGGCAAGATGTTTTGGCGAGTGCGCAAACTGGTACGGGGAAAACGGCGGCATTTTCAATCCCCATTATTGAAAAGTTAATCAAAGCAAAGCCATCTAGTGTGCCAGTTGTTAAAGCCCTTATTTTAACGCCTACGCGCGAATTGGCGATTCAAGTGGCTGATAATATCACTCAATATACTCAGTTCACTGACTTAAAAACCGGCGTCGTCTTTGGTGGTGTCGGTATGAGTAAACAAGAGAAAGTATTAAAAGCCGGCGTCGATATTTTGGTGGCAACGCCAGGACGATTACGCGATCATTTAGGTTTTCGTAATGTCAGCTTAAGTCAGGTCAAGCACTTAGTGTTAGACGAAGCCGATCGCATGCTTGATATGGGGTTTTTAACTGACATCGAACAAATCGTGGCAGAAATTAAACACTCACATCAAACCTTGTTATTTTCAGCAACGTTCTCAAATAAAGTTAAAGGGATGGCGCGAGCATTTCTTAATAACCCAAGAGTTATCGAAACGGCGAAACAAAATGCGACAGCAGCCAAAGTCAGACATTTCGTTTATCCTGTGCAAGAAGCTCGTAAAAGTGAAATGCTAGCGGAATTGATTGGGGTAAATAACTGGCAAAAAGTGATGGTATTTGCGGGTACAAAAGACAGCGCCAATCAAATTGCCAAAGAGCTAAAGCTTGATGGCATCAAAGCCGCTTTATGCCATGGTGATAAATCTCAGGGCAGTCGAAATAAAGCCATTGAAGACTTTATTGAAGGTAAGGTGCGAGTTTTGGTCGCAACCGATGTGGCCGCTCGAGGTTTAGATATTGAAGATTTGGCATATGTGGTGAATTATCACTTACCGTTTTTACCGGAGGATTATGTTCACCGTATTGGCCGCACAGGACGAGCAGGTAAATCAGGTACGGCAATATCTTTATTATCGCCTAAAGATCATAAATTTTTAGC
Organism: Thalassotalea sp. 273M-4; assembly: GCF_041410465.1. Taxonomy (NCBI): domain Bacteria; kingdom Pseudomonadati; phylum Pseudomonadota; class Gammaproteobacteria; order Alteromonadales; family Colwelliaceae; genus Thalassotalea; species Thalassotalea aquiviva. The sequence goes on from NZ_CP166961.1 coordinate 859,160, forward strand.
CAACATCGAAAAAGTTATTGGTCACCCGATAAAGCAAATTCAGCAAATGGGCTACGAGTTTGATTTTTTTGCCGAATTAGAGCTATCTAAAAGCATCAAAAAGCCAGCAGAAGATGGCAAGTTAAATCGTTACCAAGCAACTCAAAAACGTAATCAAAATCTTGCGAAAAAAAATTCTACTCCGGCCAAAACAAGAGCCCCTAAGGCGTCTAAAAAACGTTAGTTTATGTCGTTGTTTTTGGAACAAGCAAATATCGAGATTCCGTTTAGGTTTCGTCACAACTGTTGGTTTTGTGGCGAACCTAAACAGAGTGTGTATGAATTCCCCGCAAAATCTGAGTGGGCACTATTATGTGAACACCCAAGGTTACACATCCCTGCATGCGCTGAATGCGGGCCTAGACTAAAGAAAAGCCAAGCATTTTCGATATGGCAATGCCGCCAAGAGGTGAAAAGCTATTTGTGTCAGCGCTATCAAAAAGACTTAGCGATAGGTAAAAATTGGAGCGAAGAAGAGCTTGCAACAAGTGGCTTTGAGGGCGGAAATTTTGCTGGCTTTGCTAAAAGTGCTTGGATGATGTTTGAAATTGCCAGAGATAGAGTTAATTTTAAAGGCTGGCCTTTAGTCTATGATGGAGAGGAAATCCACAATACACAAGCTGGTAAAGCGTTTCTGTTTGATGGCATTGAATATGTTAACCTTGAGCATGCGGTAAACTTTTACGTCGCCACTTTTGACCTTGATAAGGCATTCTTTATTAAGGTGTTGACGGTATTGGGCCCTGAAAAGTTTGCTCAAACCATTCGATTTTGTCGACTGTATGTTGGCCATACGCCAAATGAGAAGCGTATGGCATTAACAACATTAAGTGCTACTGAACAATAATTCTAGGGTCATAAGGCTTGTCTTCGCACCCCTCAACCTTTACTTCGTATTCAAAGTCGCCCTTGTTTTTGACTTTGCATTCAACCTTGCCATTATCTAGGGACTTTAACTCACAACTGCTTTTAAATGGTGAACCAGCTAAGAAGTCTATTTCAATTTTCTGACCCCGATCAGCAACCCAAGTAATATCCTTTTCTTTTTTTGAACACACACAATCGCTTTTGTTTTTGCAGGGACCGCGGTCGTCACCGTATATCGCCTTACAGTTATCTGGACTTGTATTATTGACCGCAGTGGCACAATTTTGTGCGTCTGTTATAACCGTTAGAGTTTGATTTTTTACTTTGTTGACTTCTTCCTCAGCAAAAGCATAACTGATTGTATAGGCACAAAATAGCATAATGAACGTATTGATGATGGTGTGTACCTTGAGTGTAATTTGCATAACGATTCCTTATAAATGCCATTATTATTTTTTGGCATTGTGAGGTTAAAAATTTATTCAGATATTAAGACGTTATAGAATTGCTTAAGTTGATCTTTATAGGCTATAAATTGCGGATCTGCCAATATCAATTTTTTCGGGTAATTATTGTCTAAGGCCAATTGTAGGAATGTTTCGGCTTCACCAAACTCTTGGCAATTGAGTGATAAGAGGGCTAACTCATAAAAAATATAAGGGTCCGAATTGTCTTTTTTTAACACGCTGTCTTTATATGAAAGAGCACTTACACAGTCTTTAAGCTCGGAATAATAGCGACCAATTTGGGCTTTTAAGTCATTGGCATTAGGGTTTATCTTTTCTCGTTCTATAGCCATTTCTAAAGCTTTTTTGTAGGCTTGCCGAGATTTGTCGGCGCCCGATTCGGTGTATTTATAAGCATCACCAAGGTTCCCCAAAAGGAGTGTGTCATAAGGGGATAAATCGACGGCTTGCTGGTATATTTTAGCGGCGTCTTCAAACTGGTGTGAAAAAAACAAGCTGGTTGCTAAGTTTGAATAGATCATTGCATTGGGCTTAATGGCTAATGCTTTTGACCAGGCAATACTGGCTTGCTCCATATCCATCATCATAAAATATGCTCCGCCTAAGGCATTATAGGCATAGGCGATTTTGGGGTTTAATAAGTTAACTTTATTTAACTGTTCCATCGAGTCTTCAAATTGGCCTAAGAAAAATAAGAACAGGCCATAGCGGTAGTAGTTTTCCCAATAGCCAGGCTCAATATTAATCGCTTGCTGGTAAAGCTCATTTGCCTTGTCGTATTTTCCAGTCTCATAATACACTTCGGCTAAAATGCGAATGATGGGAGGGCTTTTGGGGTTCAATTCTAGCGCTTTATTTAAGTGTTCAAGGGCCTGAGAATATTGGCCACTGGTTCGGTATAACTGGCCTAAAGAGATAAACGACTCGGCACTTAATTGCTCTATTTGCGCGGTCAATTCACAGGCATCAACGCCTTTTTTATAAGTGGCAGGGTTATCATCAAGAATATACATTTCCATATAGGTTTGACATAACGCCGAGGTGGCAAGGGAAAAACTAGAGTCTTTTTCTATCGCTTGTTTAAATAATGTTTCGGCCGTTTTTAGTGACTTTAAGTCGCTATTAGACCGGCGCTTAGCTATCCCTTGCAAGTACGAGTCATATGCATCAAAGTCGGTTGTTGGTAGGTTTTGTTGTTCAACGCTATATTGTCCCCCTACCAACAAGGTTAATGAACTCAGTAATCGTCGCGACAGTTCGTTATACACCGTTAATAGCTGATCTTTTTTACCCGATATTGACGTTGTCCATACTTGAAAGCCGGTTAAGGTATCAATTAATTTACTGTCAATATGCAAGGTATCTTTTATCATTTTTGCCTTTCCCTCCAGAATGTAACGAACACCTAAGCGCTGACGAATCTTTTCTAAACTGGCACTTTCTTCTAAAGCGAGGGTTGCTCGTAACGACGTGACTTTGAAGTTTGGTTCTCGGGACAGAAAACTAATGAGCTCTTCTTGCAAACCGGATAATAAATATTCAGGTATGTCTTCACCCATGGTGGCATTAAACCCCATCACAGCAATAGCATTCTCGACCAAAGTGGCATTGCTAATGGTGGCTATCGTTGGACTTTGTCGGTTGTTCTCTTCTTCCATAAAGGTAATCAAATGGGTCGATAAAAAGTAGATCACCGCCAAAACAAGTGACACAAAAAATGAGTCAACAGCCAACTGTTGGTAGAAAAACTTTTTTTTCTGTGCGTTTTTACGCCCTTTAAATTGCTTACTCCTTAACGCGATGAGCCACTGGTAGCAGATGACCACAGGGAAACCTATGATCAATAACAAAGTAATAAACTTTAATATCCAATCTGGGGCATGAAAAATCGGCAGAACCAATGCCACCACTTGCAATAATACCCAGGAAAAAACCACATAAGCGGCGCTGGCTTTAAACAGTCGCGTGCTTTTAAATACCGATAACGTTAGGCTCCATTTACTGATCGGACTATCGATCTCTTTCGTTCCCAATGGGATATCAAATTGGCCCTGAGCATTTTTGTAAATGGTCGGGAGCATCAATCGGTAGCCTTTACGAGGAATGGTTTGAATAAAAGTAGGGCAACTCTTTTTGTCGTTTAATACCTGACGTATTTCACTAATGATATGGGTTAAATTGGTGGCAGAAGCATGCTTATCACCCCAACCATATTGCAATAATTCTTCACGACTTAATATCTGGCAATCCGCTGAAGCCATTAGCAATAATATTTCCATCGCTTTAGGGGCTAGGTGAAAACGTTCGTTCTGGCGAATGACCACACCTTGATCCGGTTCGACTATCACTGCCCCTAAAGCAAAGCCTTTATGTAATTTGGCTAAAGTGGTTAACGGTAGGCTGTTATCCGTAGTGTTGGGATTTGAGTCACTGGTGTTATTGTCTACCAATTTTGAAGCCCCTGAGTGCTATGTCTAATCATTTAGGTATTAATAAATTGGTTAATAATTGTTTGGGTGTTCTAAAACATACCTGTTTAGTATGGATTGAGATTGCTTAATTAGCGAGTTCAATTGCTGATCACAAGTGTGACAATTTTGTAAATGGTATGGTATTGTTGAGCTAGTTTATTGCAACCATAATGGGTCTGTTGGCCTGAATAATAAAATCGCTTAAGTCGTAAGGGGCGCAGTGGGACATTTTTTTGAAATACTATCGATTTTAATTTCTGCTGTATTTGTCGTGTGGCTGTTTCGTCGGTTAAATTTACCGGCCATTTTGGCGTATTTAGTCGCGGGTACTTTGGTCGGAGAACATGGTCTTGCGTTAAGCGGTACAGCATTAAATTATGAGCATTTTGCCGAGCTTGGTATCGTTTTTTTATTGTTTACCTTAGGTCTTGAATTCTCTTTACCCAAACTGATTGCGATGCGCTATTTAGTTATTGGTGTGGGCTCTAAACAAGTCATTTTAACATTAGCTATTTTTTCGCTATTAGCCTACTTATTCAGTGTACCATGGCAAGCAGCTCTGGTTATTGGCGCTGTGCTTACCCTATCTTCAACCGCCATTGTTATTCGTCAGCTTAACCATCTCGGTTCAATAAAACGCAAGTCAGGTCAAATTTCGGTGGCGGTGTTATTATTTCAAGATATTGCTGTCGTCCCTTTTTTGATTATTATTCCGCTTTTATCAGGCAATAGTGAAACATCGATGCTGTCGGCATTAGCATTTGCTTTGTTAAAAGGGGTGTTTGTGGTGGCTTTGCTTTTGTCTATTGGCAAATGGTTATTACCGAGATTATTTACCCAAGTCGCCGCGGTTCGAACCGATGAACTGTTTGTTTTAACCACCTTATCTGTGACCTTAATGGCGGCGGCTTTAACCCAATTTTTTGGTTTATCGATGGCGCTTGGCGCTTTTCTTGCTGGAATGATGCTAGGAGAAAGCCAATATAAGCATCAACTTGAAGCCGATATTCGGCCATTTAGGGATATTTTCATGGGGCTTTTTTTTGTCACTGTTGGAATGAAATTAGACCCTATGCTGGTGTTCTCTTCTCCAATAGAAATAGCATTGGTATTAATAAGTCTGTTGGGTATAAAGATATTGGTGATCCGCTGGCTTGCCGTTAATGCGGGCGAGTCAAAAAAAGATGCGTGGGCCAGTGCGTTTATGTTGGCACAAATGGGGGAGTTTAGTTTTGTCCTTTTGGCTTTAGCGTACGATGTTGGGGTGTTAAGCAATGAATACACCTCCATATTATTGGGCAGTGGCATTATTTCAATGGCGATCACCCCATATATGATCAAACATGCGCGTAAATGGGCTGTTGCCATCACCTATAACAATAATGAACCGACCAACGAACAAGATGAAGATGTTAAGACAAAATTAAAAGATCATGTCGTCATTTGTGGCTTTGGCCGAGTAGGGCAGACGGTTAGCCGATTCTTAAAACAGGAAAATATAGACTTTGTCGCTATAGATATTGATCCGGTGCGAGTAAATGAAGCCCGAGAAGCTGGTGAGAATGTGTTATTTGGTTCGGCTCGACAAGTGGAAGTTTTGTCAGCTGCGAATTTACATGACGCTAAATTAGTGGTGATTTCTTATGGTTCGGCTAGCCAATCTTTGGATGTCGTGAAGAAGGTGCGCTCATTATCCTCTTCGGTGCGGATTTTAGTTCGTACCCGTAATGATGACGCATTAATTCAACTAAAAGATGCGGGGGCGAATGAAGTGGTTCCCGAATCGCTTGAGGGCAGTTTGATGTTGGTATCGCAGGTTTTAGACTTAAGTGGGGTGCCTTTTAGTCGGATAGTTCATAGTGTTAAAGCTGAGCGTAAAAATCATTACCATAGATTACACGGATTTTATCCTGGTGTAGACACCAACATGAGTGCAGAGGCGATAGAACGATTAGAGTTTGTACATGCGGTATTGTTAACCGATGATGCTTTTGCTACAGGCAAAACAATTGCGCAATTACAGGGAGAATTAAGGCGTGTTGATATACTGGCTGTGCGTCGCTTAGATGCTGAAATCACTTTATTGTCACCTGACTTTGAAGTCTTGGCGCAAGATACTATCGTTTTACAGGGGAAGCCACGAAGAGTTGAAAGAGCTGAACGGTTTTTACAACATGGTACTTAGGAGACCAAAATACTCTTTGCTACTAAGGTTAGACTTATGTTTTTACTGATTTTTTTTACTTGTTATCGGACTGATGCATTTATATGATACGCCATTACCTGATTTTATGTGAGTCAGGCAGTATACGCTAACTTGTATTAACATTAGGAGTATGAAGCTCCATTCAGAGTCAAAAAAAGGTTTTTGTTTTTACTACATTTCTAGGTGTAAATTTTGAAGCCACCCTTATTATGATGAAAAATTACACCAAAATCGGTATTTTTTAATCTAGCTAAGCGAGAAGTTATCAAAAAATGAAAATTTAACAAAAAACCTTATCTCAAATCAATTTTATAGAGCGTAAATTGGTCTACAGTTTGAATTAAGAAATTTTTAGTAAAAGTGTTGCAAACGAAGTTCTCTGTAATAATTTTTACTATGCTTTTTAGCGATACCTGTTGAGCACGGTTACTAATAGTTTTTTACATTATATCGAGGAGGCATTCATGCCGGTAACTAATTTAGATGAATTGAATGACATGATTTTGCGCGTAAAAGCAGCGCAAAAAGAATTCTCTACCTTTCCACAAGAAAAAGTTGATAAAATTTTCCGTGCAGCATCTTTAGCTGCAAACAATGCTCGCATTCCTTTAGCTCAAATGGCTGCTGAAGAGTCTGGTATGGGGATTGTTGAAGATAAAGTTATTAAAAACCACTTCGCTTCAGAATTTATTTACAACAAATATAAAGATGAAAAAACCTGTGGTATTTTAAGTGAAAATGAAGAGTTTGGTACCATTGAAATTGCAGAGCCTGTGGGTATCATCTGTGGTATCGTACCTACAACGAACCCAACCTCTACTGCGATTTTTAAATCATTAATCTCATTAAAAACGCGTAACGCGATTATATTTTCTCCTCACCCGCGGGCAAAAAATTCAACCAACACCGCGGCTAAAATTGTTCTAGATGCTGCTGTTGCAGCGGGTGCGCCAAAAGACATCATCGGTTGGATTGACCAACCATCTGTTGAGCTTTCTAACACGCTTATGAAGCATGATGAAATTAACCTAATCTTGGCAACTGGTGGTCCAGGTATGGTTAAAGCTGCTTACTCTTCAGGTAAGCCGGCGATTGGTGTTGGTGCTGGTAACGTACCAGTGGTGATTGATGAAACAGCTGACATCAAGCGTGCGGTAGCGTCAGTGCTTATGTCAAAAACTTTCGATAACGGTGTGGTTTGTGCCTCTGAGCAAGCGGTTATCGTCATGGACGAAGTATACGAGCAAGTTAAAGAGCGTTTTGCTTCTCACAACGGTTATGTATTAAGCAAAGCCGAAGCGGATAAAGTACGTAAAGTGCTTCTTATCGACGGTAACTTAAATGCTGCAATCGTTGGCCAACCAGCGGTTAAAATTGCTGAGTTAGCTGGTGTTAAGGTACCAGCAAGCACTAAAATCCTTATCGGTGAAGGTACACAAGTAAGCTACGATGACGAGTTTGCCCACGAGAAACTATCACCAACGCTTGGTTTATTCCGCGCATCTTCTTTTGAAAATGCGGTTGATCAAGCGTGTACTATGGTTGATATCGGTGGTATCGGTCATACTTCAGCAATTTACACCAACCAAGATAAGAACAAAGATCGCATTAAGTACTTTGGCGATCGCATGAAGACCGCTCGTATCTTAGTAAACATCCCAACCTCACATGGTGGTATTGGTGACCTTTACAACTTCAACGTAGCGCCTTCTTTAACATTAGGTTGTGGTTCTTGGGGTGGTAACTCAATTTCTGAAAACGTAGGTCCTAAGCACCTTATTAATAAGAAAACTGTAGCTAAGCGAGCTGAGAACATGTTGTGGCATAAACTTCCAAAATCTATCTACTTCCGCCGTGGTAGCTTACCAATTGCATTAAGCGATCTTGAAGGTAAGAAGCGTGCGATGATCGTGACCGACAAGTTCTTATACAACAACGGTTACACGGCTGAAATCTCAAAAATCTTAAAAGATATGGGTATTGACAGCCACGTATTCTCTGACGTAGAAGCGGATCCTACATTATCTATCGTTAAGCGTGGTGCTGATGCGATGGCGAGCTTCCAACCAGACATTATTATCGCTCTAGGTGGTGGTTCTCCAATGGACGCAGCAAAAATTATGTGGGTAATGTACGAGCACCCAGAAACTGCGTTTGAAGAATTAGCATTACGTTTTATGGACATTCGTAAACGTATTTACAAATTCCCTAAAATGGGTAAAAAAGCAGAGTTAGTATGTATCACAACAACATCGGGTACAGGTTCAGAAGTAACGCCATTTGCTGTTGTAACAGATGATGCTACAGGCGCTAAATACCCACTAGCTGATTACGAATTAACACCAAATATGGCTATCGTTGATGCGAACCTTGTAATGAACATGCCTAAGTCTTTAACCGCTTTTGGTGGTTACGATGCGGTAACGCACGCCTTAGAAGCTTATGTTTCTGTGCTAGCGAATGAATATTCAGATGGTCAAGCTTTACAAGCGCTTAAACTGCTTAAAGAGTACTTACCATCAAGCTATGCAAACGGTGCAAATGACCCAATCGCTCGTGAGAAAGTACACAATGCAGCAACCATCGCTGGGATCGCATTTGCTAACGCTTTCTTAGGTGTATGTCACTCAATGGCGCACAAAATCGGTGCTGAGTTCCACTTACCACACGGTTTAGCTAACGCGCTATTAATCAGCAACGTGGTACGTTACAACGCAACCGATAACCCAACTAAGCAAACAGCGTTCTCACAATACGACCGTCCACAAGCACGTCGTCGTTACGCTGAAGTTGCTGACCACTTAGAGTTATCTCAACCAGGTGATCGCACCGGTGACAAAGTGGAGCGCCTACTTGCTTGGTTAGACGAGCTAAAAGTCAACCTAGATATTCCTAAGTCTATCCAATTAGCGGGTGTATCTGAAAACGACTTTATGGCAAAACTAGACGAGCTTTCAGTTGAAGCGTTTGATGACCAATGTACATCAGCGAACCCTCGTTACCCACTTATCAGTGAGCTTAAAGAGGTATTAACAGCGTCTTTCTACGGTAAAGACTATGTTGAAGCGGTAGATGCTGAAGTGGTTGAAGAGCCCAAAAAAGCGACTAAAAAGAAAAAGTAATTTTTCGATAAGCTAATAGTTAAAATCCCAGGCAATGCCTGGGATTTTTTTGTCTTAAATCAAGTCACATCAACAACGTTTTATGCGGTTAAATCTTGTGCATTGACAGTGTTGCAACCTGATGCTAACGTGCTGAAAAATAATAATAAAAGGTTTTTAGCCATGAAGCGATTTGTTGCCTTAATCGTTATACTTCTAAGTTCGTCCTGCGCTGTACTAGCGCAACAACTCCCCGTTGATGTATTTGCCAAACTCCCAGCGAAAAGTTTAATGACCTTATCACCTAATGCCGAGCGTATGGCGTATCGCGATACCTCTGATGGTAAAGATATGATGGTGGTGATTGACTTAAAACAGCAGAAAATGGTGACCGCCATTAATGTCGCCGATGTAAAGCCAACGGCTGTGTACTTTGTTGATAATAATACACTTATCTTTAGAGTCATGGACAATACACGTTTTCTCGGTTATCGCGATCGGCACAATGTCAGTGTTGCCTATTCGTTTGACATTAAACGCAATGAGTTTCAGCAACTGTTATTACCGGGTTATGGTATTTTACATCAAGCGCAAACCGGACTTGGCCACATTGTTGGGCTCACACCGGATAAAAAATACGCCTTTATGACGGCGTATAACAAAGAGGTGGCATTAGATTTATTTAAGGTAAATTTAAGCAAACGGCCAAAGCCGAGAATTGCTAAACGCGGCACGCTTGATACTGTCGACTTTTTTGTCGGCAAAGACGGGATTGTTTTAGCCAGAGAACGTTATAACAACGACAGAAACCTGCACATCGTTGAACGTAACGATGACGGTGATTGGGTTGAAATTTTTAAAGAGGAAACCCCATATCGTATTAAAGGTTTTGAAGGCATTACCCCAGACCAAAAAAGCTTGGTGATGATTTCGCAAGATGATGAACATGGTCGTTGGTCTTATTACACTATGTCGCTAACGGATGGCAGTATTTCAGAACCCATATTTAGTCGTGAAGATAAAGATGTAGAACGCGTAATAGTCGATATTCATCGTGTGGTACATGGCGTGCAATACTCTGGTTTTACCCCGAGTTATGAATTTTTTGATAAGAAATTAAATGCGCGTATGGCGGGTATTCGTAAAGCCATGCCCAATAATACCTTTACCCTGACTGATTACACTCAAGACTGGAACAATATGGTGTTTTACATGGAAGGGGAGATGAGCTCGGGTGATTACATTATGTATCAGCAAGGTGGCCTTAATTTATTGGCTTCAGCTCGACCTGATATTGCGCCACAGTTAGTTAATCCAACAACCGTGTATTCATTTAAGGCACGTGATGGTTTAACGATTCCGTCGTTAATGACCTTACCTGTCGGTAACAAAGCGGAAAAATTACCGGCCATTTTATTACCGCACGGTGGTCCTGCATCTTACGATACTTTGAGCTTTGATTTTTTAACACAATACTTTGCTAGCCAGGGGTATGTGGTTATTCGCCCACAATTTCGTGGCTCAGAAGGTTTTGGCCCCGAACATTTATTGGCTGGGGATGGCGAGTGGGGCGGTAAAATGCAAGACGATTTAACCGATGCGGTCAATGACTTAGTGGCTAAAGGCGTAGTAGATAAAGCTAAGGTGTGTATTGTTGGTGCCAGTTATGGTGGTTATGCTGCCCTTGCTGGTGCCACTTTTACCCCTGATATGTACCAGTGCGCGATATCGATTAATGGTGTATCAGATGTAAATGCCATGATAGTTACCCGTCGTAAAAATTATGGTAGTAACAGTTGGGTGGTTGCCTACTGGGAAAAAGCTATTGCTAAAGGTGACTATAATAAAGTGGACTTAGATGACATTTCGCCAATTAATCATATTAATAAAATTCAAATCCCAATTTTATTAATCCATGGTGAGCGTGATAAAGTGGTGCGTTTTAAACAATCTGAAGATATGTTTGATGAACTAGAAGATGCCGATAAAGAGGTTACGTTTGTAGAACTCGAAGAAGGCGATCATTATTTAAGTTCAGCCAAGAATAGGCTAAAAGCACTGCAAGCGATAGACAAGTTTATCAAAAAACACATTTAGCGCACTTTAGCTTAATAAGTTCGGTATAAGTTAAAACCTGAAACACTTAAAGTTTCAGGTTTTTTCTATCCGTTATCACCGGCAGGATTAAATATTTAAAAACTCTCTGATCGCTTGTTCTTGTTCAAGTGCATCTTGGTAACCCAGTTGAATCAGTTTTTTACAGTATTCTTGTTCAAATAGAATATAAGACGTGAGGGTGGTTTCGGTGTTACGGTGGACGCCAAAAAAGCGCAGCAATAGGCGGATTGACCAAGTCATTTCATCGTAAAACTCATTGGCAATAACGTGAAAATCGGCCGAAGGGTTAATTATAAACGAGTCGACTACCCGTAAATTTGACTGTAAATCGCGTTTGTTCTTTTCGATTAGCTTTACCGTTTTATTGATTCGGTGCATGCGTTCTAAATCACTTGCAAGGGCCTCGCTAAACACCGTATCCATTAACTTACCGGCAATATTGGCAATGCTTGGAGCTTGTTTAAAATTAACCGCATGATGCAGGCGTTTTTGCGGTTGCTCCGTTCCAACAATAAACAGTTTCTCGGCGCCAAGGTGAATGGGCGTACTGAGCGGGGATAATTGACTGACAGAGCCATCGCCATAGTGATTTTGCCCAATTTGTACCGATGGAAAGATCATTGGAATCGCTGCTGATGCCATTAAGTGCTCTGTATTTAACTGAGTTTGAATGCCACGCCTTTTGCTCCTAACCCAGGGTTGAATAGATTTATCGGCTTGGTAAAAACTGATCGACTCGCCAGAGTGATAACTGGATGCAGTAACCGCAATCGACGATAAATAGCCCGTTAAAATATTGGCATCAATACGCTTAAAGTCGATGACGTTTGTTAATAATTGTCTTAATGGCGCATTATTTAGCAAACTATTGGGCGTTTTAGGGGCATACCCAGCTTGAAAGCTACTAAAGACACCTCGAAGGATGTGACCAAATACTTTGCTCACAGAACTATGATAAACGTGGTTGGTTTTTAAATTATTCCAAACATATTCAAGTTTACGAATACCTAAATGAAAACACGAAGCGTAGCAAGCAATGGTGGTCGCATTTATAGCCCCAGCAGAGGTGCCGCTAATAATAGGAAATGGAATGCCATGGTTTCTTGGCATGAAGGTGGCGACAGCTTTTAATACCCCAACTTGATAAGCCGCACTGGCTCCCCCTCCCGTAAGTAAAAGTGCTGTTTTACAGCCTTTGTAACTTTTTTTGGTGAGCTTAGTTTTATTTTTGATTTGGGCATTGGCATTTTTTGTCATTTAAGACCCGAAGATGAATTTCTTTTTATCCCTTACTTTAATAATGTTTGATAAATCTAAAATGTAAAGGCTAAATCATTCAGTGTTTCCTAAAGTCTTATATCTTATCGACAGAATTTTTCGCCAATGAAACCACCATAATGTGTATGTAAGGCTTTGTTTTATTGTGCTTTTGTTTTCGATGGTTGTGGTAATGTCACTAAGCGTTAAGGGCATTGGCAACTTTTGATCTAGGCGACTTTCCCAAAGCTTGGCTGATAAACCAACTGGCTTTTACCAATTTAGTTAAGTCTATGCCATGCTCAATGCCCAACCCATTTAGCATATAAACCACATCCTCTGTTGCAACATTTCCCGACGCGCCTTTTGCATAGGGGCAACCTCCCAGGCCAGACGTTGCAGCATCGATTACCCCAACCCCTTGTTGTAGGGCATGGTGAATATTGACCAAAGCTTGACCATAGGTATCATGAAAATGAACCGCTAAATTTTTCATTGGCACATGCTGATTTACAGCGCCAAGCATGGCATCAACAGTGCTGATGGTGCCAACACCAATGGTGTCGCCTAAAGAAATTTCATAACAGCCCATTTCAAATAATGCTTTAGCTACCTTCGCAACCTGTTGTGGTGCAATCTGGCCTTCATAAGGACAGCCAACGACACAAGATACATAACCACGTACTTTTATATTATGCTCTTTTGCCGCTTTCATAATAGGGCGAAAACGTTCAAAAGATTGCTCTATTGAGCAATTAATATTGTTTTGACTGAAGGTTTCAGATGCTGAACCAAAAATGGCAACTTCTTCAATGCCTGCTACAAGGGCGTTATCAAAACCTTGCATATTTGGGGTTAATGCAGCGTAGGTCACCCCATATTGCCGGTTAAGTTGGTTAAATACCTCAGTCGATGTCGCCATTTGAGGGACCCATTTAGGTGAAACAAAACTGCCACTTTCAATATAACTCAAGCCCGCTTTGACCAATTGTTCAATAAAGGCGACTTTGGTGTCTGCACTGATGATTTTATCTTCATTTTGCAAACCATCACGTGGCCCTACTTCAACAATTTTGACGCTATTGGGTAAGCTCATTAGGTTTGCTCCGTTATATCAAAGCTGAGTAAGGTTGCACCACCGTCCACTAAATCACCTGGGCTATAGTAAAACTCAGTGACCTTGCCTGAAGTCGGAGCTCGAATGGTATGTTCCATTTTCATGGCTTCCATAACCATCAGCGGTTGCTCTTTCTCAACCCGTTCACCTATATCAACAAGTCGAGTTACCATGGTGCCATTCATCGGCGCGGTAAAGCTTGCATCTGTGTTCTCGATACTTTCATCACCGAGAACTTTAGGGGTTTGATAAAAGTGACAGACGCCATCGTCATTAAACAAGCTGTATTGATCTTGTTCTAAATGATGTTGGGCTACGGTGACGCTTTGTCGATGATGGTCAATTGTACAAATTAATGTATCGCCTTTGATTTCACCCTCACAGATAACAGTATGCTCGTTAAAACTGAGCGCATAGCGCCAAGGTGCTTGTGATTTTAATAACACAGCCTCAACTTGGTATGAGGTGTTATCTAGGGTTAGGTCAATCCATTGTCGATTAGCACCATTGAGTCTAAATCCATTGGGTTGATGCCAAGGCGAGAAGGGATCTGAGCTGTTATTGGCTAAAACTTTTGTGTTGCTAGCTTGCGCTAATAGCAAATACATTGTCGCTTGTGCAATGGTGTTAGCAGGCGTTTGGCTTTTGCGATGAAAGATCAAATCTTGGTGTTTATCAATAAAGCCCGTGTCTAACTCGGCATTTATAAATGGTTTAGCTGTGGCCAAGTTATACAAAAAGTCGATGTTGGTGGTGACCCCTTGCACGCGAAATGTACGCAGTGCCTTCGCCAATCGATGTAGAGCTAAGGTTCTGTTTTGATCCCAAACAATTAATTTTGCGATCATCGGATCGTAATAAACACTCACTTCATCACCTTGACGAACACCGGAGTCGACTCGAACATGCTGATTTTGTTCCGGCGTCTGTAGAAAGCTCAAGATGCCAGTGGCTGGGAGAAAGTCATTGTTAGGATCTTCAGCATAAATTCTTGCTTCAAAGGCATGACCTTTAATTTGCAGTTGCTCTTGGGTTAAAGGCAAGGGGTGATTAAAAGCTACCTTTAGTTGCCATTCCACCAAATCTTGTCCGGTTATTTTTTCGGTAACAGGGTGTTCTACTTGTAATCGAGTATTCATTTCCATGAAATAAAATGAATCATCGACATCGAGCAAAAATTCAACGGTACCCGCGCCACAATAATTAATGGCTTTAGCCGCTTGAATCGCCGCTTGCCCCATACGTTCTCGTAATTTTTCGCTTAGACCAGGGGCGGGCGCCTCTTCAATGACTTTTTGATGACGCCGTTGCAAGGAGCAATCACGTTCAAACAAGTACACCGCATTATTGTGTTGATCGCAAAACACTTGGATCTCAACATGGCGAGGCTGAGTTAAATACTTTTCAACCAGCATCTGATCATCACCAAAAGACGACATTGACTCTCTTTTCGCAGCAGCAAGCGCTTGTTCAAACTCATCACTCGACCACACTTGACGCATGCCTTTGCCACCGCCACCGGCGGACGCTTTTAATAACACTGGGTAACCCATGTTGTCCGCAACTTTTTTCAAAGTGGATATAGATTGATCGTCGCCATGATAGCCAGGCACCAAGGGGACATTGGCTTGCTCCATAATGGTTTTGGCCGCTGATTTTGAACCCATGGCTTTGATGGCTTCCACACCAGGTCCAATAAAGACAATATTATGCTCGGCGCAGGCTTGGCAAAAGTTGGCATTTTCAGAGAGAAAACCATAACCTGGGTGAATTGCTTGAGCGTTGGTTTTTAATGCCGCATCGATCACTTTATCTATTGCCAAATAACTGTCACGCGATGGCGAAGGGCCAATATACACAGCTTCATCGGCCATATTTACATGTTTAGCATCGCTGTCTGCATCTGAATATATGGCGACAGTCGCGATACCAAGGTGCTTCGCTGTTTTGATCACGCGACAGGCTATCTCGCCACGATTTGCTATTAATATTTTTGTAAACATGGGCTACCTACCAGTTGGGACGACGTTTCTCTAAAAAGGCGGTTAAGCCCTCTTGTCCTTGTTTTGACACTCGAATGTCGGCGATTCGTTGGCTTGTTTGGTCAATCAACGTTGAGTTTATTGGCTGATTTGCGACCTCAAAAATAAGCCTTTTAGCTTGCGCCAACGCGTGTGGACTATTGGCTAACATCATTTGACCAAAATGCTCAACAGTTTGGTCAAGTTCGTGGTGACTGACCAATTCATTAATTAAACCTAATTTAAGCGCTTGTTTGGCATCAAAGGGTTCCGCGGTTAAAAAGTAGCGTCGGCAAGCCTTTTCACCGATGGCCCTGATCACATAAGGGCTGATGGTCGCAGGGATAAGCCCTAATTTTACTTCCGACAATGAAAACTTGGCTTTATCGCTGGCAATTGCAATATCGCAACAACTGACTAAGCCAACAGCACCGCCAAAGGCCGCACCTTGTACTTTAGCGATGGTCGGTATTGGCAACTCGTTTAGGGTTTTTAGCATGTGGGCCAATCGCGTTGCATCATCAAGGTTTTGTTGATGAGAATAGGTTGCCATCTTTTTCATCCAAGCTAAGTCCGCACCGGCACAAAAGCTTTTACCTCGGGCGGCTAAAACCATCAGTTTTACTTGTTTATTTGCTTTTAGTTGGTCAAAGGTTTGGCTTAATAATGCAATAATATGTTCATCAAAGGCGTTATGTTTTTCGGCCATATTTAAGGTAACGGTGGCGACCCCTTTATCTGATAAATGCAACAGTACCTTGGGTTCTTGCTCTTGTTTGCTTTTCGTTAAGCTTGTTTTTGTATTCATCTTGCTGCCTTACATCCTAAATACGCCAAAACGTGTTGATTCAATTTCTTTATTGAGCGAGGCTGAAATACACAACCCTAACACTTCTCGACTATCGGCAGGATCTATGATGCCATCATCCCATAACCGAGCCGATGCATAATATGGATGGCCTTGTTGTTCGTATAAATCAATGATCGGCTGTTTAAATTGCGCTTCTTCAGCTGCTGACCATTTGATATTGGCTTTGTCTTTTTGATCTCGTTTTACTTGTGCTAAGACGCCTGCAGCTTGTTCACCACCCATCACAGAAATACGAGCATTTGGCCACATGAACATAAATCGAGGATCGAAAGCTCTGCCACACATGCCATAGTTACCTGCACCAAAGCTACCGCCAATTAATAAGGTGAACTTGGGGACTTTCGCGCAGGCGACTGCATTGACCATTTTTGCCCCATGTTTCGCAATGCCACCACTTTCATACTGCTTACCCACCATAAATCCAGTGATGTTTTGCAAAAACACCAATGGGATCTTACGTTGAGCGCAAAGCTCAATAAAGTGAGCGCCTTTTTCGGCGGACTCACCAAATAAAATACCATTATTGGCAATTATGCCGACAGGGTAACCATAAATATTGGCAAAGCCACAGACTAATGTGGTGCCGTATAATGCTTTAAATTCGTCAAATTGACTGGCATCGACAATGCGGGCGATAACTTCACGGATATCAAAAGGTTGTTTTGGATCTTTGGGGATCACGCCATAGATTTCTTTGGGGTCATAAAGTGGCGGTTGCACCGCGGATATCTTGACCGAAATGGGTTTTATCCGATTTAAGTTTTTAATGGCTTGACGAGCTATGGTTAATGCATGGTGATCGTTTTGAGCAAAATGATCGGCCACCCCAGACGTTTTACAGTGCACTGTTGCTCCACCAAGCTCTTCTGCACTGACGACTTCACCGGTTGCCGCTTTGACCAAAGGTGGACCCGCCAAAAAAATAGTACCTTGCTCTTTCACTATGATCGACTCATCGGCCATCGCAGGAACATAGGCTCCTCCAGCAGTACAGGAGCCCATCACAACCGCTATTTGCGGGATGTTTTGTGCCGACATATTGGCTTGATTAAAGAAAATACGACCAAAATGTTCTTTATCGGGAAATACATCGTCTTGATTTGGTAAATTAGCGCCACCCGAGTCAACAAGATAAATACAGGGCAGATTATTCTCTTGCGCTATGGTTTGCGCTCTAAGATGCTTTTTAACCGTTAAAGGGTAATAAGTACCGCCTTTAACGGTGGCATCGTTGGCGACAATGATACATTCTTGACCAGCAACGCGACCGATCCCTGTAATAATGCCTGCTGCTGGCACATCATCAGAATAAACTTGATACGCTGCTAACTGAGATAATTCTAAAAATGCAGAGCCAGGGTCCAATAAATGGTAGATCCTATCGCGTGGCAGTAACTTACCTCGGTCCAGGTGACGTTGGCGACTTTTTTCACCACCACCTTGCTCTATAACCGCAACTTTATCTGCTAAGTCGTCAACGAGCGCTTGCATATGAGCGGCGTTATCAAAGAATTCTTCACTGCGTGTATTGATTTTACTTATTATTTTAGCCACGTTTACCCCTCGTAAAATGATGCCTTTGCCATTGTTTATTAAACCGACTCATTAAATAGTTCGCGGCCTATTAACATGCGGCGAATTTCAGATGTCCCCGCTCCGATTTCATATAATTTAGCATCACGCAACAAGCGACCTGCTGGAAACTCATTGATATAGCCATTCCCTCCAAGTAACTGAATGGCATCAAGCGCCATTTTTGTTGCTAATTCCGCCGAATATAAAATGGCGCCTGCTGCATCTTTGCGAGTGGTTTCACCGCGATCGCACGCTTGTGCTACGGCATAAACATAGGACTTGGCGGCATTCATTTGGGTATACATATCGGCAATTTTGCCTTGGATGAGTTGAAATTCACCTATCGATTGGCCAAATTGTTTGCGATCATGAATGTAGGGGACAACCAAATCCATACAAGCGTCCATAATGCCCAGTGGCCCACCAGAGAGCACAACACGTTCAAAGTCCAAACCTGACATTAAAACTTTTACCCCTTGACCGACCTCGCCTAATACATTTTCGGCAGGTATTTCACAGTCTTGAAAAACAAGTTCACAGGTATTAGAACCGCGCATACCTAACTTATCGAGTTTTTGGTGTCGACTAAAACCCGGTGAATCACCCTCAACAATAAATGCGGTGATCCCCTTGGCACCCGCACTTAAATCGGTTTTAGCGTAAATAATAAAAACATGCGCATCGGGTCCATTTGTGATCCACATTTTATTGCCGTTTAAAATGTAGTTGTCGCCTTTCTTTTCAGCTTTTAACTGCATACTAACAACATCTGAACCGGCATTGGGTTCAGACATTGCTAATGCGCCAATGTGTTCGCCAGAACAAAGCTTGGGTAAATACTTTTGTTTTTGTACAGGGGTACCGTTTTTGTTTAATTGGTTTAAACATAAATTCGAACAGGCACCATAACTTAAACCTACAGAAGCTGAAGCCCGACTTATTTCTTGCATTGCAACAACGTGCTCTAAATAGCCTAAGCCAGAGCCACCATAGGCTTCATCAACGGTCATCCCTAGCAACCCCATGTCGCCAAACTTACGCCATAAGTCATTTGGGAAGGTATTATCTTGATCAATTTGGCCAGCTCTTGGTGCTATTTCGTCCCGAGCGAAGGCATTAACCTGAGTTTGGATCATGTTAACGGTTTCACCTAAGTTGTAATTTAAACTGTTGAATGTTGAATGCATAAGAACTCGCCCTAATGTGTTTTATTTTTAATTGGATTGGTCTTTGTTTGGCTTAACATCGATGCTATTGATGTGTGCTTCCTCACATCGCTTTTCTAGTGTGCTAAGTTCAATCAACACAACTTTAATGTCATCTAATTGTTGGTAAAGAGCCGCTTTCTTTTCGTTGATCAACTCTTTTAGGGTATTCAATTGCGCTAGACTGGACTTATCGTTGTCATACAACTCAAACAAACGTCTTGTCTCAGCTAAACTAAACCCCAAACGTTTACCACGTAAAATAAGCTTTAATCGAACCCGATCTCGACTGTTATATATTCTCGTTTGTCCCTTTCTCATTGGAGACAACAGACCTTGGTCTTCATAAAACCTGATACTTCTATTGGTGATGTCAAACTCTCGAGACAAATCGCCAATACTGTAAGTCGTTACTTTTTGTTCCGTCATACGCCTAAATATGTTTAAAAAATACTCATTTAAAGTTGAGTATATCTTTGATGTAAGTTTACGTAAAGGTAATGTTTTCTTGTTTTTTGCTCCTGTTTACCTTGGTGTTAATTTAAATTTAGTGTGTATTGGGTGTTCTTTATGTAACAAACTTGTTTTAAAAAGTTTTATTTTTGTTGTTAGTTAACCTTGGCGTAACCTTGGTAATTGATGTAGTCTAGGGGGAATGTTAAAAAAAAATCAATAAGGGCTAGGTATGTCATCTTCCGATCCAATTGTTATTGTTTCTGCTGTAAGAACTCCTATGGGTGGTTTTATGGGGAGTCTTGCGAGTTTAAGCGCAACCGAACTTGGCGCAGTCGCCATTCGCGATGCCGTTACCAAAAGTGGGCTAACACCTGAGCAAATCGATGAAGTTTTCATGGGCAATGTTTTGTCTGCTGGAGTCAAGCAAGCCCCTGCAAGACAAGCGGCACTCGGTGGTGGTTTACCGTATTCAACGCTATGCACCACCATAAATAAAGTGTGTGGTTCTGGGATGAAAGCATTAATGAGTGCGCATGATGCGATTAAAGTTGGTTGCGTTGATATTGTTGTCGCCGGTGGCATGGAAAGCATGTCACAAGCCCCTTATATTCTACCTAAGATGCGCTCAGGTATGCGATTTGGTCATGGCGAAGTAAAAGATCATATGATGCTTGATGGTCTCGAAAATGCCTATGATGGCATGGCTATGGGCTGTTTTGCCCAAAACACGGCCGATAATATGGCGTTTACTCGAGAGCAAATGGATGATTATGCTTTAGAGTCATTAGCGCGAGCCAACAACGCTATTGCGAATAGTTTATTTAACGAAGAAATTGTACCGATAACGATAACAACTCGAAAGGGCGAGCATGTTATCGCTACCGATGAGCAACCAAGCAATGCCCGCCCCGAAAAAATTCCAACGTTAAAACCGGCATTTAAACGAGATGGTACCATTACCGCAGCTAATTCTAGCTCTATTTCTGATGGTGCAGCGGCATTAACCTTAATGTCTTTGTCTCAAGCGCATAAATTAGGTTTAACCCCATTATGTAAAATTGTTGCCCACGCTACTCATGCTCAACATCCAAGTGAATTTACTGCTGCTCCTGTTGGCGCCGTCAATAAGTTGTTAGAAAAAACTCAATGGAAAATCCAAGATATTGATTTGTTTGAAATTAACGAAGCGTTTGCGATGGTAACCATGCTGGCCATAAAAGAGTTGAACCTAGACTATGCCAAAGTCAATGTGCATGGCGGAGCGTGTGCATTAGGTCATCCTATCGGAGCCAGTGGTGCCCGTATAGTGGTCACTTTGATTCATGCCTTAAAACAGCGTGCTTTAAAGAAAGGCGTGGCAACCTTGTGTATTGGTGGTGGTGAGGCAACGGCTGTCGCCATAGAAATGATTTAATCGACGAGATAAGGGATTAGTACAATGAATTTTGATTTAACCGAAGATCAGCAAATGTTTGCTGATATGGCTCGTCAATTTGCCCAGGCAGAAATGGCACCTTTTGCCGCCAAATGGGATAAGGAACATATCTTTCCAAAAGAGGTGATTGCCAAAGCGGGAGAGCTTGGATTTTGTGGTTTGTACAGTCCTGAAGACGTCGGGGGATTGGGCTTGTCGCGATTAGACTGTTCAATTATTTTTGAACAACTCGCAATGGGGTGCACCACAACAACCGCGATGTTAACCATTCATAATATGGCGACTTGGATGATCGCAACGTGGGGTCTTGATGAGGTTAAACAAACTTGGTGTGCTGAATTAGTGAGTGGTCAAAAACTGGCTTCTTACTGTTTAACAGAGCCTGGTTCGGGTTCTGACGCCGCATCATTGAGAACAACCGCCAAAAAAGATGGTGAACATTACGTTATTAATGGTTCTAAAATGTTTATCTCTGGAGCCGGTGAAACCGATGTTTTGGTGGTTATGGCTCGTACGGGGGAGCAAGGGCCAAATGGCATTTCTGCGCTGCTAATTCCCGCAGATGCTGACGGTGTTATTTATGGTAAAGCCGAAGAAAAGCTAGGTTGGAATGCCCAACCCACCAAAATGATCACATTTGAGGATGTTCGTATCCCTATTTCGAACCTTTTAGGTGATGAAGGACAAGGCTTTGCAATGGCGATGAAAGGGTTAGATGGTGGTCGAATAAATATTGCGTCGTGTTCTATTGGCACAGCTCAACAAGCGTTAAATACCGCTAAAGAATACATGCTTGAACGCCAACAATTTGGCAAACCTATTGCCGCTTTTCAAGGCTTACAGTTTAAATTAGCCGATATGGCAACTGAACTGGTTGCTGCCAGACAAATGGTGCGTATGGCGGCTTATAAATTAGATTCCGCTCATCCTGAAAGAACCGCCTACTGTGCGATGGCTAAACAATTTGCGACCGATATTGGTTTTAAAGTGTGTGATGCAGCCCTGCAAATACACGGTGGTTATGGCTATATCAAAGAATACCCACTAGAGCGTTATTTTAGAGATGTGCGCGTGCACCAAATATTAGAAGGCACCAATGAAATTATGCGCGTTATCGTATCTCGACGATTACTAGATCAAGGTGCTGGCGAGATTTTGTGATCTTTAAGCTAGCAAAAACAATAAAGTTAAGTATGTTAAATAACTTAATAAAAATTAATATTACACAGGAATTACTATGTCAGACGTTGTCTTATTCGAATTATTAAAGTGCAGCAATGGTAAGCATATTGGCATTGCCACATTAAACTCGGAAAAGTCTTTAAACGCCCTAAGCCATAACATGGTGAAATCACTTTATCCAAAACTAAAAAGTTGGCAACAAGATGACAACATTGTTGCTGTTGTGCTGCAAGGCACTGGCTCTAAGGCATTTTGCGCTGGTGGTGATGTTGTCCATTTATATCATAACTTACCTAATCAACAAGGCGACAGTGCACCCGATGTTGAGGCTTTCTTTACCGATGAATATAAGTTGGACTTCTTAATCCATACCTTTGAAAAGCCTTTTATCGTATGGGGACACGGTATTGTTATGGGTGGGGGATTGGGTTTAATGGTTGGAGGCAGCCATCGAATCGTTACCGAAAATACCAAAATAGCGATGCCGGAAATCAGTATTGGTTTATATCCTGATGTCGGCGCAACCTATTTTTTAAACAAGATGCCAGATAATTGCGGCCTGTTTTTGGGGTTAACCGGAGCCACGATGAACGCTGCTGATGCGATCTATACGAATTTAGCGGATAACTTTATTACCAATGACAAAAAGTCTGAATTTATTATGAAATTGATCATGATTAATTGGTGTGAGTCGCTGGCATTAAATCATCAAAGAGTGAGTCATTTACTTCATGATTTAGAAGAAAAGTGCATGGTTCATATACCTGGTTCCAACGTGAAAAAACATCAAACGTTGATCAGCGAACTTACATCGGCCGACACCCTTGGCGAAATTGTAGAAGCGATTAAGTCTAAAGAAATTGATGATCAATGGTTTAACAAAGCACAAAAGTCATTATCACACGGTAGCCCGGTAAGCGCGCAACTTACTTATCGACAATTACAAGAAGGTAAAGACATGACCTTGGCTGATTGTTTTCGTCTTGAGCTGGGCATTTCGACCAAGTGTTCTGAGTTTGGGGAATTTAAAGAGGGGGTTAGAGCTCTGTTAATTGAAAAAGATAATAAGCCATCTTGGAAATACCCGTCGGTAGAGGCAGTTGCAGAGCAAGATATTGAATGGTTTTTTAGTCCGCAATGGGCTGATGTAGAACACCCTTTGGCAACATTAGGCAAATAACAACAATTATGGAGGCTGTATGGCCAAGATCACTTTTATCGGTTTAGGAAACATGGGCGCTCCTATGGCCCTTAATTTATTAAATGCAGGTGAGCAAGTTTGTGCATTTGATCTAAATTCACAAGCTGTGCAATCGATCGTAAAAGCGGGCGCAACATCATTTGATACAGCCAATAGATGTGTTCAAGATGCTGACATTGTGATCTCCATGCTGCCTGCCGGTAAACATGTAGAAGAGCTTTTTTTAGGCAAACAAGGCTTAATTAATCACATAAAACCCAACAGCTTAGTGATAGATTCTTCGACCATTGATAAACCGACAGTGGTGAAAGTAGCAAATGCTTTGGCCAAACATTCAATAGCGTTTGTTGATGCCCCTGTCTCTGGTGGGGTCGCTGGAGCTCAAGCCGGTACATTAAGTTTTATGGTGGGGGGGAGCGAAGAAGATTTTATTCGCGCGAAGCCAATATTAGAAAAAATGGGGACAAATATTTTTCATGCTGGCGACCTCGGTGCAGGTCAGGTGGCAAAAGTGTGCAACAACATGTTACTTGCCATTTTAATGTCGGGTACCTCAGAAGCGTTAAAGCTGGGTACAGATAACGGCTTAGATCCTAAGGTTTTATCGAACATCATGCTAAAAAGCTCAGGTCGTAATTGGACTTTAGAGTTATATAACCCAGTGCCTGGCGTGCTTGAAGATGTGCCCGCATCAAATGGTTACAAAGCGGGTTTTATGACCGACTTAATGATCAAAGATTTAGGTCTGGCAATGGCTGCAGCGGTTCAAAGCAAGTCATCTACGCCCATGGGGACATTAGCGCGTAGCCTATATACGTTACATGCTGGTAAAGGCCATGGAACAGAGGATTTTTCTAGTATTATCAAGATGTTTGAAAAGGAATAAAAATGGATTTACAAGATAAAGTCGTTGTAATCACCGGAGCGGGGGGAGGCTTAGGGCGGACTATGGCGGTTGAGTTCGCTAAACAAGGCGCCAAGTTAGCGCTCATAGATCTTACGGCTGAGGGACTCAACGAAACGGCAACTTTAGTACACTTGGCGAAAAGTGAAGCGAAAACTTATGTTTGTAATGTCACCAATGAAAGTGATGTTGAACAGACCTTTGGTCAAATAGCTTCCGATTTTAGCGGGATTGATGGTTTAATAAATAATGCAGGGATCTTAAGGGATGGCTTATTCGTTAAGGTCAAAGAAGGGGAAATCATCAATAAAATGTCACTAGAACAATTTCAATCTGTTATTGATGTAAACCTAACCGGTGTGTTTTTGTGTGCTAGAGAAGCCAGTGTGCAAATGATTAAACATCAGCGTAAAGGTGTTATCGTTAATATGTCTTCTATTGCAAGACAGGGGAATATTGGCCAAACAAACTATGCCGCATCAAAAGCCGGCGTAGTCGCTATGACGGTTACCTGGGCAAGAGAGCTTGGTAAACATGGAATTCGAGTTGGCGCAATTGCTCCTGGAGTGGTTGCAACCCCAATGACCGATGCCATGCGACCAGAGATGAGGCTAAGACTTGAACAAATGAAACCCGTTGGCCGATTAGGCACCCCAGAAGAAATCGCCCACACTGCGCGTTATATTTTTGAAAATGACTTTTTTACAGGACGGGTCGTTGAAATTGATGGTGGCTTAGCGATGTAGTTTGGCGCTAATGTGGTGACTAAATTGAAGACCGTCACCAAGTTGATTCGATCTATACATGTATTTTTTCTTCGCAAGAATGGCCTACATTAGCTGACAAAAAATGGTATATAAAGAAAAGCGAGTTTATACTCGCTTTTCTTTTCACTAATTAACAAAGTATAACCACCAATGAATAGAGCCTTATTTTTAGACCGTGACGGTATTATTAACCACGATCATGGTTATGTATTTCAACCAGAGCAATTTGATTTCATCGATGGAATTTTTACTTTGTGTCAGCATGCACAACAACAAGGGTTGAAAATAATCGTCATAACAAATCAATCTGGGATTGGTCGAGGTATGTATAGTGAACAACAGTTTTTAGACTTAACAAAGTGGATGATGGAGGCTTTTAATAAGAAAGGCATTCATATTACAGATGTGTTCTTTTGCCCGCATCATCCCACAAAAGCTCAAGGCGACTATAAAGTTGCATGCCAATGTCGCAAACCAGAACCTGGAATGATACTAGAAGCTGCGAAAAAACATCACATCGATTTAAAGCAAAGTATTTTCATTGGCGATAAAGTTTCAGATTTAAAAGCAGCGCAGAATGCTGGGGTACATAACCGCATCTTATTGCAAGGCCATTACGGTGATGATCAGGCAATAGAAGGCCACAGAATAGAAAAACTGCTAGATTCTTTACAATTCATTAATTAGTTTGGTGGTTTTTTGTTCAATCTTGAATTAATCTTATTTAATTCGAAAAAATAGTTGACGATTGCGCAAAAATCCATAGAATGCGCATCCTCTTCCGACGACAACCTTTATAAGGATTGTTAAGGAAATGATTGTTAAGTCAGCTCGATGAGAAAAGGGCTGTGTTTTAACATGTT
The DNA here is from genome assembly GCF_041410465.1 of Thalassotalea sp. 273M-4. Classification (NCBI taxonomy): domain Bacteria; kingdom Pseudomonadati; phylum Pseudomonadota; class Gammaproteobacteria; order Alteromonadales; family Colwelliaceae; genus Thalassotalea; species Thalassotalea aquiviva. The sequence goes on from NZ_CP166961.1 coordinate 885,283, forward strand.
TTATCCTAAGATATTGGGTTGAACGTCACCTCCAAAGTTGAAATGAAATTCAAATTATTTTCAAGAAAAGGGTTGACAATAAATCTGGGTGTCGTAAAATGCGCATCCTGCTTCGGACAAGGTCTGAAGCGTCGCAAGCAGCGAATGAGATTGCTTGTTTTATATGGAGTTACTGATTTATCTCCATATAAGTTCTTTAACAATTAGTTATCATGCAATTTGTGTGGGCACTCACATTAAGATTGATTTACAAAGCTACTAAGTATTTATACCGGTAGCACATTAACTTAATGATGATGACACACAAAATATATACATATGTTTTATGTAAAGTTTGTTTTTACTTTTTAAAGTGAAAACAACCAGCAAATTCATTGAGTCGATTCTTCGGAATCAAAAAACAACTTTTTAATTGAAGAGTTTGATCATGGCTCAGATTGAACGCTGGCGGCAGGCTTAACACATGCAAGTCGAGCGGTAACATTTCTAGCTTGCTAGAAGATGACGAGCGGCGGACGGGTGAGTAATGCTTGGGAATATGCCTTGAGGTGGGGGACAACAGTTGGAAACGACTGCTAATACCGCATAATGTCTACGGACCAAAGGAGGGGATCTTCGGACCTTTCGCCTTTAGATTAGCCCAAGTGAGATTAGCTAGATGGTGGGGTAAAGGCCTACCATGGCGACGATCTCTAGCTGGTTTGAGAGGATGATCAGCCACACTGGGACTGAGACACGGCCCAGACTCCTACGGGAGGCAGCAGTGGGGAATATTGCACAATGGGGGAAACCCTGATGCAGCCATGCCGCGTGTGTGAAGAAGGCCTTCGGGTTGTAAAGCACTTTCAGCGAGGAGGAAAGGTTAGTAGCTAATATCTGCTAGCTGTGACGTTACTCGCAGAAGAAGCACCGGCTAACTCCGTGCCAGCAGCCGCGGTAATACGGAGGGTGCGAGCGTTAATCGGAATTACTGGGCGTAAAGCGTGCGTAGGCGGATTGTTAAGCGAGATGTGAAAGCCCAGGGCTCAACCTTGGAACTGCATTTCGAACTGGCTGTCTAGAGTATTGTAGAGGGTGGTGGAATTTCCAGTGTAGCGGTGAAATGCGTAGAGATTGGAAGGAACATCAGTGGCGAAGGCGGCCACCTGGACAAATACTGACGCTGAGGCACGAAAGCGTGGGGAGCAAACAGGATTAGATACCCTGGTAGTCCACGCCGTAAACGATGTCAACTAGCTGTTTGTGTCTTTAAGACGTGGGTAGCGCAGCTAACGCGATAAGTTGACCGCCTGGGGAGTACGGCCGCAAGGTTAAAACTCAAATGAATTGACGGGGGCCCGCACAAGCGGTGGAGCATGTGGTTTAATTCGATGCAACGCGAAGAACCTTACCATCCCTTGACATCCAGAGAAGTCGCTAGAGATAGCTTCGTGCCTTCGGGAACTCTGAGACAGGTGCTGCATGGCTGTCGTCAGCTCGTGTTGTGAAATGTTGGGTTAAGTCCCGCAACGAGCGCAACCCTTATCCTTATTTGCCAGCACTTCGGGTGGGAACTTTAAGGAGACTGCCGGTGATAAACCGGAGGAAGGTGGGGACGACGTCAAGTCATCATGGCCCTTACGGGATGGGCTACACACGTGCTACAATGGCAGATACAAAGGGCAGCAAGACCGCGAGGTGGAGCGAATCCCATAAAGTCTGTCGTAGTCCGGATTGGAGTCTGCAACTCGACTCCATGAAGTCGGAATCGCTAGTAATCGTGGATCAGAATGCCGCGGTGAATACGTTCCCGGGCCTTGTACACACCGCCCGTCACACCATGGGAGTGGGTTGCAAAAGAAGTAGCTAGTTTAACCTTCGGGAGGACGGTTACCACTTTGTGATTCATGACTGGGGTGAAGTCGTAACAAGGTAACCCTAGGGGAACCTGGGGTTGGATCACCTCCTTACCTTAAGTAGACAACTTAATGAGTACGAAAGTACTGCGAGTGTTCACACAAATTGCACTGATAACGAAAGATAAAGACATACTCAGAAGTGGGGCTATAGCTCAGCTGGGAGAGCGCCTGCCTTGCACGCAGGAGGTCAGCAGTTCGATCCTGCTTAGCTCCACCATTTCTGAATTCTATACAGTAGGTCTGTAGCTCAGCTGGTTAGAGCGCACCCCTGATAAGGGTGAGGTCGGTAGTTCAAGTCTACTCAGACCTACCACTTTAGAATTTTAACTGTGTTATTTCAATGCTCGTTTAGTACACTAAACGTCGCATTAAAATGCCTTGTTAAACATCTAAAAAGATAGAAGTGTCGAAAAGGACGAAAAGCCAAATTTAAGGCATCAAGATGATGATTTAAATTTGGTTTTTTACCAACTTTATGCCGAATGTGCGCATAAATGTACTCTTTAACAATTTGGAAAGCTGATATTAAACCCGGTGTTTGTATCGATAACAACGTGTCGCACGATGTTATCAAATGATATAAGCACCAAAACGAAAACACATTCCTAGTGTTTTCAAACTAATTAATAATCTTTGATTATTGATTTTTTATACTCAAGTCATTCTTATTGAATGCGTGAAAATGTCAGGCGATACAATTAGTTCGGTTTAGTCACCGAACAGTCCAAGCAAATGCGGTCAGTTAATTGGCTGTATTGCGACGGAATTAGGCGCTTCTACAAAGCCGTCAATGTTTTCTCGAAATGCGCATAACGTGTTATGTAATCGAGAGGAATCAGAAGACAATGCCGTAGAAACGACTAATAACGAGCAAGACCGTTTGGGGTTGTATGGTTAAGTGACTAAGCGTATGTGGTGGATGCCTTGGCAGTTAGAGGCGATGAAGGACGTGTTAATCTGCGAAAAGCTGTGTTAAGCCGATAAAAGGCGTTATAGGCACAGATGTCCGAATGGGGAAACCCACTTGTCGTAAGGCAGGTATCATTAAGTGAATACATAGCTTAATGAGGCGAACCGGGAGAACTGAAACATCTAAGTACCCCGAGGAAAAGAAATCAACCGAGATTTCCTTAGTAGCGGCGAGCGAACGGGAATTAGCCCTTAAGCGGTTTGTAAATTAGTGGAATGCTCTGGAAAGGGCAGCGATACAGGGTGATAGCCCCGTACACGAAAATAAACTTACCGTGAAATCGAGTAGGTCGGGACACGAGAAATCTTGACTGAATATGGGGGGACCATCCTCCAAGGCTAAATACTCCTAACTGACCGATAGTGAACCAGTACCGTGAGGGAAAGGCGAAAAGAACCCCTGTGAGGGGAGTGAAATAGAACCTGAAACCGCATACGTACAAGCAGTGGAAGCCTACTTGTTAGGTGACTGCGTACCTTTTGTATAATGGGTCAGCGACTTATGTTCTGTAGCAAGGTTAACCGAATAGGGGAGCCGTAGCGAAAGCGAGTGTTAACTGCGCGTTTAGTTGCAGGGCATAGACCCGAAACCCGGCGATCTACCCATGGGCAGGTTGAAGGTTGAGTAACATCAACTGGAGGACCGAACACACGTATGTTGAAAAATGCGGTGATGACCTGTGGGTCGGAGTGAAAGGCTAATCAAGCCGGGAGATAGCTGGTTCTCCCCGAAATCTATTTAGGTAGAGCCTCGGACGAATACCATTGGGGGTAGAGCACTGTTAAGGCTAGGGGGTCATCCCGACTTACCAACCCTTTGCAAACTCCGAATACCAATGAGTACTATCCGGGAGACACACTGCGGGTGCTAACGTCCGTTGTGGAAAGGGAAACAACCCAGACCGCCAGCTAAGGTCCCAAAGTCATAGTTAAGTGGGAAACGATGTGGAAAGGCATAGACAGCTAGGAGGTTGGCTTAGAAGCAGCCACCCTTTAAAGAAAGCGTAATAGCTCACTAGTCGAGTCGGTCTGCGCGGAAGATGTAACGGGGCTAAACTATGCACCGAAGCTGCGGATTTGAACTTAGGTTCAAGTGGTAGGGGAGCGTTCTGTAAGCCGTTGAAGGTGTGTTGTAAAGCATGCTGGAGGTATCAGAAGTGCGAATGCTGACATGAGTAACGATAAGGGGAGTGAAAAACTCCCCCGCCGAAAGACCAAGGTTTCCTGTCCCATGTTAATCAGGGCAGGGTAAGTCGGCCCCTAAGGCGAGGCGGAAACGCGTAGTCGATGGGAAACAGATTAATATTTCTGTACTTCTTATAATTGCGAAGGAGGGACGGAGCAGGCTAGGCAAGCATGGCGTTGGTTGTCCATGTGAAAGTATGTAGGCTGAAGTTTTAGGTAAATCCGGAACTTCTTAAGGCTGAGATACGAGACGAGACTCTACGGAGTTGAAGTTGTTGATGCCCTACTTCCAGGAAAAGCTTCTAAGCATCAGATTATAAGGAACCGTACCCCAAACCGACACAGGTGGTTAGGTAGAGAATACTAAGGCGCTTGAGAGAACTCGGGTGAAGGAACTAGGCAAAATAGTACCGTAACTTCGGGAGAAGGTACGCTGACTTTGGTGATGGGACTTGCTCCTTAAGCTGAGGTCAGTCGAAGTAACCAGGTGGCTGGAACTGTTTATTAAAAACACAGCACTGTGCAAAATCGAAAGATGACGTATACGGTGTGACGCCTGCCCGGTGCCGGAAGGTTAATTGATTGGGTTAGCGCAAGCGAAGCTCATGATCGAAGCCCCGGTAAACGGCGGCCGTAACTATAACGGTCCTAAGGTAGCGAAATTCCTTGTCGGGTAAGTTCCGACCTGCACGAATGGCGTAATCATGGCCACACTGTCTCCACCCGAGACTCAGTGAAATTGAATTTGCGGTTAAGATGCCGTATACCCGCGGCTAGACGGAAAGACCCCGTGAACCTTTACTATAGCTTGACAGTGAACATTGCTCCTACATGTGTAGGATAGGTGGGAGGCTTTGAAGCAACGTCGCCAGATGTTGTGGAGCCAATCTTGAAATACCACCCTTGTATGCGTGATGTTCTAACCTAGGTCTCTTATCGAGATTGGGGACACTGTCTGGTGGGTAGTTTGACTGGGGCGGTCTCCTCCCAAAGAGTAACGGAGGAGCACGAAGGTTGGCTAAGTACGGTCGGACATCGTACGGTTAGTGCAATGGCATAAGCCAGCTTAACTGCGAGACAGACACGTCGAGCAGGTACGAAAGTAGGTCATAGTGATCCGGTGGTTCTGTATGGAAGGGCCATCGCTCAACGGATAAAAGGTACTCCGGGGATAACAGGCTGATACCGCCCAAGAGTTCATATCGACGGCGGTGTTTGGCACCTCGATGTCGGCTCATCACATCCTGGGGCTGAAGTCGGTCCCAAGGGTATGGCTGTTCGCCATTTAAAGTGGTACGCGAGCTGGGTTTAGAACGTCGTGAGACAGTTCGGTCCCTATCTGCCGTGGGCGTTTGAGAATTGAAGAGGGCTGCTCCTAGTACGAGAGGACCGGAGTGGACGAACCGCTGGTGTTCGGGTTGTCATGCCAATGGCATTGCCCGGTAGCTATGTTCGGAACTGATAACCGCTGAAAGCATCTAAGCGGGAAGCAGGCTTTGAGATGAGTTCTCACTGGGACTTTAAGTCCCCTAAAGGGTCGTCGGAGACTACGACGTTGATAGGTCAGGTGTGTAAGGGTTGCGAGGCCTTGAGCTAACTGATACTAATTGCCCGTGAGGCTTAACCATACAACACCCAAGAGGTTTTGTAGGTTTGACATGAAAAATCGTCGATATAATGCGTTCATCCATGAAGCATATCGACATTTGTACATCCATGTACTTCACGCATTAAGTAAGAATTGAGTAGCGTTTAATATTAGATTTCAAATTGTTTAACAAATTTTGTCTAGCGACAATAGCGTTGTGGAACCACCTGATCCCATGCCGAACTCAGAAGTGAAACGCAACAGCGCCGATGGTAGTGTGGGAGTTCCCATGTGAGAGTAGGTCATCGCTAGGCTCCTATTTAAAGAAAGGCTGTCCACTGGGCAGCCTTTTTTGCATTTCAGAATCAGTGAAGTGCCGCTCGACCTACTACGTAGTTATCGAAAATTGCCTCCCTGCATTTTCGATATTCACCACATCCATGTGGCTTATCGCTAGGCTCCTATTCCAAGAAAGCCCTTAGCTAACGCTAAGGGCTTTTTTACTTTTTGGGGATTGAAACATTCACCACCTCGCACCCGATGGAGGTCCCATCCTCGGCAACTGCTCCTGCGTTGCTCTACCTCCTGCATCCATGCAGTCGTAAAACATGATGGGATGACGGTGCGTGTTAATACACTCACCTTGAAACCTTTAAGCGTTATAGCCTGCTAAAATCTCAACGAGGTTGCGGCCTACGACATACCGCAATGACGGTGCTCATTGATGAGGCTTGCATACCATCCCAGAAAGTGTGTCTCTCTTAATGGGATTGGTACTAAATTTAATTTCATTTTTAGTTGAAGCTCTGACACGATTTTACTAGGTTATAGTATTACCCTCTATTATTTGTGCTGTTAATGTTTAAACGATTCGAATCTTTAACTGATGCTTTCCCAGATAAAAAGATAGAACAACCCCCAGCGGGTTTATATACTTTTTGCCGACATTACACCAAAGGCTTTGAAATTCCCTTGTTGTTGATGTCGTTATTGACGGCTATGTTGGCTATTTTTGAAGTTTATTTGTTTGGTTTTATGGGGGAAATGGTCGATTTACTCAATCAACACCAGCCATCAACACTGTTTGCCGAGCAAGGCAATACCTTGTTGTTAATGTCTATCTTAGTGCTGATTGTAATTCCCATTCTTGTTGCCCTGCATGCTTTAATTGTTTATCAAACGATCATGGGAAATTATCCCATGGCCATCCGCTGGTTAACTCATCGCTATTTGCTTAAGCAAAGTGTGGGCTTTTATCAAAACGACTTTGCCGGTCGTATTGCCACGAAAGTTATGCAAACATCTCTTGCCGTAAGGGAGTCAGTTATTAAGTTATTGGATGTATTTGTCTATATTACGGTTTATTTTTCCAGTATGTTGTTTATGGTTGGAACAGCAGATTTTAGACTAATGCTCCCTATGTTGGCCTGGTTGTTATTGTATGTCGGTGTGTTGTATTACTACTTACCCAAACTTAAGAAAGTATCCACTGAGCAAGCTGATGCTCGCTCTTTAATGACTGGCAGAATCGTTGATAGCTATACCAATATTTCTACCGTTAAATTGTTTGCCCATACCGACACAGAAAGTGAATACGCTAAAAATAGCATGCGGGGCTTCTTAACCACGGTTCATCAGCAAATGCGTTTGGCCACAGGTATTAATGTAAGCGTGCAATATATCAACTACGCATTGGCCTTTGCTATTACGGCTATGGCTATTTACTTATGGGCTTTTCAAGCTATTACGGTAGGGGCTATTGCTGTGTCTTTGAGCTTAGCTTTACGCTTAAATGGAATGTCTCAATGGATTATGTGGGAAGTGAGCTCATTTTTTGAAAACATTGGAACGGTTGCTGATGGTATCAGTAGCATCTCTAAACCCATCGCAGTGAAAGACCGACCAGACGCGAAACCCTTAGCCGTAACTAAGGGGAAAATAAACTTTCAGCATGTCTGTTTCCATTATGGCAAAGCATCGGGGATTATTGAAGATTTATCCTTTACTATTAAATCGGGTGAGAAAATAGGCCTGGTTGGCCGCTCGGGGGCCGGAAAATCGACCATAGTAAATTTACTTATGCGCTTTTACGATGTAGAAAAAGGCCAAATTAGTATTGATAAACAAAATATTGCCGATGTTTCTCAAGAGTCTCTTCGAGCAAAAATTGGTATGGTGACGCAAGATACTTCCTTGTTGCATCGTTCGATTCGAGAAAATATTTTATATGGTAAACCAGATGCAAGTGAAGAAGAGTTGCGTCAAGCCATTGAACGTGCACAAGCATCAGATTTTATTTACCAACTCAACGACCCGAATGGTCATACAGGGCTAGATGCGCAAGTCGGTGAAAGAGGGGTAAAATTGTCCGGCGGCCAAAGGCAACGAATTGCTATTGCCCGAGTATTACTTAAAAATGCGCCAATTTTATTACTTGATGAAGCGACTTCCGCTCTCGATTCGGAAGTTGAAGCGGCAATTCAAGAAAGCTTGTATTCTTTAATGCAAGGAAAAACCGTAATAGCAATAGCACATAGACTTTCTACGATTGCTGCCCTAGATAGATTAATCGTTATTGATAAAGGTAAAATTGTAGAGCAAGGCTCGCATGCAGATTTGCTAAAACGTGGCGGAATATATGCCCAATTATGGCAGCATCAAACGGGCGGGTTTTTAGGCGTAGAGTAAAGATCATAGAAAAATAACGGTTATTTGATCCCCTTGTGCTGTATCTACAAGGTTAACTTGCTAAAATGTTGATAACTTAACACTAAATTAGATAGCTATGGCGATTAACTGGTTTCCTGGGCATATGCATAAAGCCCAAAAAGAAATAAAAGAAATAATTCATCAAATTGATGTGGTAATCGAGGTGTGTGATGCTCGCTTACCATTTAGCAGTGAAAACCCCATGATCACCAGTATTCGCGGTGATAAACCCTTAATTAAAATATTGAATAAGAGTGACCTTGCCGATCCAGAGTTAACCAAAGTGTGGCTTGACTATTTTCATTCTCAGTACAATGTAAAAGCCATTGCCTTAACCACAGAAGAGCCTAGTGGTGCAAAAATGATTGCAGAACTGATAAAAAAATTGGTACCACATAAAAATACTGAAGGTAAACAGATTAATGCCATGATTATGGGCATACCTAATGTTGGCAAATCGACTCTGATCAATACTCTAGTAGGCAAAACCAAAGCGAAAGTAGGGAATGAGCCTGCCGTAACCAAAGCGCAACAACGCATTCGCCTTGAAGACGGGGTTTATTTGTATGATACCCCTGGCATGCTGTGGCCTAAGATTGCCAATGAGAACAGTGGTTATCGCCTAGCGGTATCCGGTGGGATCAAAGACACCGCATTTGATCATGAAGAAATTGCTTGTTTTGCCGCTGAATATTTATTGCAAGCTTACCCTGAACTGCTCAAATCGCGTTATAGCATCGAAGATTTACCCGAACAAGAGGTCGATTTTATAGAAGAGCTTGGTCGTAAGCGCGGTTGTGTTAAAAGTGGAGGTCATGTTGATTTTCATAAAGCCTCTGAAATTTTAGTCAACGAAATACGTGATAAAACCTTGGGTAACATCACCTTTGAAACCCCTGATATGGTTGAAAAAGAAAATACCTATTTCGCTGAATTACAATTACAGCGCGAGCAAGAAAGAGAAGCTAGAAAGCTTGCTCGGGGGCGCGGACGAAAAAATAAACCAAAGAAAAAGAAACGCTAAAAAGGAATACACGATGACAGATACATTTGAACTTCACCCTGATCTTGTCCGCGATGGCATTGAGCTAGCAGACTTACCATTATGTAAATTGCTACTATGTAATGATAGCCAATATCCTTGGTTCATTATGGTGCCTAGGCGAGAGGGCGTTAAAGATTTATATCAACTTGAGTGGCAAGATCAGCAGCAACTTTTGAACGAGTCCAGCGCGGTATCTGAAATTCTTATGCAGTGTTTTCAAGGCGAAAAGATGAATGTTGCGGCGCTGGGAAATGTTACCCCTCAACTTCATGTTCATCACATAGTACGTTTTGCTAATGATCCCGCTTGGCCAAAACCTATTTGGGGCCAGTTACCTCTTGTTCCTTATACCGAAGCCGAATTAGACGAACTAAAACGTAAATTATTACCGATGCTTGAAGCGGTGATTGTTAATCCAAACTAGCCTGGCTTTGTTGGTTAAGCGTGCTTCGTTAGGTGCCGTATTTTAGCGGTGAGTAAATCATTTATTGGGGTAGGGCAATCATGCTTCTGCCCTAACTGACTGATGTAACCGTTAATATAGTCAATTTCGGTTTTTCTACCTTTGAGAACATCTTCTCGCATCGATGAGCTATTTTTTGCCGTCAATGATATGACTTGATGAACTTGAGTCATTAATTGGTCTTTATCAAAGCAAACATTTTCTTTGTTTGCTAACAAGACTAATTCATCAATAACCGCCATTATTGTGGGCTGGTATTTGGTTTGTGCTAGGGCCCCATTTTGCACATTCTCAATCGCTGTTAACGCGTTTATAGCGCAATTTATGGCGAGCTTTTGCCATTGTTTTTGTCTGATATTGTCGTCGATTTCACAATGCTCAAGTGATGTCGTAAAGGCATTAAATAACTTTTGACTTGCTTGCTCATCTAATGGGTTAAAGGCGTTGCCTAAATGATTATAGCCTTGGCCAGTGTGACGAATGTGCCATGCTGCACTCTTTTTACTGGCTTGGGTCGTTAGTAAGGTGTAAATAGGATTATAAATGGTATGAGTCTTAAATGTTTGCTCAAGTACCCCCATACCATTGTGCATCAAGATGATTGGCAGCTTGGGATTTATCGCATTTATTTTAACAATAAGAGCAGGTAAGTCATAGGATTTAACGCAACATAATACACACTCAGAGTTTAGCAGGTCGATTTCTTGTGCATGTACTAGGTTAATTAAGGTACTCAGGTTATCTAAGCGGGTAAAGCTAAAAGTACTGGCAAGATGCTTTGCACCACGGCTGAGTAAATTAACCTGATTTTTACCCTTTAGCTGTTGATAAAACAACAAGCCCATAGCGCCTGCGCCAATAACGGTTATTTTCATCTTTGGGGGTCGCTATTTTCTGTCGAAATAGGCTCTAAAGAATGTGATAAATGCTGGCTATGTTGTTTTAAGTCGTGGTTGTTTGCTCTGCGTTGCCTTAACTTGCGGTTCGCGCCAACGATAATAAAGTAACAACAACAGCCAATGACGTCAGCAATAAAATCAGAGACTTGGCCTGTTCGATAGGAAAGGTAATATTGGCCTAACTCCGTGAAGGCAGCATAGATAACGAGCCCAAGAAAGGTGACTCGCAGTTTTATTCGTAAAACACTGTCGATTAACCAGAATAAAAATAAGAAACCTAAAAAGTGGCCTGTTTTATCCAGTATTTGGAAATGATGAAGCTTCCCCAGTATAAAAGCGTAATTTAAATACAGGGTCGTTAGCACGATACTGGTCAGCAAAAAGATTTGTATTTGTCGTTTCACGCCGATATTGATTAAAAACGTAATTTCAAACAGTCTAGCATGAAAGGTATTAGAAATGACTAGTTTGCCTGATCTTTTTAACTATATTATTGGATTATTTACCGATTGTTATAAACAGAAATAAATTAAGTTAAAAAATTGCTCAAGGCGAAACAAGACCTAGCTCTTCGTGAAATGCTTTGCTAATATCAGCTCAAAATAGATAACGGGAAAATCATTATGCCATCATTAGATATTGTTTCTGAAGTGGATTTAGAAGAAGTTAGAAATGCCACAGAAAATGCTGAGCGAGAACTTGCTACTCGTTTTGATTTTCGAGGTGTTGAAGCTTCATATGAATATAAAAATCCTAATGTTACGGTTAAAGCCGAAGGGGATTTTCAACTTAAGCAAATGTTGGATATGCTAAGAGCACAATTAGCCAAACGAAAAATTGATGCTAAAGCTATGACCGTAGGAAAATTTGATCATTCAGGTAAGACCTACAAACAAGACGTTAGCTTTAAAGTAGGCATTGAACAGGCTGTTGCGAAAAAGTTGGTAAAACTGATCAAAGATAGTAAGTTGAAAGTTCAAGCGTCTATCCAAGGTGATAAGCTTCGCGTTACAGGGAAAAAACGTGACGATCTACAAGCGGTTATGAAGCTTGTGCGTGAAGCTGAATTAGAACAAACCTTCCAGTTCAATAACTTTAAAGACTAAACCATTAAGAAGAAGGCCATCATGGTCTTCTTCTATTACCGATATTCATTCACTTTCTGTATTAAATAAACCTACCTGTGCAGTAAACGAATTTTTGCTCGCACTTGCCCTTGTCAAAATATGATTGATACAAAGTGGCTTTTTAGTATACGGTGTTATGTTATCAGATAAAAATTTATGATTGGGCTAGTAACGAACTTTACCCAGTATGGGTCAACGACGAAAAGTCAGGTCAAATCATTAAAAATAATTAACGTCAATAACTTGAAGGAAGTGTATGACAACGTCAAGAGGTGAGTTTAGCTCACGATTAGGGTTTATTTTAGCCGCAGCCGGGTCCGCCGTTGGCTTGGGTAATATTTGGGGCTTTCCAACTCAAACCGCCAGTAATGGTGGTGCAGCTTTTGTTATCGTGTATTTGGTTTTAGCGTTTTGTTTGGCGTATCCAGCATTTATGGCAGAGTTGTTAATTGGTCGCTATGGTCAAGCTAATGCGGTAACCTCTTTACAAAAAATGTCTAAGCACCTTTGGCAAAAGCGTTTTGCTTTTATCATAGGTTTTGGCGGTATTATTTGTGCAGCCTTAATCCTATCTTTTTACGGTATTATTGCCGGTTGGATGATGTCATATGCTGTTGAGCCCGTTGCCAAATTAGCCGGGATGGAGAATGTCGCCAACTGGGTTATTACCAATGATGTTACGAGAAATTTATTATTTACCGTCCTATTTATGTTCTTAACGGTCTTTATTATCCGTAAAGGGGTCGAAAATGGGATTGAAAAATGGTCTAAGCGATTAATGCCAATGATGATTGCTTTACTGGTGATCCTGATTGCATATGTTATGACCTTAGATGGCGCAACGGATGGTTTGAATGCCTACTTATCACCCGATTTATCTCGAATATTTGAGCCTGATCTATTGATCAGCGCACTTGGGCAAGCCTTTTTCTCTTTATCGCTTGGTACCAGTGTTATGGTTATTTATGGTTCGTATATCTCAAAAAAGGAAAACCTTGTCCAACTGGGCGTACAGGTGACCTTAATTGATGTAAGTATTGCGTTTCTAGCGGGACTGTTAATTATTCCAGCTATGTATGTGGCTCAAGTGCAAGGTGTGCAAATCTTTGCCGATAACGGTTCATTAATCTCTGGCCCTGGTATGGTATTTGATGTGCTTCCTAAATTATTTGAAGACATGGGTGGCGTCGGTTTATTTGTGTCGATGGCGTTTTTTATTTTAATGAGTTTAGCCGCCTTAACATCTTCTATTTCTATGCTGGAAGGGCCAGTATCCTATGCTGTTGAAAGACATGGGGTAGAAAGAACTCGAGCAACAACGTTTATCGGTTTCATCATCCTACTTATCAGTATTTTAATCGTATTAAACATAGAGTATATGTTGGACTTTATTGCCACATTAGCGACTGAATACGGGCAACCGATCATCGCAATGCTTTGCTGTGTTTTTGTTGGTTGGATTTGGAATCGAAACGATATTTTGAGCGAAATAAAATCTGGAAATGAAGACATCGAATCATCTTTTTTCTGGAAAGTGTGGCCTTGGTATACTAAGTTTGTTTGTCCTGTAGCTATCGCAACGGTGTTTATTCATTCTTTGTAGAAAGAGCCATAGCAAAAATAAAAAAAAACGCGCCTGTCGCGGTTTTTTTATATTTAATCGCAACATTTAGTTACTTTTTAGGCCAGTTAATCAGCCATGGTTTTGGCAGTGACTCTATCACTTGTTGGGTTTGTGTTAACTCAAACATCGCGCCTTGATTCGGCGGACAGATAAATTCGTATTGCTGATGGTTTAACTCAAAACGCAGCCCATAGGCATGCAAATATCCTCGATCCGCTGAGCTTTGAGGGTTATAAATAGGGTCGCCAACAATGGCCGCACCAACGCTCTTTAATGCCACACGAATTTGATGCGTTTTACCGGTTAATGGACGAACCAAAAATAAGCGCAAATTGGGCTTTATGGGGTAACTGTGAAATTGACTAAGCGCAGGGTTATTCATTGAGCGCATTAATTTATAACTGCTGCGCCGACTTTTGACCATGTCGCCTTTTATCCAACCTTGTTTTTTTCGGGGCTTGTCGGCTGAAATAGCAAGATAGTACTTATCAATGTTGTGCTGCTTAAATAACAGACCAAACTGATTGGCGGTTGCAATATCTTTGGCAAATATCAATAAGCCTGAGGTGATTTTATCGATCCGATGTACCGGAAATAAATTGGTATATCCCAAAGAGGCTTTTACTTGGTTAAAAACCCCTTGATTTATCTCGCCTTCATCATGAAAGTTAATATTGGTAGACTTATTGATAACGATAAAATAATCATTCTCATAAACGAGGGTAAAAGCGTGTGTTGTCAAAACGATACCAACTAACGATTAAAGATTTGATTATATCAGAGTTTAGGTTTATCACTTACTCTCTTATTTTTGTTCGTGAAAAAGCGTAAGCTAGCGAAAGTATCGCCCCATGTATTGAAATGGTGTATTGCGAGTATATTGAAAACAGTACCGCAACAGACTATTCTTGCTGTCACCAGTTATCGTGTTGAAATAGTGGTTATTTGACGATTAATTGACTATTTTTCAAAAAATACTGGGAAGATTGTTGAAATTTAAATAAATTTCCCCACATATAAACAAAATACATAACTTATGCTGTGTTTCGAGTTTTACAGCATTATCGGGAGTCACTTTGACCATTTCAGTTTCAGAATTTATCCAACATTTTAGCGCACCTGAGCGCCTTTCTTCTTTATCAGGTATAAAAAGAGGAATTGAACGTGAAACCTTAAGAATCCGTCCGGATGGTCAACTATCTCCACAATCACATAACCCGGAACTTGGTTCAGCATTAACCAACAGTTTAATTACTACGGATTATTCAGAAAGCTTACTAGAATTTATAACCCCAGCATCGGGGTCGATAGAAAAGTCACTCAATCAACTAAAAGATATTCAAAAATTTACCATGGCTCGGGTTCAAGGTGATCAATTTTGGCCTATGAGTATGCCTTGCATTGTCGCAAAGGAAGACGATATACAGTTAGCCCAATACGGAGAGTCCAATATTGGCAAAATGAAGACGGTTTATCGTCAAGGTCTTAAAAATCGATACGGTTCATTAATGCAGGTGATTGCTGGAATTCATTTTAACTTTTCTTTTTCACCTGAGTTTTGGCAACATCTACAACTGTTTTGCCAAGACACACAAGAACTGCAAGATTTTATTTCAGAGCGCTATTTTTCTCTTATTCGTAACTACAAGCGATATGGTTGGTTAATTCCGTATTTGTTTGGTAGCTCACCGGCACTGTGTACCTCATTTTTACAAAACAAACCGCATGCGTTTCCATTTAAGAAAACCCCCTCAGGTTGCTTGTATTTAGAATATGCAACGTCTTTGCGAATGAGCGACTTGGGCTATACCAATAAGGCACAATCTAGCCTAAGCATCTGTTATAACAGTTTGCAAAGTTACATTAACGGTGTTCGTAATGCCATTAATTTGCCGTCAGAAGAATTTGCTAAAATTGGGGTTAAAGTCGATGGTAAGTACCAGCAACTTAACTCTAATGTATTGCAAATTGAAAATGAATTATATGCTCCAATACGCCCTAAACGTGTTGCAAAGTCAGGGCAAAAACCATCCGAGGCGCTCGAACAAGGCGGTGTTGAATACATTGAAGTAAGGGCAATGGATGTTAATCCATTTGTGAATACTGGCATAGATGCTGATCAGATGCGCTTTTTGGATGTGTTTTTAACGTATTGTGTATTAGCTGAAAGTGGCACGTTCAGCAAAGAGCAATACGGTCAATTTAGTAAAAATACCAATGACGTGGTGATGCAGGGCAGAAACCCTGAACTTAAATTAAACGATTTAGGCACGGAAAAAAGTATTAAAACATGGGGCAATGAGCTGTTTAGTGACTTTAACCAGATAGCTAAGTTATTAGATACAGCCTACGGTACGACCCAATACAGTGAAGTGATAGCTAAAGAGCTAGAAAAAATTAACGATATTGCAAAAACGCCTTCAGCTAAAATTGTGCAACAACTGATGCAAGAAGATACCAGTATTATTTCTTGGTCTTTGGAGTTGGCAAACAAGTATAAGACACAACTTGAACAACATTCATATAGCGAATTTAGTGAGCAATATTTACAGCAACTCGCGACAGAATCCATTCAACAGCAGCAGCAAATAGAACACGCTGATAGCGTCAGCTTTGATCAGTTTTTAGTCGAATATTTTGCTAAATAATGGAACTTTTTAATTCAAGTAAAGCTCTATATAAGCGTTAAACATCTGAATTAAAATATATTATTAACTATTGGTTAAACGCATACTTTGGTATGCGTTTTTTTTATGAAAATAATCGCCCTATTGATGGCTGTTAGCATAGCCATAAACGATTCTAACGCGCTCGCTTTAAAGATAAATTTAGGACAAAAAAAAAGCGCGTTAATAGAATAAACGCGCCGTAATCTATGAAAGCAGTCCAGGGAGAAAAAGCTTTCATATGTATGATGCAAGAATCAGCTGGAAGTTCAAAAAATAATCAAAAAAGTAAAGTAAACATAGGTTCTTTTTTTATCTTATTGTTTTGTATATAAAATGACTAAATGTTTTTAACAGAGGGAATAATAGCGTTTTTTATCTGCGGCAAAACAGAAAAAATTATCGGCAAAAAAAAACACCCATAAAGATGAGTGTTAAAGTAGTCAGGGAAAATAAACATACTAAAT
The DNA here is from genome assembly GCF_041410465.1 of Thalassotalea sp. 273M-4. Lineage (NCBI taxonomy): Bacteria > Pseudomonadati > Pseudomonadota > Gammaproteobacteria > Alteromonadales > Colwelliaceae > Thalassotalea > Thalassotalea aquiviva. The sequence goes on from NZ_CP166961.1 coordinate 901,923, forward strand.
GTATAGAGCCTAATTCGATTTAAAAGTTCAAATATAATCTAACTATTTTATATTTTTTTTAAACATGGCAAACTGAAGCCCCATTGAATCAACTTTTTACCAATATGGCCTCTTTAAAATCACTCTCTTCTATCTCTTTATGCGTATTATTATCGGGCTGCGCCACAGCACCGCCAAAAAACACCGAAAACTTATGTGAAATATTTCGTGAGAAACATGATTGGTACGAAGGTGCTAAGGACATGCAAGAGCGTTGGGGGGTGCCAATTCATGTGCCCATGAGTATGATGTATCAAGAAAGTTCATTTCGCTCTGATGCCTTACCACCTCGTGATTACCTGCTTGGTTTTATCCCTTGGGGGCGGGTAAGTACAGCCTATGGTTTTTCACAGGCTAAAACTTTAACTTGGCAAGATTATATTAATGAGACAGACAACGGTGGTGCAGATCGAGATGATTTTGATGATGCCATCGATTTTATGGGCTGGTTTATTTATAAAACTCAAAAGGTCAATGGGGTGTCAAAATGGGACCCCTATAATCAATACCTAAATTACCATGAAGGCTGGGGTGGTTTTAGAAAGAAATCTTACAATAGAAAGCCCTGGCTCAAGAAAGTGTCTCGTAAGGTTGAAAGCCGAGCTAAAGTATATGGTCAACAACTTAATACTTGTAAAGATGAATTAGATAGCAGCTGGTTATGGCGCGCGTTATTTTATTAGACCTAAGATGGGGTTTATTGTCATCTTAAAAGTAAAATGAGGACAGGTCAGCGCTAGTTAAAAAGGAGCAATATGCTCCTTTTTACTGATATTTTGCCTCTTAATCTGGCGATTACTCGTCGATATAATACTCTGGCATAATACGCACGGTTTTAATCATATTATCGGTAACATCAACAATTTCTATCGGATAACCGGCTATTCGCATACTGATGTTAGGCTCTGGAATATCTTCTAAGTATTCCAAAATCAAGCCATTAAGGGTTTTGGGGCCATCAATCGGAAAGTGCCAGTCCATTTCTTTATTGATTTCTCTGACGTTGGCACTGCCATCAACCAAATAGGTACCATCAGGTTGGCGATGCACTTCATCACTTGGGGCAGGTTCCATCGTGGTGGTAAAGTCACCTACGATCTCTTCTAAAATATCTTCTAAGGTAACCAAACCTTGAATGTCGCCATATTCATCAACAACCAAACCTAAACGTTCTTTGGCGTGCTGAAATTTAAGCAACTGGACATTGAGTTGAGTGCCTTCAGGAATAAAGTATAACTCTCTCACAGCGCGCAATAAGGTGGCTTTGGAAAATTGACGTTTTGAAATGATTCTTGCCGCATCTCGCATGTGTATATATCCAACCACATCATCGATGCTGTCGCGATACAAAATGACGCGGGTGTGGTTTGCTTGGGTGAGCTGCTTTTGGATGCTTTTCCAATCATCATTGATATCGATACCATTGATTTCACTGCGTGGGATCATGATATCTTCAACCGTAACCTTTTCTAAATCAAGAATGCTCACTAACATATCTTGGTTCTTTTGAGGTAAAAGAGCACTTGATTCATTGACCACCGTTCTCAGTTCTTCAGAGCTTAAGCTGTGTTCTTCTCGATTCTCTGGACTGATCCGCAGTAATATTAAAATCCCATTAGTAACCCAGTTAACAATCATCACCACAGGCAAAAAGATTTTTAATAAGATGGTTAAAATAACCGAGCTTGGAAAGGCAATTTTTTCTGGATAAAGTGCGGCTAAGGTTTTAGGGGTAACTTCAGCAAAAATCAATACGACTAAGGTTAAAGTCACTGTCACGTAAACCATGGTAACTGGGCCTGGCCCGAGTAAACGTATACCGATAATTGTCGCTATCGAGGATGCTGCAATATTGACTAGGTTATTACCGATTAAAATTAAACCGATTAATCGGTCTGTGCGATCGAGTAACTTGGTAACTCGTTTAGCGCCACGATGATTGTTTTGTTCTAAGTGACGTAACCGATATCGATTTAATGACATCATACCGGTTTCAGAACTGGAAAAGTACGCAGAGATGACTATCAAAACCCCAAGAAGGGTAAAGAGAGTACCTGTAGATATGCCGTCCAAAAAATGATCCTAATAATTAATAAAAAGCAAAAGCCACTATGGCCTAACGTCATATTAACGTGTTTGTTATGATAATAAAAATTCTTTCACAAATTTACTGCCAAAATAAGACAGCGTCAGGAGAAAACTTGCCACAATAACCAAGGTCAAAATCCTTTTACCTCGCCAGCCTTGGCTAAAGTGCCCCCAAAGAATGCTGCAATATACCAGCAAGGCCACAAGCGATAAGACGGTTTTATGGGCATTTTCTTTGGTGATAAAGTCGTCAATAAACACAAAGCCAATCAGCAAAGATAAAAACAAACAGCTGGTACCGAGCAATAAAATTTTAAAAAACTGCCCCTCTACTTGCATCAATGGTGGTAAATGACTTAAAGATAGAAGCTTTTTGTTTTTCAGTTTTAAATTAATATAACTGACTTGAAACGCGTACAAAGTGGCAATCATTAAAATAGCAAACGCCAATAATGCGCTGCTAATGTGAACAATTAAACTAAGTTTATTAAGGTCTATGACCATATGTTGATGGGAAGGCAAAAGCCCGACCAGAGTTAGCAAAATGGCCGTGACAAAATACACCACGGGTAAAATAAGGTCGGCTTTATATTTAACGGCAATGGTCGAGACCACCAGGGCGATTACAAAGCTCATCAATGAGAGCATATTATTAAAACTAAAATTCAAATCAGCATTTAAAAACCAACTTCCTGATAACAACAAGGCATGACCAATAAGCGCCAGCCAACCTAAGGTTAAGTAAACGTTTGGCTTGGGTCCTTCAGGGTGAAATAGTCTCGTAATAACAGCTAAAGCTGATAACAGGTAAAGTGAAATTACCAATAGAGTCAGCATACTTACCATGCTCAATGGATACCCCTTAAAATTTTTTATTAATCTATTAATGTTAACGCGGTTATTCGATACAACCCATTCACCTAGTGTCATGAGTTGGCGATCATTTTGCTTATTGTAATCTAAACATTAGCAAATTAATCTCATCAAACAAAATTAGCAAGAGCTAATTATTTCAATGACATACGACGCAAAGGTTTGATCGCAAAAAATATTAAAATCAGGGTGCAAGTTAAAGCGAACCACGCCGGTAATAGTTCGTGGCTGTGACTCATTTGTTCCGAGATGTTGATATTAAAATAATTAAGGCCAGCATCGAGTAATAAGCCAAAACCGATTGCCGACAAGGCAACACCAAGTAAGTAGCGAGTTAGGACACTGCTACCCATTTCCTTTTTGATCACCCCTAAAGTGGAAATATTAGTTGCTGGGCCTGCCATCATAAAGACTAAGGCAGTGCCAGGTGATATTCCCGCCATAATAAAACCGGCAGCAATCGGTGTTGATGCCGTTGCGCAAATATACATTGGTATGGATAAGCATATCATTACCAACATCGCGACTAACCCACTGCCATATTGTAACAAGAAATCGGTTGCTAAAAAGGTACGAATCGTGGTGGCAAATACCAACCCAATAAACAGCCAAACGACAATGTCATCAAGCAGTTGGGTGAAGGCGTATTTAAACCCTAACAGGGTTTTATCAACCCAACTCAGTGGTTTAACTTTGGCAGCAGAGCAACAAGAGCTATTACGCGCAAGGGTTACTGTGCTCGTTGCCGATATACTAGGCGTGGCTTGTGTGATGCTTTGCAGTGCTGGAGCTGTTTGGGGATGGCAACTGGTAGCTGATTGTTTTGGCTCTTCGCTGGTGCTACAACAGGACGTTTTAACCGGTTTCGCAACTGGTGTTTTGTCGCTACTACAACACGCACTACTTGACCTTGGTTGAGACGATAGCGATGGCGACTTTTCATTGCTGTTATGATCGCGAGCAAGCACTAAAAAGCCAGTAATAATCGCCGACATAATGGCCGCAAATGGACGATATATTGCCATGACAGGGCCAAGCAACGCGTACGAAACCGATACCGAGTCAACACCGGTTTCAGGTGTGGCAACAAGGAACGCTGAAGTTGCCGAAGGGGATGCGCCAGAACGTCTAAGTTGGCTGGCAACAGGAATAACCCCACATGAGCATAAAGGTAGGGGGGCACCAATAAATGCCGCTTTAACAATCGCTCTTTTACCTTTTCCTAAATGTTGAGTTAATATTTGGGTTGGTACCCACGTTTTCATCAACCCCGCTATAATCAAGCCCAAAATGAGCCAAGGACTTGCTTCGTTAGCGAGTTGCAATAAGTTTTGACTCCAAAGCACGACTAGGTCCATATTCCTCACATCCACAGTAAAAATAATCAAGGTTATTGTATCCCAGTTTAGTAAATATAAAACCCGTAAATTGTTTCAGTGAGACTTTTTATTGTCGAATTAAAATAAACCGGTTGCGATTAAGTATATTTTCTTAAATGGATTGGTATAATACCGCTTTATTGAATTATTAAATTGGCAAACTCTCCTATGTTCGAAAATTTATCTGATCGTTTGACTAAAACGCTGAAAAATATCAGTGGCCGTGGCCGTCTTACCGAAGACAATATTAAAGATACGTTACGTGAAGTTCGAATGGCTTTACTCGAAGCTGATGTTGCTTTACCTGTTATCCGTGAATTTATTGCCAATGTAAAAGAACGTGCGGTCGGGCAAGAAGTATCTAAAAGTCTTACCCCTGGTCAAATTTTTGTCAAAATTGTTCGTACCGAACTTGAAGCCGCGATGGGGGCTGCTAACGAAGCCCTTGATTTAAAAGCCGCGCCACCAGCGGTTGTGCTTATGGCAGGTTTGCAAGGCGCGGGTAAAACGACCTCCGTAGCCAAGCTGGCAAAGTTTTTACAAGAACGAGAAAAGAAAAAGGTCATGGTGGTTAGTGCCGATGTTTATCGTCCAGCGGCAATAAAACAGTTGGAAACACTGGCCAGTGAAGTCAATGCCGAGTTTTTCCCTAGTGACATTTCTCAAAAGCCGGTCGATATAGCCAATGCGGCCATCGCTCAGGCGAAGAAACAATTTATTGATGTTGTTCTTGTTGATACCGCCGGTCGTTTGCATGTTGATGGCGAGATGATGGATGAAATCCAACAACTGCATAGTCAAATAAACCCGGTTGAAACCTTATTTGTGGTTGATGCAATGACCGGTCAAGATGCCGCCAATACGGCCAAGGCCTTTAATGAAGCCTTACCATTAACCGGTGTTATCTTAACAAAAACCGACGGTGATGCCCGTGGCGGTGCGGCCTTATCTATTCGTCACATCACCGGCAAACCGATTAAGTTCTTAGGTGCGGGTGAAAAAATTGATGCCCTTGAGCCATTCCATCCTGACCGTGTTGCGTCTCGTATTTTAGGGATGGGCGACGTTCTATCTTTAATTGAAGAAGTAGAGCAAAAGGTTGATAAGGAAAAAGCGCAAAAGCTCGCCAACAAAGTTAAAAGTGGTAAAGGTTTTGATTTAGAAGATTTTCGCGAGCAATTAGTTCAAATGAAATCTATGGGCGGTATGATGGGCCTTATGGACAAACTGCCTGGTATGGGTGGGATGTCCGATCAAATTAAAGGTCAAATGGACGATAAAATTACCGTGCGTATGGAAGCCATTATCAATTCTATGACCCCGGCTGAACGCGAACGCCCTGAAATCATCAAAGGTTCTCGTAAACGCCGAATTGCCGCCGGTTCTGGAACCCAAATTCAAGACGTTAATAAGTTGCTTAAGCAATTTACTCAAATGCAAAAAATGATGAAAAAAATGTCTGGTAAAGGCGGAATGCAAAAAATGATGCGTTCGATGAAAGGGATGATGCCTCCTGGTGGTATGGGCGGCATGGGTGGACCAGGCGGGTTTTTCCGTCGTTAATCCTGTCTTTCATCGTTACCGTCAATTGATTAAGGTTGAGAACAGTCGTGCAGCTTTTTAAGTCATTTATTTGTTTACAAGGCCGTGAACATGGCGGCCGCTTTTTAATCTCTTTATTCTCATTTAGCGTCGCATTTTTATTTCTTGGCAGCACGATCATCAGTGGTTTTGCTGCTCAATGTATTTTTGCTTTCGCATTTACTTTTGTTGCCTATGCATCGTCGCTTAGACGTTGTCATGATGGCAAGTTAAAAAGGTTATTCGCGGGGCTTAATGCTCTGTTGTTTTTGGCTGCAGCCATACTCAGTGTGTTACTCGAGTCTGGGTTAGCCTTTCTTGCCTTCAGTTTTTGTTATTGTTTGACTTTTTGGCTATCGGTGCAAAAAAGTGCCGAAGAGGTAAATTATCAACTTGGCTACGCCGGACCCGTTGATCTTTCTTCTTTTTTGCAACCGCTTGTTGAATCTAACCACAGACGAACTGAGCGTATTGAACCCAGTTTATTTGGTCAACAACCTCCTCAAGATAATGATGAGTTTGCGGGCATAACAACACAGCAGTTTGCTACTGATCCTGCTGTGTCGATAAATGCCCCCTCAACTTCTAGCCATATTTGGATTGAACAACTGCAAACGTATTATAAGCAGTACAAACTTGCGACGCATTTGATAATGGCAACGCTGATGCTCATTTCGTTAGTGAGTTTGACTTGGCCAATGTTGACCGTACCTGCACAGCAAGAGCTAAACAGCAGTAGGGAAGCAGAAAACCCTGTTATTATCGATAAGGCAAAAATTCGACAACACTTATTGGCTATGCCGGATGATTTTTATTTGCTCCTTAGTGAGCATCAAGGTTTGATCATTCACTGGAAAGCAGACTTATTAGATGATGGCGTTATTTGGTCTCAAACGACTGCCAAAGGCGATGATACCTGTGCGGCGATTGAATTTAATCGTGGTGATTCGGTTAGAACCCTGTCAGTCGAAATTGAAGATGCTGGTAATTATTACGCTAATTTTTCACCGCTTGATACTGAAACCGTCATTCGCTTATTAGCGATTCGAGGCCAATTCAGTTTATGCGGTTATAACTTTTCATTAAAAGGCTCACAAAAAGCGTTAAATTCAAGCCCACACTATATTGATATGGCCAATTAACTTACCTTGGTTCTAATTTGTAACTACCGGGTAGGGTAATCGTCAACATATACTCTAAACAAAAAACGGCCTTAATTAGGCCGTTTTTTTAGGTCTATTATTTGCTTTTATAAACTAGCGCTTTGTCTGTTTAATTCGCAATAAAGCAGAAACTCTCTCTCTGCTGAATATTTTATGCCCTAGTGCCGTTAGCATTGAGCCTAATACCACAAATATGGCCCCCAGATAAGCTAAAAAGTTGAGTTTTTGAGCTTGATATAGATGAGGCCAAAGAGCACTGGCAATCGTTGCGAACACTACGGTTAATAAAGGGGTAATCGCCAGTACCGCACTTACTTTAGACGCCGGCCAATATTGCAGAGACTCTGCAAATGTGCCATAGGCAATAAGGGTGTTGGCACAACAGAAAAAGAGTAAGGCGATGGCTAACCAATCAAATGCCTCGACCTGAAATGGTGACGATAGAGGAAAAAAGAAAAAACTGCTAAGCAGATAAATACACCACATAATTTGGTTTGAGCTAAACGATTTCAGCATTTGCTTTTGTAAAATAGCGTACGCTGCCCAAGTGACAGAAGCACCAACCATGATCGCGAACCCAATCAAAAAATCTTCTCGGTCTAGTGAAGATGTGTTGCTAAATTGTTGGTTGAAAAATAAACACAAGCCAGTGATTAATACGAATGAGCCTACCATCTGACCGCGGCTAAAAGACTCTTTTAGAATAAGCACACTACCCACTAACATCATAAAAGGCGCCATTTGGATCAGCATTTGTGCGGTTTCAGCGGGAACAAAATACAGCGAGCTTAAATAGAGAATATAATTCAAGGATAAAAATACCGAGGTGATCAGCATGGTTTTTATCAGCTTTTTACTTTGCAGTAAGTGGGTAGGTAGTTTTTGTCGTTTAAACAGTAATATGCCAACAGCAACCGCGGCAAAAATAAAGCGATACCAGGTAATGGTATATGCATCCATCAACTTTAATACACTGCCTAAGGCTAAGGGTAAAAGCCCCCACATAACGGCAGTGATTAAGGCGAGTAACAAACCTTTACTATTATTATTGGTAATTGATGACATTGAATACAATCTCTATGTAGATAATTTGCTAAAATTGTCTTTGTGGTTGGCGAGAAAGCGCGATTTTATCAGTGATCATGTTTTTTCGCTCGTATTTTTTCCGATTATTTCTGGCTATTTTGTGGTTAATACTTGCTTTTTATTTGTAAAAGCGTAAAATCTGCGAGCTTTTCTAACCCTTATGGGTTGGGAAGTGTCTGGAAAATCGTTTTATAACTTAAATATAGAGGACGGTATGGTTACCATTCGTTTAGCTCGTGGCGGCGCAAAAAAGCGCCCATTTTATCAAGTGGTTGTTGCTGACAGCCGTAACTCTCGCGATGGTCGTTTCATCGAGAAAGTAGGTTTCTTCAACCCAACTGCCCAAGGTCAGGCAGAAAAATTACGTTTAGACATCGACCGCATCAACCACTGGGTTGGTCAAGGTGCAGCGGTATCTGATCGTGTAGCTAAGTTAGTAAAAGACGCATCTGCGGCTTAATTAGCTTAGAAAATTGTGGGAGATTAAGTAAATTATGAATAAAGATGTCACCCTTGGAAAAATTGGTGCTGTTTACGGCATTAAAGGTTGGTTGAAAGTTCATTCTTTTACAGATAACCCGGAAGCAATTTTTGATTATTCCCCTTGGATCTTAGATTTAGGCGGAAAAAAACAAACAGTGACGGTAAGTGAGTGGAGACGCCATAATAATGGTTTAATCGCTAAATTTGCCGGAGTCAACGATCGTAATGATGCCCAACTTAAAACGGGTGCTGAAATTACGATAGACGATTCATTATTACCAGATTTACCTGAAGGTGAGTTTTACTGGCGTGATCTGATTGGCATGACGGTTGTTAATGAGCAAGGTTATAACTTTGGCAAAGTAACAGACATCATGGAAACAGGTTCAAACGATGTACTGGTTGTTAAAGCCAACCCGAATGATGGGTTTGGCAAAAAAGAAAGGTTAATTCCTTACTTAGATCAACAAGTGATAAAAAATGTATCACTTGAAATGAAACAAATTAACGTGGACTGGGACCCGGGTTTCTAACTCAATGGATAACTGTAAAATGCGGATAGAGGTGATTAGCCTTTTTCCCGAAATGTTTACTGCTATCACTGAGTCTGGGGTGACAGGAAGAGCAATTCGCAACGGGTTGGTGGACTTTAATACCATAAACCCAAGGGAATTTACCCATGATAAGCACAGAACCGTGGACGATCGCCCATACGGCGGTGGACCGGGAATGCTGATGATGGTGCAACCTTTGCGAGATGCCATTAATGCCGCCAAACAACAGGCTGGCGAAGATGCGCATGTTATCTACCTATCACCACAGGGACGAAAGCTTGACCAAAACGGTGTACGTGAATTATCGCAACATAAATCCCTGGTATTAATTGCAGGGCGTTATGAAGGCATAGACGAAAGACTCATTGAATCTGATATAGACGAAGAGTGGTCGATCGGCGATTTTGTGTTAACGGGAGGCGAACTGCCTGCGATGACCTTAATCGATGCAGTGGTAAGATTTGTACCTGGTGTATTGGGACACAATCAGTCAGCTGAACAGGATTCATTTTCTGACGGTTTACTTGATTGTCCTCACTATACCCGTCCAGAAGTTCTGGATGGCAAATCGGTACCTAGCGTGCTACTGAGCGGTAATCATGAAAACATTCGTAAATGGCGCATGCAACAGTCATTAGAACGTACCTGGATTCGACGTCCAGATTTACTAGCTAACCTAGCTCTGACTGCCGAGCAAGAACAGATGTTAGCGCTGATAAAACAGCAACATCAAACTTGCGAAGATTAGCAGTATATTCTAGGAATAAAGGTGTATTATGAGTAAAATCATTGACATGCTCGAACAAGAGCAAATGAAAACTGACGTACCAGCGTTCGCTCCTGGTGATACTTTAGTTGTTAAAGTAAAAGTTAAAGAAGGTGACAAAGAGCGTCTTCAGGCTTTCGAAGGTGTGGTAATCGCTAAGAAAAACCGCGGATTGCATTCATCTTTTACCGTTCGTAAGATCTCAAGCGGTGAAGGTGTAGAACGTGTATTCCAGACACACAGCCCATTAGTTGCAGAAATTAATGTTAAGCGTCGTGGTGACGTGCGTCAAGCTAAGCTTTACTACCTACGTGAACTTTCTGGTAAGAAAGCACGTATCAAGGAAAAGTTGGCTAAGTAATCTCATTACTTATGACCCAATGAAAATGCCAGTCAGACACCTGACTGGCATTTTTTTTAGATAAAATTTAGGTTGCTTTCGGTGTCTTAACCTTTGCCTTTTTCGGTTAATGGGATTGGTATAAGTATTGGCTGAGAAAAAGTTTTCAGGCTTATTTTGATTAAAACCGTTTTTTTCCTTGCAAGCCAGTGGGAAAAGTTTTAATAATAAAGTACTCGGACGAGTCGGTATTTTGCAGATGTCTGTCAAGGGGAACAATCTTCTTCTAGCTCATTGGCTGTAAATACCAACCAATAATTTTGATTGCAACGCACAAAGATATGAATAACCTCTACCAACAATTCAAATTTCGATATTATCGCCATACCTATCTTTATTGGTAAGTCTGTACTTACTTCGTTACACCCTGCATTTTATTTTTCACCACAACTTTTTATACGGAAACCGCTATGCCGACTGCCATGCACAATGGAAAACTGAATGATATTCACGTTAATTCTGAAGAAGTATTAATGACCCCAAATGAATTAAAACAACTTTTGCCTTTATCCGATAAAGGTCGAGAGTTTATTCTCGATGCGAGGCAAAGTATTGCCAATATCATTCATAAAAATGATCCTCGCTTATTGGTCATCTCAGGTCCATGCTCTGTACATGATATTGAAGCAGCAAAAGAATATGGGCGTAAATTAAAGGCATTACACGACGAATATAAAGATACTTTGTACATTGTGATGCGAGTGTATTTTGAAAAACCACGTACTACGGTGGGGTGGAAAGGCTTAATTAACGATCCCCACATGGACGGCAGTTTTGATGTTGAACAGGGCTTAAAAACCGCTCGTGAGTTATTGATTTATTTGACGGAACTTGGCTTGCCACTCGCAACCGAAGCATTAGATCCGATATCGCCACAATACTTAGCCGAACTTTTTAGTTGGTCGGCTATTGGTGCTCGTACTACCGAGTCGCAAACACACCGCGAAATGGCCAGTGGTTTATCGATGCCAATTGGTTTTAAAAATGGTACCAATGGTAGCTTGGATGTGGCGATTAATGCGATGCAATCAGCGGCATCCCCACATCGTTTTATGGGCATAAACCTTGAAGGGCAAGTGGCATTGTTGCGCACTTCAGGTAACCCAGATGGGCATGTGATTTTACGTGGTGGTAAACAGCCTAATTACGACTCGGTTAATGTTGCCCTATGCGAACAAAGTCTAGAGCAAGCCAAGCTTGAAAAAGCCTTAGTGGTGGATTGCAGTCATGCCAATTCAAGTAAAGATCACAATCGTCAACCACTTGTCGCGGATAATGTATTTAATCAAATTTGTGATGGTAATAAGTCCATTATAGGTATTATGTTAGAAAGCCATCTTAATGGTGGTAATCAAAGTTCTGACTTACCAAAAGAGCAATTAACCTATGGTGTATCGGTGACCGATGCCTGCATTGATTGGCAAACTACCGCCGATTTATTAGCAAAAGCACACGCTAAGCTTGGCAAAGTGCTACCACAACGAATAGGCAATTAAGCGCAGGCCAAGTTATGGAATCGTTCGAACAAAATTTGCAGCAATGTCGTGATCAAATTGATCTTATTGACCAAGAGCTAGTCACCTTATTAGCCAAACGACGCCAGGTCACCAGTAAAGTAGGTGAATTAAAAAGCCAAGTTGGTATGCCTATTTTTGCACCCGAGCGAGAGGCTCAATTATTACTTAAGTTACGTGCACAGGCCACTAGCGTTGGAGTCAATGAAGATATGATTGAAGATGTCTTTCGTCGCATCATGCGTGACTCCTATTCTTCGCAAGATGCCAAAGGCTATCGCTGTGTTAATCCTGGTGCGGGTGATGTTGTTATTATCGGTGGGTATGGGCAACTCGGTGGGGTATTTGTTGACTTGTTTGCCCGCACGGGCTATCAAGTTAAAATACTCGATAAAGATGACTGGCAGCACAGTGAGGCGATTTTAAAAGATGCAGGCTTGGTAATCGTCGCCGTCCCAATCAACATAACTCAAGCTATTATTGAAAAATTAACCCAGTTACCCAAAAATTGCATTTTAGCCGATTTAACCAGTGTCAAACAGTCACCACTAAATACGATGTTAAAAGTACATCAAGGCCCCGTGGTTGGTTTGCATCCGATGTTTGGTCCCGATGTTACAGGGATGATCAAGCAAACGATCATTGTATGCCATGGTCGTATGCCTCAACAATACCAATGGCTGCTTGACCAACTGCAGGTTTGGGGGGCGAATAACTTTATCACCAGCTCGGCTGAACATGACGAGGCGATGGCCATGGTACAGGTCATGCGTCACTTTTCGACGGTGTGTTATGGCGCCCATTTAGTGGCAGAAAATGTCGACTTAGAAAAATTATTGGCAATGAGTTCGCCTATATATCGCCTTGAATTAGTGATGGTTGGGCGTTTGTTTGCGCAAGACCCTCATTTATACGCCGATATCATCTTTGCCAATCCTGCACATGTTGAAATGATGAAGCGATTTGCCAGTCGCTTCGTAGATTTGTTAACCTCGGTAGAGCAAGGTAACAAGCAAGAATTTATCGACACCTTCGAGCAGGTCGCCAATTGGTTTGGCGATGATGCGAACAGCTTCTTACGTGAGTCGCGTTCATTATTAGAAAAAGCTAAGGACAAGTGATGTTATTTCGAACCACAGATAATCGATTTAAAACAACCGTGAGTTGGGGTTGCTGGTTAGTTCTTTTAAGTCTTTTTAAGCCTGTGATGGCGGCCAATAAGGTAGATGTTGATCTGGTTGGTAAAACCACTAAAGTGGCATTACATAGTCAATTTGACGATTTTGCTAACAGCTATTTTAATTACATACCAAGTGATGATGAAGTCAAAGCCGCGAAAACCTTACCTCAAGATGTGCACATAGATGTGTATTTTGCGACCTGGTGTCATGACAGTCAGCGTGAAGTACCTCGCTTATTAAAAATATTTAATGATCACGGTCATCAAATAAACTTAATAGCTTTAGATAGACACAAATCGGACCCTTTAGGTCTGGCTGAGTCGCATCAAGTTAAATACACCCCTACCATCATTATGTACGCTAAAGAAAAAGAGCTTGGCCGTATTATCGAAGTACCTAATAAGAGTTTATCCGAAGATTTATTAGAATTTTGGCAAGTATCACAATAAACCTTATTGGTTTAGTATTGATCTTATAATTCTGGCTCAGTGTAATTGTTTTAGCGTTTTGAGAACCAGCTTTCGACTTTCACTGATTTCCTTTGTTAATAAATCAACGCTTTCTTTGTTGTTGTCGACTTGTTGCCAGTGTTGTTGCCAAGTGCTTTTTAGGTCGTCTATTTGGCTTTCGGTTTGTGGCGAAATGGTTTGTGCTAAGTCCTCCATATAGAGGACATAGCTCCAGCCTTTTATCGGGTCTTGTTTGGTATTGTTGTCGTCGTAAAAAGCGTAATCAATTAATAACTGTAATTGTGTTAACGACATTAACACTTCAAACGATGAGGTTCTAACGTTGCGATTGTATTCAGTGACCTCATTACGCCAAGTATTATAAGCCAGCGACGAAACGGCTATAAACAGGCTTATGATGGCGATGAGATGGTTTTTGAGTTGTTGCTGTATACTTACTTTCGACGCATTCATATCGGCTAGGCACTTTAGGGCTTGTGATGTCTTTCAATATCTAGCTGAGAACAAGACCAGAGTCAAACTCTGGTCTGGTAAGTTCAATTAATGCGATTCAAGTGCCATAGTTGTGGCGTTTTCGATTTGCTCAAATAATATCTTGGCAATCTCACTGGCAAGTTTATTGGCATCAACGCCTTGCTCACCGCCAATAAATTCTAACGCAATAGGCGTTGTGCTGGGGTGAATAGGGGGAATGCTTTGGTCCGTAAATTCTATAGTTAAATCATTGATTATAAGTGATTTAATAGAAATCTTTGTAACCTTTTTTTTCTTACTCTTGGTCGGCTTCTCTTGAGCATCATTTGGGCTATTGGTTTGTTCGATAAAAGCAAGGATGTCGGCAATATTGCTCTGATTGTTTTGCCTTAATTCAACAAACGCGTGCACCTTGTTTATTCGAACAGAGTCGATAACCACAAAGGCGGCTGTTAAGGTTTCTGGATTAATATCAATTAACACCTCATCTATGGCTAATAGATTGGCTTGTTTTTGATTTTCGTTGTTTGCCACCGTTAGACCATAAAGCGTTCCCACACCTTGAGGCATATTCATTTCAACCTTTGCGAGCTGAACCTCACGAGAAAGGGCGTTGCTGCTATGCAGTTCTACTTGTGATTTTACAAAGCCATTCCAGTCGGCTGATGCTAGATACCATAGCATCGCGCCAAAAAAAGCCAGTAAAAGGGCGGCAACGATAGCGAGCTTGTTCATTTTATTTCCTTGGTTTCATTAGGGAATTTAACAGGTGTTGGGGTGATTATAGCTTGTTACGACGCTCAATTTAACCTGAGAAAATTGTAACTCAGCGTAAACTTATCGTTTTGTACCATAAACTAGGCTATATTGCCGTCAGTTTAATTTTTACAAGAGCTTTTTTATGGACAATGCAAACTCTTCTCGTCTTCCATTAATTCTTTTATCTGCCGTTTTGGTGGTGTTATTAATTTTTTTAAATTGGCCTAAACCTAATCAAAGTGTTGAGCGCCGAGCCCGGGTGGTAACCGTAAAAACCACCAATGTAATAGAAGCCAAATTTGTTGATGAAGTAGAAGCTTTAGGTACTGCGAAAGCGAACGAACAAGTCAATATTACAGCTCAATACTCGGACCTTGTTGAAAGTATTCACTTTAGTGACGGTGATCGAGTTAAAAAAGGTGATATCTTAGTTGAACTCGTCAAAGCTGAAGAGCAAGCAAAGGTTAAAGAGCTTGAAGCTAATTTAGCCGAGTCGACGGCACAGTTAAACCGTTATAAAGAACTGTTGCAAAAGAAAGTGGCTGCGATATCAGAACTTGATGATCAAAAAGCCAAAACGGATGCCATTGTCGCCCGATTATCGAGTGCTCAGGCGGTTTTAGATAGTTTAACCATTCGAGCGCCATTTGATGGACAACTTGGCTTTAGACAAGTGAGTGTGGGGGCATTGGTCCGTAATGGCGATGTGATCACCAGCTTGGATGACTTAGACACTATTAAAGTCGACTTTGCTATTCCTGAGCGATTTTTGCCAACGTTAAAAATTGGTCAATCAATTGAAGCGGGTAATATTGCTTACAACGATAAAACCTTTGAAGGCAAAGTCACGAGCATCGCCTCGCGTGTTGACCCAAGTACGCGTACCATCGTTATTCGAGCAGAAATTCCAAACCCTGAACTTAAATTACGCCCAGGTATGTTAATGACCATTTCCTTAGTGCGCAATGTTGAGCAAGTGTTGCAACTTCCAGAAAGTGCGGTGATCCCATTTGAAGACCGTCATTTTGTCTTTGTCGTTGAGGACAATGTAGCTAAACGTAAGTACATCGAAGTCGGTCGCAGAAAACCTGGGGTTGTTGAAATATTATCGGGTCTTGAACAAGATGAACAAGTGGTTATTGAAGGCGCTTTAAAGCTGCGTGATGGCGCGCAAGTAAAGTTAGATAATGAATTTTCAGGGAGTGGTTTATGATCCTCTCTGATCTGTCGGTAAAAAGACCGGTATTTGCAACGGTTCTTAACTTACTTATTGTTACTTTTGGTATTTTAGCTTTTTTATTGTTGCCATTAAGAGAATACCCAGATACTGACAAGCCGATTGTGAGTGTCTCAACCTCATATCCTGGGGCTTCTGCCGCTATTGTCGAAACTAAGATAACCAAAATTTTAGAAGATAAAATCAGTGGTATTGAAGGCGTTAAAACGATCCAATCCTCTTCGCGAGATGGTCGTTCGAATATCTCTATTGAATTTGACATTGACCGTGATATTGATGGGGCGGCAAATGATGTGCGCGAAAAAATATCGTCACAATTAAGTCGATTACCGGAACAAGCCAATCCCCCGGAAGTGCGTAAATCTGATGATCGAGAAGATGTTATCGCTTGGTTTACCTTGCAAAGTGATGTTTTTAATACCCTTGAATTAACCGATTACGCCAATCGCTACATTGTCGATCGATTTGCGGTGGTCAATGGGGTTGCCGAAATTATGGTTGGCGGTGGGCGCACTTATGCGATGAGAATCATTCTTGATCGCCAAGCGATGGCCGCTCGCGGGATCACCGTCAGTGACATTGAGAGCACATTACGGGCCGAAAACGTGGAACTGCCTGCAGGCGAGATCAAGTCCATCGACCGAAACTTTAGTGTGCGAGTGGCTCGAAGTTATAAGACCGATGTGGATTTTGCCGATATGGTTATTGCCCGTGGTCAAGACAATTCACTTATTCGCTTAAGCGATGTTGCAGTGGTTAAAGTGGATGCGAGAACCGATGAGACCTTGTTTAAAGGTAACGGGCGCAACATGGTGGGGCTTGGGATTATCAAGCAGTCTCAAGCCAACACCATTGATGTGGTAAAAGCCGCACAAAAAGAAATGGAGGCTATTCAGCTTAACTTGCCAGCCGGGACTGAAATTGTACCAAGTTATGACTCCAGTATCTTTATTAAAGAGTCGATTGACGAGGTATATAACACCTTAGGTATTGCCATGGTGATGGTTATCTTGGTGATTTTCATTTTTCTTGGCAATATCCGAGCTACCTTTATTCCGGCGGTGACCGTGCCTATTGCTTTAATTGGCTCGATGATCGTGCTATCGCTTTTAGGGTTTTCGATTAACTTATTGACCCTATTGGCATTAGTCCTTGCCATCGGATTGGTGGTTGATGACTCTATCGTGGTGTTAGAAAACATTTATCGTCGCATCGAAAATGGCGAAAAACCGTTAATGGCGGCGTACCATGGCGGTCGAGAGGTGGCTTTTGCGGTGGTAGCGACCACGCTCGTATTGGTCGCGGTATTCGTACCATTAATTTTTATCTCTGGCGATATCGGTCGTTTATTTACCGAATTTGCTTTAGCGATTGCCGCCGCGGTGATTTTTTCAAGCGTCACCGCCTTATCTTTAACGCCGATGATGTGTTCGAAATTATTAAAACATCGTCAGCGCAGTTCCTCTTTGGGCCAAATTTTAGATAAGGCCTTTGCCAAGTTGGAAACGCGTTATGGTCAGGTCGTTGCTTCTGTTATCAAACAACCATTAATGATAGTGGTGGTTATGGCTCTTGCGTTTAGTAGCTTGTATGTGATTTTTGACAAGATCCCAAGCGAGTTTGCCCCCAAAGAAGATAGAGGTGGTGCATTCTTAATTATGCGAGGAGCCGAAGGGGCGAGTTTTGAAAATAACGCAGCCAATATGAAAAAAATCGAATCTAAGTTGCTTAAACACTACGAGGACGGCACTTTAGATAGGGTTATTGTTCGTGTACCTGGTTTTGGTGGCAGTGGTGGGATTGC